>JAVSGI010000005.1:2757500-3057500 GCA_032334235.1 Paracoccaceae bacterium Fryx2
GCTGGAAAGCGCAGCGACACAGGGTGACAGCCCCGTACAGGAAGCTCCAAGGGACGTATCAAGTAGGGCGGGACACGTGAAATCCTGTCTGAAGATCGGGGGACCACCCCCGAAGGCTAAGTACTCCTTACTGACCGATAGCGAACCAGTACCGTGAGGGAAAGGTGAAAAGCACCCCGACGAGGGGAGTGAAACAGTACCTGAAACCGGACGCCTACAAGCAGTCGGAGGGGCCTTTATTGAGCCCTGACGGCGTACCTTTTGTATAATGGGTCAACGACTTGGTCTCACAAGCAAGCTTAAGCCGATAGGTGTAGGCGCAGCGAAAGCGAGTCTTAAATGGGCGATTGAGTTTGTGGGATCAGACCCGAAACCAGGTGATCTAGCCATGTGCAGGATGAAGGCACGGTAACACGTGCTGGAGGTCCGAACCAACACCCGTTGAAAAGGGTCTGGATGACGTGTGGCTAGGGGTGAAAGGCCAATCAAACCTGGAGATAGCTGGTTCTCCGCGAAAGCTATTTAGGTAGCGCCTCGGACGAATACCATCGGGGGTAGAGCACTGCATGGGTGATGGGGGCCCACAGCCTTACTGAGCCTAAGCAAACTCCGAATACCGATGAGTACTATCCGGGAGACACACGGCGGGTGCTAACGTCCGTCGTGAAGAGGGAAACAACCCTGACCTGCAGCTAAGGCCCCTAATTCGTGGTTAAGTGGGAAAGCATGTGGGACGGCCAAAACAACCAGGAGGTTGGCTTAGAAGCAGCCATCCTTTAAAGATAGCGTAACAGCTCACTGGTCTAGATAAGCTGTCCTGCGGCGAAGATGTAACGGGGCTCAAACCACGAGCCGAAGCTCAGGATGTGCAGCAATGCACGTGGTAGCGGAGCGTTCTGTGATATAGCTCCAGATCTGTTCTATCGATTGTCCGACGTGTGGCGATTGAGGGTGAATGCCCTCAAGTAGCGAAGCGATAGGGCGCGCGGTAGCGCAGATTGGGAGCTTTCTGTGAAGCCGGGCTGTAAGGCATCCGGTGGAGAGATCAGAAGCGAGAATGTTGACATGAGTAGCGACAAACAGGGTGAGAGACCCTGTCGCCGAAAGTCCAAGGGTTCCTGCTTAAAGCTAATCTGAGCAGGGTAAGCCGGCCCCTAAGGCGAGGCCGAAAGGCGTAGTCGATGGGAACCAGGTTAATATTCCTGGGCCGTGAGATGGTGACGGATCTCGAAGGTAGTCTGCCCTTATCGGATTGGGTGGGCTGCTCAGAGGTTCCTGGAAATAGCCTCTCTACAAGACCGTACCCTAAACCGACACAGGTGGACTGGTAGAGAATACCAAGGCGCTTGAGAGAACCACATCAAAGGAACTCGGCAAAATGCCTCCGTAAGTTCGCGAGAAGGAGGCCCCGTCTGTACGCAAGTATGGGCGGGGGGCACAAACCAGGGGGTGGCGACTGTTTACTTAAAACACAGGGCTCTGCGAAGTCGTAAGACGACGTATAGGGTCTGACGCCTGCCCGGTGCTGGAAGGTTAAAAGGAGGGGTGCAAGCTCTGAATTGAAGCCCCAGTAAACGGCGGCCGTAACTATAACGGTCCTAAGGTAGCGAAATTCCTTGTCGGGTAAGTTCCGACCTGCACGAATGGCGTAACGATCTCCCCGCTGTCTCTGATGTGGACTCAGCGAAATTGAACTGTGTGTCAAGATGCACACTTCCCGCGGTTAGACGGAAAGACCCCATGCACCTTTACTCCAGCTTTGCACTGGTATCAGGATTGTGATGTGCAGGATAGGTGGTAGGCATCGAAGCGGGGACGCCAGTTCTCGTGGAGCCTCCCTTGAGATACCACCCTTCGCCATTCTGATATCTAACCGCGGTCCGTCATCCGGATCCGGGACCCTGCATGGTGGGGAGTTTGACTGGGGCGGTCGCCTCCCAAATCGTAACGGAGGCGCGCGAAGGTAGGCTCAGACCGGTCGGAAATCGGTCGTTGAGTGCAATGGCAGAAGCCTGCCTGACTGCAAGACTGACAAGTCGAGCAGAGACGAAAGTCGGTCATAGTGATCCGGTGGTCCCAAGTGGGAGGGCCATCGCTCAACGGATAAAAGGTACGCTGGGGATAACAGGCTGATGATGCCCAAGAGTCCATATCGACGGCATCGTTTGGCACCTCGATGTCGGCTCATCTCATCCTGGGGCTGGAGCAGGTCCCAAGGGTATGGCTGTTCGCCATTTAAAGAGGTACGTGAGCTGGGTTTAGAACGTCGTGAGACAGTTCGGTCCCTATCTGCCGTGGGTGTAGGAGACTTGAGAAGAGTTGCCCCTAGTACGAGAGGACCGGGGTGAACGAACCACTGGTGGACCAGTTATCGTGCCAACGGTAGTGCTGGGTAGCTATGTTCGGACAGGATAACCGCTGAAGGCATCTAAGCGGGAAGCCCCCTTCAAAACAAGGTCTCCCTTGAGGGCCGTGGTAGACCACCACGTCGATAGGCCAGAGGTGTAAGAGCGGCAACGCTTTCAGCTGACTGGTACTAATTGCCCGATAGGCTTGATTTGATCCAGAAACAGCAAGGTTCACAACCGTGAACCCTGCCAGGATCGTCAAAAGCAGCACAAATGGACTTGGAACAAAACCGATGTTGTACACCCCGGAAAAACCGGATCAAACCCCCGCCGAAAAGCAGGGCAAGACCCGAAACCCCGGGGCGGTTGCGCAACAAACGCAACCGGTTTCTTCCTCGGATTGGTGGTCATAGCACGAGCAAAACACCCGATCCCTTCCCGAACTCGGCAGTTAAGTGCCGTCGCGCCAATGGTACTGCATCTCAAGGTGTGGGAGAGTAGGTCACCGCCAATCCTAGAAAGAAACCACAGCCTCTCAAGAAGGATCAAAGACACCAGGACCCAAACAAAAAGGGCCCAACCGTCGCGGGGTGGAGCAGCCCGGTAGCTCGTCAGGCTCATAACCTGAAGGTCACAGGTTCAAATCCTGTCCCCGCAACCAAATTCATGAAAGATATCAATGACATGCGCCCCGGCTCTGTTGCACAAATCGGGTGACAGACAGATCTCCCCTTTCCCTGGACAGACTCATCCCACGGCTTCAGTGACGGGTATACCGAGCGCCGTGAAGCCGTTCAGCACGGCTACACGGACCTGAAACTCGGCGACCTGACGGTCAAAGTCCCGCGCCATGAGGCGCTGACCCAGCAATTTGACGCAGTGCATCTTCGTCTCGACGCGGCTTCGGCGGTGATAACCGCTCCATCGTCGCCAGATGGTTCGGCCGAAGCGTTTCGACGCGCGTAGGGCTTCGTTGCGGGCGATTGCCCCGGGGGTGTCGGGCTTCCATGGCTTGGCGTTCTTGCGGGGCGGAATGATGGCGGCCGCACCGCGGGCGGCGATGGCGTCGTGACACTTGCGTGTGTCGAAGGCGCCATCAGCGGTGACGCTGGCGATCTCCTGATCGGGCGGGATCTGGTCGAGCAGTTCGGGCAGCATCGGCGCGTCACCGACATCGCTGGTGGTGAACTCGGCTGCGCGGATTTCCAGTGTTTTCTCGTCTATCCCGATGTGAATCTTGCGCCAGACCCGACGTTTGGTGCCGCCGTGCTTGCGCGCATTCCATTCACCTTCGCCTTCAACCTTGATCCCGGTGCTATCGATCAGAAGATGCAGCGGGCCTTGCGAGCCGCGGTGGGGGATGTTGACCTTCAGGGTCTTCTGGCGACGGCTCAGCGTGCTGAAATTGGGCACAGCCCAATCCAAATCGATGAGCCCCAGCAGGCTTTCGACGAAGCCAGTCGTCTGTCTGAGCGCCATGCCAAACAACACCTTGATGGTCAGGCAGGTCTGGATCGCGGCATCGCTATAGTCAGGCTGTCGGCCGCGCTTACCTGTCGGCGCAGCCTCCCAGATCATGGCGGTATCAAACCAGATCGTCAGCGAGCCGCGGCGCTTCAGCGCTTCGTTATAGGCGGGCCAGTTCCTGGTCTTGTAGGCGGGGGGTATGGGTCTGCTCATGCCGTCCAGCTACCACGCTGGATTCACAAGATGAATCCCTCACGGGATTTGTGCAACAGAGCCATGCAAACATATCGCCTAGCAATACACTAAATACTTCCCGCAACGATCCGACGAACAAGCCTCGGCGCGGTGAGATACCGCCCGACGCGACTGCAAGATGGGGGCCGGACCACAACAATGATCAAACGCGTAGCGCTGGCAGGCTTTCTGCACGAGACCAATACATTCGCGCCCAGCCCAGCAGACATGGCCAGTTTCGTGCAGGGTGGGGGCTACATGCCGATGTCACGGGGTGCTGCGCTGATGACGGCGGGGCGGGGCATCAATCTCGGCATCGGAGGCGCGGTAGAGCATGGCGATGCGTGTTTCGCTTGATGGTGGGCATCGATTTCACGGGATCATGGGCAGTCATTTCGCGTGAAGCTGGGCACTGATTTCGCGGGATCGCGGGCAGGTCTGGTCGGCAAATTGAGGATAGTTGCGCCTTCAGGAATGAAGGGGTGGCTTGATGCCGACAGGACGATTGAACATGCGCCGGATACGAGATGTTTTGCGATTGAAGCTTGGGCAAGGCCTGAGCGAGCGGTCCATTGCCGCTTCCCTCGGTCTGAGCAAGGGGAGCGTCGGAAGCTACACCCAACGGGCGCGTCATGCCGGGCTCACGTGGCCCTTGCCGGAGGGGATCGATGACGACAGCCTTGAACTTCTTTTGTTTCCAGCCCCGCCCACGGTGCCGGACGCGGAGCGGCTTGTGCCCGACTGGGCGGAGATTGACCGCGAGTTGCGCCGCCCTGGGGTGACGCGGATGCTGCTCTGGGAAGAATACCGTGCCGCGCACCCTGCGTGTTTCGCTTGATGGTGGGCATCGATTTCACGGGATCATGGGCAGTCATTTCGCGTGAAGCTGGGCACTGATTTCGCGGGATCGCGGGCAGGTCTGGTCGGCAAATTGAGGATAGTTGCGCCTTCAGGAATGAAGGGGTGGCTTGATGCCGACAGGACGATTGAACATGCGCCGGATACGAGATGTTTTGCGATTGAAGCTTGGGCAAGGCCTGAGCGAGCGGTCCATTGCCGCTTCCCTCGGTCTGAGCAAGGGGAGCGTCGGAAGCTACACCCAACGGGCGCGTCATGCCGGGCTCACGTGGCCCTTGCCGGAGGGGATCGATGACGACAGCCTTGAACTTCTTTTGTTTCCAGCCCCGCCCACGGTGCCGGACGCGGAGCGGCTTGTGCCCGACTGGGCGGAGATTGACCGCGAGTTGCGCCGCCCTGGGGTGACGCGGATGCTGCTCTGGGAAGAATACCGTGCCGCGCACCCCGGGGGTTTTGCCTATACTTGGTTTTGCACGCATTACGAGGCTTGGAAGGGTCGGGTGCGCCCGACGATGCGCCAGACACATGTGGGCGGCGAGAAGGTGTTCGTTGACTTTGCCGGCGACACCATCGACGTGATCGACCCCACGACCGGCGAAGCGCGGGCCATGAAGCTGTTCGTGGCGGCAATGGGGGCATCGAATTACACCTATGCCGAGGCGGTGGCATCGGAGGGGTTGGAAGATTGGATCCTCGCGCATATCCGGATGTTCGCCTTTCTGGGCGGCGTGCCAAAGGCGGTGGTTCCGGACAATCTGAAGTCCGCCGTGATCAAGGCAGACCGGTTTGATCCGGGGCTGAACCGGACCTATGCCGAGATGGCGGCGCATTATGGCACCGCCGTTCTGCCCGCCCGGCCGCGCAAACCCCGGGACAAGGCGAAGGTGGAAGTGGCTGTCCA
Organism: Paracoccaceae bacterium Fryx2; assembly: GCA_032334235.1. Lineage (NCBI taxonomy): Bacteria > Pseudomonadati > Pseudomonadota > Alphaproteobacteria > Rhodobacterales > Paracoccaceae > Paracoccaceae bacterium Fryx2. The sequence continues at coordinate 2,763,309 of JAVSGI010000005.1, forward strand.
AGTGGCACAACGCTGGATTCTGGCGCGGCTGCGGAACCACCGGTTCTTCTCATTGGCCGAGTTGAACGTGGCGATCCGGCGGCTGCTGGACGAGTTGAACATGCGCGTGATGCGCGGCTATGGCGCCAGCCGCGCCGATCTGTTTGCCACTTTGGATCGGCCCAATCTTCAGCCCCTACCGCCCGAACCTTATGTCTTCGCCCGCTGGAAGCGCGCCCGCGTGGCACCCGACTATCACGTTGAGGTCGACAGCTCATGGTATTCCGTGCCCTTCGCGCTGATCAAACAAGAGGTCGATGTTCGCACAAGCGGCCAGACGGTCGAGATATTCCATCGTGGTCAGAGGGTTGCGAGCCACGTGCGCACCCCGGGGCGGCGCAGCCATGTCACCGTGGCCGACCATATGCCATCGGCCCATCGTCGCTTTGCCGAATGGACCCCGGCCAGAATGCTGGCGCAGGCAACCAAGACCGGCCCCGCCGTCGCCGCCTTTTGCGAGATGGTGATGGCTGACCGCCCCCATCCTGAACAGGGGTTCCGCACCTGCCTGGGTGTGCTGGCCTTGGTCAAAACCTATGGGCCGGAGCGCGTTGATGCGGCCTGCCAGCGGGGTGTGACCATCCGGGCCCGCACCGTCACCTCCATTCGTTCGATCCTCAAGACCGGCCTCGATCGCGCCTTCCTGGAAGGCTCCGAAGAGGTCGCCCCCCTCCAGCACGCCAACATTCGTGGCGGCAGCTATTACCATTGAGAAAGGACTAAAATGCTGACCCATCCCACCCACGACCGACTGTTGGCGCTCGGCCTGACCGGCATTGCATCGGCGCTCGAAGAACAACGCAGGTCAACCGCCTTCGACGCCCTCTCGTTCGAAGAGCGTCTCGGCCTGCTGGTCGACCGCGAGGCTGCAGAGCGCGACACCAAGAAACTGGCCTCCCGGCTCAAGTTTGCGGCTCTGCGCCAAGATGCCAGCGTCGAGGATCTGGACCTGCGCAGCCCACGTGGTCTTGACCGCAGTGTCATGGCGCATCTTGCCGATGGCGGCTGGATCGCCCGGCACGAGAACCTGCTGATAACCGGGCCGACCGGTTTGGGCAAAAGCTGGATCGCCTGCGCCCTTGGCCACAAGGCGTGCCGGGATGGGCGGCCCGTCCTCTATCAACGTGCGCCGCGCATGTTCGAGGCCCTTGCTCTGGCCCGTGGCGATGGCCGCCATGAACGCATCCTCAAAACCATCGCCCGCATGGATGTGCTGATCATTGACGATTGGGGCCTCGCCGTCCTCACCGCCCCGGAGCGCCGTGACCTGCTGGAAATCCTCGAAGACCGCCACGGCCGCGCTTCCACCATCGTCACAAGCCAACTCCCCGTTGACCAGTGGCACGAAGCCATCGGCGACCCAACGCTCGCAGATGCCATCCTCGACCGCCTCGTTCACAACGCACACCGCCTCACCCTCTCAGGTGAAAGCCTGCGCAGGCGCTCCGCCGTCACAAAAAAGCTTGACCAAATCGTTCAAGCCTGACTCCATGAAAGCGTCGGCCAGCCTGCCCACGATCCCGTGAAATGACTGCCCAGAATGGCGCGAAACGCGTGCCCACGATCGCGCGAAATCAGCGCCCATTCTCCGCGAAATCCGCAGCGCACCCCGGGGGTTTTGCCTATACTTGGTTTTGCACGCATTACGAGGCTTGGAAGGGTCGGGTGCGCCCGACGATGCGCCAGACACATGTGGGCGGCGAGAAGGTGTTCGTTGACTTTGCCGGCGACACCATCGACGTGATCGACCCCACGACCGGCGAAGCGCGGGCCATGAAGCTGTTCGTGGCGGCAATGGGGGCATCGAATCACACCTATGCCGAGGCGGTGGCATCGGAGGGGTTGGAAGATTGGATCCTCGCGCATATCCGGATGTTCGCCTTTCTGGGCGGCGTGCCAAAGGCGGTGGTTCCGGACAATCTGAAGTCCGCCGTGATCAAGGCAGACCGGTTTGATCCGGGGCTGAACCGGACCTATGCCGAGATGGCGGCGCATTATGGCACCGCCGTTCTGCCCGCCCGGCCGCGCAAACCCCGGGACAAGGCGAAGGTGGAAGTGGCTGTCCAAGTGGCACAACGCTGGATTCTGGCGCGGCTGCGGAACCACCGGTTCTTCTCATTGGCCGAGTTGAACGTGGCGATCCGGCGGCTGCTGGACGAGTTGAACATGCGCGTGATGCGCGGCTATGGCGCCAGCCGCGCCGATCTGTTTGCCACTTTGGATCGGCCCAATCTTCAGCCCCTACCGCCCGAACCTTATGTCTTCGCCCGCTGGAAGCGCGCCCGCGTGGCACCCGACTATCACGTTGAGGTCGACAGCTCATGGTATTCCGTGCCCTTCGCGCTGATCAAACAAGAGGTCGATGTTCGCACAAGCGGCCAGACGGTCGAGATATTCCATCGTGGTCAGAGGGTTGCGAGCCACGTGCGCACCCCGGGGCGGCGCAGCCATGTCACCGTGGCCGACCATATGCCATCGGCCCATCGTCGCTTTGCCGAATGGACCCCGGCCAGAATGCTGGCGCAGGCAACCAAGACCGGCCCCGCCGTCGCCGCCTTTTGCGAGATGGTGATGGCTGACCGCCCCCATCCTGAACAGGGGTTCCGCACCTGCCTGGGTGTGCTGGCCTTGGTCAAAACCTATGGGCCGGAGCGCGTTGATGCGGCCTGCCAGCGGGGTGTGACCATCCGGGCCCGCACCGTCACCTCCATTCGTTCGATCCTCAAGACCGGCCTCGATCGCGCCTTCCTGGAAGGCTCCGAAGAGGTCGCCCCCCTCCAGCACGCCAACATTCGTGGCGGCAGCTATTACCATTGAGAAAGGACTAAAATGCTGACCCATCCCACCCACGACCGACTGTTGGCGCTCGGCCTGACCGGCATTGCATCGGCGCTCGAAGAACAACGCAGGTCAACCGCCTTCGACGCCCTCTCGTTCGAAGAGCGTCTCGGCCTGCTGGTCGACCGCGAGGCTGCAGAGCGCGACACCAAGAAACTGGCCTCCCGGCTCAAGTTTGCGGCTCTGCGCCAAGATGCCAGCGTCGAGGATCTGGACCTGCGCAGCCCACGTGGTCTTGACCGCAGTGTCATGGCGCATCTTGCCGATGGCGGCTGGATCGCCCGGCACGAGAACCTGCTGATAACCGGGCCGACCGGTTTGGGCAAAAGCTGGATCGCCTGCGCCCTTGGCCACAAGGCGTGCCGGGATGGGCGGCCCGTCCTCTATCAACGTGCGCCGCGCATGTTCGAGGCCCTTGCTCTGGCCCGTGGCGATGGCCGCCATGAACGCATCCTCAAAACCATCGCCCGCATGGATGTGCTGATCATTGACGATTGGGGCCTCGCCGTCCTCACCGCCCCGGAGCGCCGTGACCTGCTGGAAATCCTCGAAGACCGCCACGGCCGCGCTTCCACCATCGTCACAAGCCAACTCCCCGTTGACCAGTGGCACGAAGCCATCGGCGACCCAACGCTCGCAGATGCCATCCTCGACCGCCTCGTTCACAACGCACACCGCCTCACCCTCTCAGGTGAAAGCCTGCGCAGGCGCTCCGCCGTCACAAAAAAGCTTGACCAAATCGTTCAAGCCTGACTCCATGAAAGCGTCGGCCAGCCTGCCCACGATCCCGTGAAATGACTGCCCAGAATGGCGCGAAACGCGTGCCCACGATCGCGCGAAATCAGCGCCCATTCTCCGCGAAATCCGCACATGGCGAGGCTGCCGACTGGGACATGGTGCCGATCCTGTGGTGCGGAGCAATACCCTCGGCCCATGTGACGCAAGCCGACTACGAGGCCATCAGTGCCGAGATTGTCGATGGCATCGCCCATGCGGGGCGGCTGGATGGAGTGTTTCTGGACCTGCACGGCGCGATGGTGGCAGAACATGAAGAGGACGGCGAAGGAGCACTGATTGCGCGCGTCCGTGCCGTTGTCGGGCCGGATGTGCCTATCGTTGCGGCGCTGGACCTGCATGGCAATATCACTGCCAGGATGGTCGATGGGGCGGACGCACTTGTCGGGTTCCGGACCTATCCGCATGTCGACATGGCTGACACGGGCCGCCGTGCGGCGGTGCAACTCGATACGCTGATGGCGCGGGGCAAGCCCTTCGCATCCGCGTTCCGGCGGTTGGATTTCCTGATCCCGATCGCGTGGCAAAGCACGGTGATGGAGCCGGCCCGCGGCATCTATGACCGGATGGCGACCCTTGAGTGCGGATTTCGCGGAGAATGGGCGCTGATTTCGCGCGATCGTGGGCACGCGTTTCGCGCCATTCTGGGCAGTCATTTCACGGGATCGTGGGCAGGCTGGCCGACGCTTTCATGGAGTCAGGCTTGAACGATTTGGTCAAGCTTTTTTGTGACGGCGGAGCGCCTGCGCAGGCTTTCACCTGAGAGGGTGAGGCGGTGTGCGTTGTGAACGAGGCGGTCGAGGATGGCATCTGCGAGCGTTGGGTCGCCGATGGCTTCGTGCCACTGGTCAACGGGGAGTTGGCTTGTGACGATGGTGGAAGCGCGGCCGTGGCGGTCTTCGAGGATTTCCAGCAGGTCACGGCGCTCCGGGGCGGTGAGGACGGCGAGGCCCCAATCGTCAATGATCAGCACATCCATGCGGGCGATGGTTTTGAGGATGCGTTCATGGCGGCCATCGCCACGGGCCAGAGCAAGGGCCTCGAACATGCGCGGCGCACGTTGATAGAGGACGGGCCGCCCATCCCGGCACGCCTTGTGGCCAAGGGCGCAGGCGATCCAGCTTTTGCCCAAACCGGTCGGCCCGGTTATCAGCAGGTTCTCGTGCCGGGCGATCCAGCCGCCATCGGCAAGATGCGCCATGACACTGCGGTCAAGACCACGTGGGCTGCGCAGGTCCAGATCCTCGACGCTGGCATCTTGGCGCAGAGCCGCAAACTTGAGCCGGGAGGCCAGTTTCTTGGTGTCGCGCTCTGCAGCCTCGCGGTCGACCAGCAGGCCGAGACGCTCTTCGAACGAGAGGGCGTCGAAGGCGGTTGACCTGCGTTGTTCTTCGAGCGCCGATGCAATGCCGGTCAGGCCGAGCGCCAACAGTCGGTCGTGGGTGGGATGGGTCAGCATTTTAGTCCTTTCTCAATGGTAATAGCTGCCGCCACGAATGTTGGCGTGCTGGAGGGGGGCGACCTCTTCGGAGCCTTCCAGGAAGGCGCGATCGAGGCCGGTCTTGAGGATCGAACGAATGGAGGTGACGGTGCGGGCCCGGATGGTCACACCCCGCTGGCAGGCCGCATCAACGCGCTCCGGCCCATAGGTTTTGACCAAGGCCAGCACACCCAGGCAGGTGCGGAACCCCTGTTCAGGATGGGGGCGGTCAGCCATCACCATCTCGCAAAAGGCGGCGACGGCGGGGCCGGTCTTGGTTGCCTGCGCCAGCATTCTGGCCGGGGTCCATTCGGCAAAGCGACGATGGGCCGATGGCATATGGTCGGCCACGGTGACATGGCTGCGCCGCCCCGGGGTGCGCACGTGGCTCGCAACCCTCTGACCACGATGGAATATCTCGACCGTCTGGCCGCTTGTGCGAACATCGACCTCTTGTTTGATCAGCGCGAAGGGCACGGAATACCATGAGCTGTTAACCTCAACGTGATAGTCGGGTGCCACGCGGGCGCGCTTCCAGCGGGCGAAGACATAAGGTTCGGGCGGTAGGGGCTGAAGATTGGGCCGATCCAAAGTGGCAAACAGATCGGCGCGGCTGGCGCCATAGCCGCGCATCACGCGCATGTTCAACTCGTCCAGCAGCCGCCGGATCGCCACGTTCAACTCGGCCAATGAGAAGAACCGGTGGTTCCGCAGCCGCGCCAGAATCCAGCGTTGTGCCACTTGGACAGCCACTTCCACCTTCGCCTTGTCCCGGGGTTTGCGCGGCCGGGCGGGCAGAACGGCGGTGCCATAATGCGCCGCCATCTCGGCATAGGTCCGGTTCAGCCCCGGATCAAACCGGTCTGCCTTGATCACGGCGGACTTCAGATTGTCCGGAACCACCGCCTTTGGCACGCCGCCCAGAAAGGCGAACATCCGGATATGCGCGAGGATCCAATCTTCCAACCCCTCCGATGCCACCGCCTCGGCATAGGTGTGATTCGATGCCCCCATTGCCGCCACGAACAGCTTCATGGCCCGCGCTTCGCCGGTCGTGGGGTCGATCACGTCGATGGTGTCGCCGGCAAAGTCAACGAACACCTTCTCGCCGCCCACATGTGTCTGGCGCATCGTCGGGCGCACCCGACCCTTCCAAGCCTCGTAATGCGTGCAAAACCAAGTATAGGCAAAACCCCCGGGGTGCGCGGCACGGTATTCTTCCCAGAGCAGCATCCGCGTCACCCCAGGGCGGCGCAACTCGCGGTCAATCTCCGCCCAGTCGGGCACAAGCCGCTCCGCGTCCGGCACCGTGGGCGGGGCTGGAAACAAAAGAAGTTCAAGGCTGTCGTCATCGATCCCCTCCGGCAAGGGCCACGTGAGCCCGGCATGACGCGCCCGTTGGGTGTAGCTTCCGACGCTCCCCTTGCTCAGACCGAGGGAAGCGGCAATGGACCGCTCGCTCAGGCCTTGCCCAAGCTTCAATCGCAAAACATCTCGTATCCGGCGCATGTTCAATCGTCCTGTCGGCATCAAGCCACCCCTTCATTCCTGAAGGCGCAACTATCCTCAATTTGCCGACCAGACCTGCCCGCGATCCCGCGAAATCAGTGCCCAGCTTCACGCGAAATGACTGCCCATGATCCCGTGAAATCGATGCCCACCATCAAGCGAAACACGCACCTTGAGCAGGGAGATGTCACGACGGTGTCGTTTTTCCCCGGCTTTCCGGCAGCGGATTTTCCCGGATGCGGCCCGACGGTCGTGGCTTACGGTCTGACACAGGTCGCGGCAGACGCCGCCGCCGATGCGGTGGCCGCCGATGTGATGCGGGCCGAACCTGCCTTTGCAGGCAGGGCCCATGACCCCGATGCAGGCGTGGCCGAGGCGATGCGTATCGCCGCCACGGCGACGAAACCGGTGGTCATTGCCGATACGCAGGACAATCCGGGCGCAGGGGGCGATTCCAACACCACCGGCATGTTGCGCGCTTTGGTGCGGGCTGATGCCAAACGCGCGGCCACAGGGATCATCGTCGATCCTGCGGCCGCCGCCGCCGCCCATGCCGCGGGACAGGGGGCCGCGATCGACATCGCACTTGGCGGGTTTTCCGGCATTCCCGGCGACAGCCCGTTTCAGGCCCGCTTCACAGTGGAAAAACTCTCGGATGGCAAATTCATCGCCTCTGGCCCCTTTTACGGCGGAGCGCCGCTGGATCTGGGGCCATCGGCCTGCCTGCGGATCGGAGACGTGCGCGTTGTGGTTTCCACCAACAAGGCACAGATGGCTGATCAGCAGATGTATCGCTTCGTGGGCATCGAACCCACGCAGCAAGCGATCCTTGTCAACAAGAGCTCGGTCCATTTCCGTGCGGATTTTCAGCCGATTGCAGAAGCCATCCTGGTCTGCACAGCCCCCGGCCCGATGCCGATCAGCCCGGCCAGTCTGCCGTGGACGAGGCTGGCGCCGGGCATGAGGCTGGAGCCGATGGGCGCCCGCTGGCAACCTGCGCGTTCGCCCGAACCCGGTTCCGAGGCGGGCTGACCGCCGATTTCATCCCCGTGCACCTGGCGGAGACCGAGGCACACCCCGCGACCAACAGCAGAGAGAGAAGACAATGACAGCACAAAGTTTTCATTCAAAAGGCGCCGCGCGTGTGCGCAGCCTCATGGCAGGGACGTTGCTCGCCTCGACCGCGATGGTCGGCGCCAGCGCCGCCTGGTCCGAGACGACGATCACGGCCGTGATGCATTCTGGCCTGCGCGTTCTGGACCCGGTCATCACGACGGCCCATATCACCCGCAACCACTCCTAGGGCACCTCGATTTTTGACTGTTTTCGCGGCAACGGCATAGCAGGTTCTGCCCGAAGCGCGGCAGCGACCTTCAGCTGACCGATTGTTGCCTTGGTTTTTATGATCTGCCGCCCATTTCGCCTCGCGGACCTTCGGTTCAGGGCCGTTTTTAGCGATGCGCGGGGCGATCTGCGTCCTTGGCCGACCGTTTTCAGGCTGGGTGCGGGTTGATGCGACCCAGTTGGCCGAGGCGGCGCATGTTGTAGGCGAGATTCTTCATGCCGACTTTGGCCTTCGCCCGCACCAAGCCGATGGTGCGCACCAGGGTGCCGCCCATGTCGTTGGCCTGCGCGCCGAAGATGTGCTCAACCCGGACCCGCACGGTGGATTTGGTGCGGTTGCTGCCCTTGGCCTGGTCGGTCAGCGGCTTGCCCCGATTGCCCTTGCGGTGGATGTGGCTTTTCAGTTTTAAGGCGCGGAGTTTGGCCTCCATCTCCTCGGACCGATAAGCAGCATCCGCCCACACGCCAGACCCGGTGTTGCCCTGCATCAGCAGATGATCCACTGCCTGGCTGTCATGCACAGCGGCGTCGGTGACGTGGTAGCGCCGGACCAGCTTATGCGTGCGGTCCACATTCACATGGTTCTTGTAGCCGTAGTGGCTCTTGCCGTGCTTTTTCGTCCAACGTGCGTCCACATCCTTTTGCACCCGTTTCGCTGGCTTATCAGCCCAATCCTCGGGGACCTCGCCCTTCTTGATCGTTGCGTTTTCATCGCGCGTGTTGTGATTGCGCGGCACCGGCACGATGGAGGCGTCCAGGATCTGACCGCCGCGCGCAATGTAGCCCCGCCGCGCCAAATGACCGTCAAACAACCCGAACAACTCCTCCACCTTCCGGCCTGCGCCAGCGCATCGCGATACAGCCACACCGTCTTGGCGTCGGGCACCCGGTCACCAAGGCCCAACCCCAGGAAGCGCATAAAGGAAAGCCGGTCGCGGACCTGATATTCGATCTGATCATCCGACAGGTTGTAAAGCGCGCTCAGAACCAGCGTCTTGAACATCAGCACCGCATCTATCGGCTTGCGCCCCGCGCGGGACTTGCGATCCGCAACAGGCTTGCGCCAGACCCGCTCAAGAGCCGGACGAAACTCCTCCCACGGCACGACGGCATCAATTTCGACCAGCGGATCCCTTTTGGCATCGAGGCTCGCGTAACGGTCCGAAAGATCGAAAAAACCCATCTGCGCCATCGTTGCATCCCCAATGCCAGTTCACTGTCTCACCATACCGAAGTGCGGGGGATGGGGCAATTTATAGAGGTGCCCCCTATATGATCTACGACGTGCTCGTGGCCGTGGACGGCACTTTCACACCGCAGCCGCAGATGGCTGACTGGACCATATCGGATGATGGCAAGGTCTATACCTTCACCCTGCGCGATGGTCTGATGTTCCATGATGGCACGCCGGTCACGATGGCGGATGCCGAAGCCTCGCTCAAGCGGTGGGCTCAAAAGGATTCGGGCGGCCAGATCATCATGGACCGCACCGAAAGCCTGACCGCGACCGATGCCAAGACGCTGGTCTGGACCCTGACCGAGCCCTTCGCGCCCATGCTGGACACACTGGGCAAGCAGTCGGCCCTGCCACCCTTCATCATGCCCGCGCGGATTGCGGCCACCCCGGCGGACACCGCGATCACCGAACACGTGGGCTCCGGCCCGTTCCGTTTTGTCGAGGCCGAGTTCCAGCCCGGCGTCAGCGTGACCTATATCAAGAACGAGGAGTATGTTCCCCGGTCCGAGCCGGCCGACAATCTGGCGGGCGGCAAGGTCGTTCATGTGGACAAGGTCGTTTGGTCGACGATGGCTGACGCATCCACTGCGATCAACGCGCTGATGGCCAACGAGATCGACTATATCGAATCCGTGCAGGTCGATCTGCTGCCGCTTTTGGAAGGTGACCCGGACATCGTGCATGAAAAGCGCGAACCGCTGGGCTATCAGACGATGGGCCGGATGAACTTCAAGCATCCGCCCTTCGACAACCTGAAGGTGCGTCAGGCAGCGATGAAGGCGCTGGATCAACAGGCGATCATGGCCGCTCTGGTGGGCAACCCGGACTACTATGATATCTGTGGTGCGATCTTTGGCTGCGGCACCGCGCTGGCGGATGAGACCGGGGCCGAGAGCTTGACCTCGGGCGGTGATCTGGCGGGGGCCAAGGCCCTCCTGGCCGAAGCCGGCTATGACGGCACGCCAATCGTGATCATGGCCCCCACCGATGTGGTGTCCCTGGTGGCACAGCCGGTCGTGGCTTCGCAGGCGCTGCGGAACGCGGGCTTCACCGTCGATATGCAGCCGATGGACTGGCAGACGCTTGTGACCCGCCGCGCGAGCCAGAACGCCCCCGCCGATGGTGGCTGGAACCTGTTCTTCACCAACTGGGTGGTGCCCGAAATATCCAGCCCGCTGGTTTCGCCGATGCTGAACGGGCGCGGTGACTCGGCATGGTTCGGTTGGCCGGAAGATGCGGTCATCGAAGATCTCAAGGCGCAGTTCATCGCCGCGTCCAGCCCTGAGGCGCAGCAGAAGATCGCCGTCGCCATTCAGGCCCACACCCTGGAGCAGGTCCTTTATATCCCCGTGGGTCAGTATGCCCTGCCGCAGGCGCGCCGTGCGAATATCGTCGACATGCTGCCGTCGCCGGTGCCGGTGTTCTGGAACGTCAAGAAAGAGGACTGATCGCGCCCTGAGCGTCCCGGCGCGCTGTCCGCGCGCCGGGACCGTTCCCCGAAAGACCGGCCCTGCGCCGCCTTTCGGGGACCGGAACATTTCTTCCCGCCGCCGAAAGGGCCACCTGCCGATGCTGGGCTATATCATTCGACGAGTTCTGGCGATTTTCCCTGTCATGCTGATCGTCGCCATCTTCGTTTTCCTGCTGCTGCGACTGACGCCTGGCGACCCGGCCGCGATCATCGCTGGCGACATGGCAACGCCCGAACAGCTTGAACGTATTCGTGAGGCGATGGGGCTCAATCAGCCGATCCACACCCAGTTCATCACCTGGATGGGACGGCTGTTGCAGGGCGATCTGGGCACCTCGCTGATTTCCGGAACCCCCGTTCTGACCATGGTCGGCCAGCGGGTGTTTCCGACGATCAACCTTGCGTTGCTGACCATCGTGATTGCCGTGATCATCGCCGTGCCGATGGGGGTGCTTGCGGCCTGGCGCCATCGGTCCTGGGTCGATTACGCGGTGATGAGCTTTTCCGTGCTGGGATTTTCGGTGCCGGTTTTCGTGATCGGCTACCTGTTCATCCTTGTCTTCTCGATCAATCTGGGCTGGTTGCCGGTGCAGGGTTATGCCTCGCCCACGAAAGACGGCCTTGGCGCATTCCTCTATCGCGCAATCCTGCCCGCCCTGACGCTGGCCACGATCTACATCGCACTCATCGCGCGGATGACGCGGGCTTCGATGCTTGAAGTTCTGGGTGAGGACTACATCCGCACCGCCCGCGCCAAAGGCGTCAAGGAAAGCCGCGTGCTGTTCCGCCATGCGCTGCGCAATGCCGCCGTGCCGATCCTGACGGTGATCGGAACCGGCTTCGCGCTGCTGATCTCGGGTGTGGTGGTCACGGAAAGCGTGTTCAACATTCCCGGCATCGGCCGCCTGACCGTCGATGCCATTCTGGCGCGCGACTATCCGGTGATTCAGGCGATGATCCTTCTGACAAGCGCCACCTATGTTGTGGTGAACCTGATCATCGACATCTCTTACACGATTTTTGACCCGAGGATCCGCTACTGATGTCCAACTACGCGCCCCCCTCCTCGGCCCTGCAATCCGTGCTGCGGCTTTTCTCTATCCCCTCGCTGGCCAGGCTGGGGGCAGGGCCGCTGATTGCCGCCGCTGTATTGGTCCTGATCGTGATCGTTACCCTGCTGTCGCCCTGGATCGCGCCCTTCGACCCGCTGGAAATGAACCCGATGAACCGCCTGCAAGGCCCCAGCGACGCGAACCTGCTGGGCACTGACCCCTTCGGGCGTGACATCTATTCCCGCGTGCTGATCGGCGGGCGGGTGTCGTTGCTGATCGGGATCGGGGCTGCCGTGGTATCGGTCCTCGTCGGTCTGTGCATCGGTCTGGTCGCCGGGTTCTTCCGGCTGGCCGACATGATTATCATGCGCGTGATGGACAGCCTGATGGCGATTCCGTCGATCCTTCTGGCGATTGCGCTGGTGGCGCTGAACGGTCCCTCAATCACATCGGTGATCATGGCGATCACCATTCCTGAAATCCCCCGAGTGGTGCGGCTGGTCCGTTCGGTCGTGCTGACTGCGCGCGAGGAGCCCTATGTCGAGGCGGCAGTGGCACTCGGATCCTCGATGCCCAAGATCCTGTTCCAGCATCTGATGCCCAACACCATGGCACCGCTGATCGTGCAGGGCACCTATATCCTTGCCTCTGCCATCCTGACCGAGGCGATCCTGTCCTTCCTTGGCGCCGGGGTATCGACCGAGATCCCGACCTGGGGGAATATCATGGCGGAAGGGCGGCAGTTTTTCCGCATCAAGCCTGAACTTCTGCTCTGGCCGGGGCTGATGCTGTCGCTGTGCATCCTGTCGATCAACCTGCTGGGCGATACCGCGCGCGACATGCTGGACCCGCGCCTCAAGAAACGCGGGGAATAGGGCGATGCTGTTCAAGACACGCAATTTCGACGATGCAAGGACGATCCTGACGGTGGAAGACCTGACCGTCAGCCTGCCCGCCGCCGCCAAGGCACCCCCAGTCCTGAACCGGATCAACCTGACAATCCGTCAGGGGGAAACCGTCTGTCTCGTGGGTGAATCCGGCTCTGGAAAATCCGTGACCTCGCTGGCGATAATGGGGCTTCTTCCCAAGGGCGCGCTGTTCGTGACGGGTGGCAAGATCACCCTGTCGGACACCGATCTGCTGACGCAGTCGCCCTCTGCGATGCAGGACATCCGCGCACGCCGCGTGGCGATGATCTTTCAGGAACCGATGACCGCCCTCAACCCGGTGATGCGCGTCGGTGACCAGATCGAAGAGGTTCTGGAAAGTCACACCAGCCTTTCAGCCACAGAACGCCGCGCTCGTGTGATCGACATCATGCAACAGGTGCATCTGCCCGATGTGGACCGCATCCACCGCAGCTATCCGCATCAACTGTCAGGTGGGCAGCGCCAGCGGATCATGATCGCCATGGCGCTGGTGTTGGAGCCGGAACTGCTGATCGCCGATGAGCCGACCACGGCGCTGGACGTAACCACGCAGCAGCAGATCCTGTCGCTGATTGCCGAATTGCAGGAAAAGCACGGCACGGCGGTTCTTTTCATCACGCATGACATGGGCGTCGTGGCCGAGATCGCCGATACCGTCTATGTGATGAAATCGGGAGATCTGGTGGAACATGCGCCGATTGAAACCCTGCTGCGCGCGCCCCGGGAAGACTATACGCAGAAACTGCTGCGCGCGGTGCCCAGCCTGATCCCGCGCGCGCCACGCGCTGCCCCCGGCGGAGATCCGGTGCTGGAGGTGAACAACCTGTACATGATCTATGGCGGCGGCGGAGTCTTTGTCCGGCGCGCCGGCACCCATGCGGCCAAGGATGTGACCTTCACGGTCGCTCGCGGTCGCACGCTGGGGATCGTGGGGGAATCCGGCTCGGGCAAATCCACGGTGGCGCGGTGCATCATGCGGTTGATCGCGCCCACGGCGGGGGCGATCCGGCTGCGCGACACCGATATCGCCCATCTGTCACGCGCGCAGCTGAAACCGCATCGGCGCTACTTGCAGGTGGTGTTTCAGGACCCGTTCCGATCGCTCAACCCACGCTGGACGGTGGGACGCAGCCTGATCGAGGGCCCGGTGAACTATGGCACAGCACGGGCACAGGCCATGGCGCGGGCCGCCGAACTGATGGACATCGTGGGCCTGCCGCGCGACAGCCTCGACCGCTATCCGCACCAGTTTTCCGGTGGGCAGCGCCAAAGGATCGCGATTGCGCGCGCGGTGATGATGCAGCCCGACGTGCTGGTTGCCGACGAGGCTGTTTCGGCGCTCGATGTGTCGGTGCAGGCGCAAGTTCTGGACCTGCTCAATGACCTTCAAGAAAAGCTGGGCATTACCATCGTCTTCATCACCCATGACCTGCGGGTCGCTGCCCAGATCTGCGACGATGTCCTGGTGATGCAGCGCGGCGTCGTGGTCGAACAAGGGCCCGCCGCCGCCGTTCTGGCCAACCCGCAACACGAGTACACGATATCCCTGATCGAGGCGGCGCCGGGCCGCGCCTGGGATTTTGCCAACTTTCGGGAAGCGGGCGCTGCCTGATCCCGCCCGACACCAGACGACCGAGGAGAAAGACATGAATATTCTGCCCGTGATCGATGCCAGCACGGAAGAGCTGCTCGCGATCTTCAAGGACCTGCACGCCCATCCCGAAATCGGGCTGGAAGAGCAGCGCACCGCGGCGATCGTGGCCGAAAAGCTGCGCAGCTTTGGTGTGGATGAGGTCCATACCGGGCTCGGCATCACCGGGGTGGTCGGCCTGATCTATGGGCGCGGCGGCAAGAACGCGGGCGGCAAGCGTGTGGGGGTGCGCGCCGATATGGACGCCCTGCCGATCCACGAGCAGACGAACCTGCCATACTCCTCGAAAAATACCGGAAAGATGCACGCCTGCGGCCATGACAGCCACACGACCATGCTGCTGGGCGCGGCCAAGCATCTGGCGGCCACGCGCAATTTCGATGGCACCGCCGTGATGATCTTCCAACCCGCCGAAGAAGGGTTGGGCGGCGCGCGCGGGATGCTGGCCGATGGCCTGTTCAAGCGTTTCCCCTGCGACGAAATCTATGGGATGCACAACTCGCCCAATGGTGAGCCGGGCACCGTGGGCATCTGCAAGGGGGCCGCGATGGCGGGGGCCGCATTCTTCGACATCACCGTGACGGGCAAGGGCAGCCACGCCGCGATGCCGCAGCAGTCGCGCGATGCGCTCGTCATCGCCTCGGCGCTTGTCGGGCAGCTTCAAACCATCGTCAGCCGCAACGTGGCCCCCTTGGATACCTGCGTGCTGTCGGTGACGCAGATCCACGCAGGCAGCGCCTATAACGTGGTGCCGGAAGTCGCGCATCTGTGCGGCACGATCCGCTATTTCAAGGACGAGGTGTATGCCATCGCGGAAACCCGGATGAAGGAAATCTGCGCCGGTTTCGGTGCCGCCTTCGGGGCCGAGATCAAGGTCGATCTGCGGAACGTCTTTGATGTGCTGATGAACGACAACGATCTCTCGGATGCCTACATGGACGCCGCCCGCGACATCGTCGGCGAAGAGATGATCAGCCGCAACGACGAACCCGCCACCGGGTCTGAGGATTTTGCCGACATGCTCAAGGTCGTGCCCGGTGCCTACTGCCGCGTGGGGCACACCGGCAATGTGCCGCTGCACAATCCTGGTTTCGTTCTGGGAACCGAGCTGCTGCCCGTCGGGGCCTCGATCATGGCGCGGGTGGTGGAACGCCGCCTGTCCCCGCCCGAAACCCTGGTGGAGGCTGCCGCATGAACCCGCTTGATCTGACCTTTGATGCCGATGACATGGTCGAACGCCTGCGCCCGTGGATCGAATGCGAAAGCCCGACCTATGACGCGGATGCCGTCAACCGAATGATGGACCTCGCCGCTTACGACCTGACCATGGCCGGTGCCGTGGTCGAAAGCATTCCCGGTCGCATGGGCTTTGGTGGCTCCGTGCGCGCACGCTTCCCGCATCCCGATTTTGGCAAGCCCGGCATCCTGATCGCGGGCCATATGGACACGGTTCATCCCATGGGCACGCTGGAAAAACTGCCCTTCAGACGGGAGGGGGACATCTGCTATGGCCCGGGTATCATGGACATGAAGGGCGGCAACTTCGTCAGCCTTGAGGCGATCAAAGCGCTGGCGAATGCGGGATTGCAGACACGCCTTCCGGTCACGGTGCTCTTTACCCCGGACGAGGAGGTCGGAACCCCTTCCACCCGTGACCTGATCGAATCCGAGGCCGCCAAAAACAAATACGTCCTGATCCCGGAACCTGCCAAACAAGATGGCGGTGCCGTGATCGGCCGCTATGCGATTGCCCGGTTCAACCTGCGGACTTTGGGCCGTCCCAGCCATGCCGGATGGGCACTGGCCGACGGCCGGTCCGCGATTGCGGCCATGGCGAAAAAAATCCTGCAGATCGAGGCGATGACCAGTGACGATTGCACCTTCTCGGTCGGGGTGATCCATGCGGGGCAATGGGTGAACTGCGTGTCCTCAAGCTGCGACGCGCAGGCCCTGACCATGGCCAAGACGCAAGAGGACCTTGATCGCGGTGTCGCCGCGATGATGGCCATGCAAGGCGAAGAAAA
This sequence comes from Paracoccaceae bacterium Fryx2, assembly GCA_032334235.1. Taxonomy (NCBI): domain Bacteria; kingdom Pseudomonadati; phylum Pseudomonadota; class Alphaproteobacteria; order Rhodobacterales; family Paracoccaceae; species Paracoccaceae bacterium Fryx2. Next base: position 2,779,678 of record JAVSGI010000005.1, read on the forward strand.
CGGCGTCAGTTTTGAAGTGACTCGCGGCGTGACCCGGCCAGTATGGGAGCCGGACCAGCCCGGCACGATGGCAATGTTCGACGTCGCCAGGGACATCTGCACCGAACTGGGCTTTGAGCTGACGGGTGCCAGCTCGGGCGGTGGGTCGGATGGCAATTTCACCGGCTTCCTGGGCATCCCCACGCTCGATTCCATCGGAGTGCGCGGCAAGGGACTGCATACGCTGAGCGAATATATCGAGGTGTCCAGTTTGCCCGAACGTGCCAAGTTGACAGCGGCGCTGTTGATGCGGCTGGGATAGCGGCGCTCTCCTTGTCTGAGATACTCCCCGACTCTTGGACAGATTTCCGGCTGAGTTAAGCTACGGCCTGCACCTGGTCGTGTCGCGAATGCTGTGGAAATTCCCTGGCGGTGTGGTCCGGGCATGTGAAGGTTCGGTTTCTCAGGCGGCTGCGTCAAGAGGTATCGGGTCGAGGGGCTGGGAAAGCGTCTCCCAGCCGTCGACCTTGCGCATGTTCAGCGACAACCATCTTGGCCGGTGCCGACAACCACCTTGGCCGGTGGGGCTGAACGGAAGACGGGCATGCCCGTCTGGAGGGCAGCCCCACCGGCCTGATTGATTTCGGGGAAGGTGCTGGTCGCTGCGGGTTGGTAAGCCGGGTTCCTCTGCCGTCAAACGGAGGATCCGGGTTGGCCTACAAACCCATCACCGACCAGCAATTGAGATTATACATGTCCGACCTCCGATATCACAGTCAGCGCACGTCGGCCGCCCGCGCCGGGTTCAGTGAGCGCACGGCCCGACGGTTCGATGCCAATCCGACGCTGCCCTCGAACCGCAAGATTGTTCACGGGCGCACGGTGGCCGATCCCCTCGAGGGTTATTGGGAGGGCGACATCCTTCGGCGCAGGGCAGCACGGTCTGGGTCTTGACGCGGCGACGGAACTCCTCGTTCAGCCGTTCGATGGCGTTGGTGGTCCGGGCCGACTTCCATTGCGAGGGATCGAGGCGGGTGAAGCTGAAGAGCCGGTCCCCTGCTTCTTCAAGGCTGTCGGCAACGGCCTTGCACTTGAGCTGCCACTTGCGCAGGAATGCCTTGCGGCGGGTCTCGATCCCGGCGGCGGTGTCGGCGCAGATCATGTCGCGGTAGTCCTCGGTCAGCTCGTCGTGCAGGTGCCTGGGCGCGTGCGCCAGCAGGTTTCGGTGCTTGTGGACCGTGCAGCGCCGGATCGGCAGAGCCTCGCCCCAGAGCGCGACCAGAGCGGCTTCAAGCCCGGGAGCGCCATCGACGATGACGAATTCGGGCCGCTTCAGACCGCGGGCATCAAGGTCGTCGAGGAACTGGCGCCAGGCAGATGTGCTCTCTCCGCCCATGTTCTTGATGGATAACAATACCTTCTGCCCGTCGCGGCGGATGCCGATCGCCGCCAGCACCGAGATGTTGGTGGCCTTGCGGTCCAGCCGGGTCCGGATCACGGTGCCGTCGAGGATCAGCCGGACGATGTCCTCGTCGGCCAGGCTGCGGGCCGACCAGGCATCCCAATCCACCTTCACCTTGCGCCAGGCCCGGCTGACCACATCCTTGCTGACGGCGCCCTCGAACAGCCCGAACAGCGCCCGCTTGACGCGCCGGGTGTTGGTCCCGGCAAGATAGACCGCCGCGATCAGCGCCTCGGCCTTCTTCGTCAGCCGCTGGTAGCGCGGCAGCGCCTTCGAGCGCCATTCCTTAGCCTTGCCGTCCTCGTCCTCGACCCGGGCGCGGGGCACGCGCACCGTTTCGGTGCCGAAGGTGCCGGTCAGCTGCCGCTCGCGGTGCCCGTGGCGATAGCCCTTCGCCTTCTCGTCGCCGCGACCGTAGCGCATGCGGCCGAGAAACTCGGCCAGTTCCTCTTCAAACATGGTCTCGATGGTCGCGCGGACGCTTGCCCGCAGGCGCTCCTCGATCGGGTCATACCCGGTCGTGTCGGGCAGTAGCGAAAAGGCCGAGCTGTCGGTAATGTCGTTCATGGCGTGATCTCCCTGGCGGTTGGCGCCGCCGGCTGGGTGGGTTTCAGTTCACCCGGAGATTACGCCGCCTTCAAATTTCCACCACTCCCGCGACACCACCAACCACCGTCGTCTCGCCGACTCGCCACGTAGCAGGCGGCTGCTGTCTCCGCCGCCGTTGAGCTGTTCGATAAGATTCTGCCCGAAGGATCCCCGGCGTCGCGGACGAACCCGGCCCGCAAGATCCCAATCGTGGCGTTTATGCCGGACCGATGGTTGACACCCGCATCGTCCGGAGGGGCGTTGATGACGTGACCGCCCGATCGGCAGTATGCGCCGTCTCCGCCCCATCGATTTCGCCGGTTTCCCAAGGGTTGATCTGGAGGCGAGTCGTAACCCTTCGCCGAGAGCCGCCTTTTTGCCCTGATAATGGCGGCGTAAATCCGGCTCTATGTCCGAGCACAGATACAGACCCGAAGTCGAGATCCTTTCCGTGACCGAAACCGGCCGACGCCGGCGTTGGGCGGATGATGAAAAAGTTCGCATTGTCGAGGAGAGTTTCGGCGCCCGCGGGGGCGTTGCCGAGACGGCCCGTCGGCATGGTATTGGCCGCACGCTGCTGGTGCGTTGGCGCCGCCAGTATCGTGAAGGGCAGTTGACGGGAGCCGGGTCGCGCCCGCGGTTCATCCCCCTGATCGCGCCTGGTCCTGAGGCCCCCGTGGTTCCGGCCGCCCCGGCGTCAGTCCCAGCACAGGGTTCGCCCCGGATGGTGGACATCACGCTGGTGAACGGTCAGCGCCTGTCTGTGGCGGTCTCGGTTGCCTATGCCGACCGGATCGTCATCCGGCAGGATGGGGTGGTGGTCGCAGAACATCCCCGCGCCTTTGGTCGGGGTCAGATGGTCTATGATCCGTGGCACTATGTGCCTGTTCTGGTGCGCAAACCTGGTGCCCTGCACAATGGTGCCTCGTTCAGGGACTGGGTGCTGCCGCAGGCCATCCCCGGCGCCATTCTCGCCATTCCGCTGAACTCCATGCTGGCCATCTGCTGTCCAGCTTCGACTCGACCCGCTTCGTCGCCGTCCTGATGGCCGATCAGGTCCCCCGCAGGGCAGATCCGAAGCCTGCCCTGTATGGGACCTGACCCTCGGGCCGGTTGGCGGGGAACAGTCAGCCGTCCCGCCAGCGAGACCAAGCAACTGTCGCGGCCACCACGGGCTTGCGCAGGAAATGGAATGGGATCTCCCTGACGGGCGAGACCGGGAAGTCCACGCCAGCCTCGGGAACGCCCTGGGCCAGGTCCGCCAGCAGCTTGCCCAGCACGGAGGCCATGGCGACGCCCCGGCCATTGTAGCCGGCCGCCCCCCAGACCCCGTCCCCGATACGCATGAGATGGGGGTAGTGGTCCGCGGTCATCGCAACGAACCCGCCCCATTTGAAGGTCCATTCCGCCTCGGAGAGCTGCGGGAACAGCCGCCGGCTCGCTTCCCGGAGCAGCGAGAACTGTTTTTCCGTCCCGCCCTCGGTGTAGTCGCCGCGCCCGCCCATGACGAAACGCCCCTGAGGGTCGAGACGGAAGTAGAGCAGGAGCCGACGGCTGTCGGAGGCCGAATGACCGCCGGGCAGGATTGACTTGCGAATGTTGTCGCTGAGTGGGGCGGTGGCCACCTGCACCGAACGGATCGGCACGAGACTGCGGGCGATCCGGGGGGCGAAGGGGCCGGAATAGCCGTTGGTGCAGACCAGCACCGTCTTGGCGCTCAGCCTGCCGTTCGGGGTGTGGATCACATGGGTCGCGTCCACCTGCTGCATGCGGAGCGCGGGGCTATGACCATGCAGCTGCGCCCCGGCCTTCTTGGCTGCCCAGGCAAGGCCGAGCGCGTAGTTCAGCGGATGCAGGTTGCCGCCGCGCGGGTCGATCATCCCGCCGAGATAGGCGTCGGTGCCGACAAGGTCTGCGGTCTCGCGCTTTGAGAGCAGTCGCAGGGGAGCGCCGCGCCGCTGCCATTGCGAGACACGCCTGCTGACCGTGGCCAGCGCCTCGTCGTTGTGGACCGGCTGGATCCATCCCGGCTGCTGTGCGGCGCAGTCGATCCCTAGCCGCCGGATCAGGTCGAAGACGAAATCCCCCGCGCCGCCCGACAGCCGCACCATGCGACCGCCCAGATCGGCGCCGAACTTCGCATCGATGGCATCCGGGTCTTCCTTCAGGCCGGGGTTCACCTGACCGCCGTTGCGCCCCGAAGCGCCCCAGCCGGGCATCTCCGCCTCCAGCAGGGTGACGGCAACGCCGGCCTCGGCCAGATGTAGCGCCGCCGAGAGGCCGGTGAACCCGCCGCCGATCACCGCGACCTCCGTCTCCTGGGCACCCGTCAGAGCAGGGCAGGCCGGGGCCAGGTTGGCGGTCGCCGTCCAAAGGGACTGGGCGATATAGGGCTTTTCGTTCTCGATCATCCTGCTTCCTTCGCGATCAATAGACGGCCGGGGTCACGACCCACAAGGCAACGGTATCGATGCTGCCCACACACCAGAACCGGATCAGCGCCGTTGCCGGGAAGGCAAAGGAGTCGCCCTCGGCGATCTCGAAGAGTGCGCCGTCCACCTCGAGCCCCAGAACGCCGGACAGCACCGTTCCGCATTTCGCCCCGGTCTCGTGGTGGTAAGGCGTCTCCCCGGTGGAGCCTCCGGGCCGGATCACCAGCCGCATCATCTGGATGCCGGTGACCTCGTCGGGGGTCATCAGCTCCTTGCGCATTCCCTTGGCCCCGAGATCGAGGATGCGGCGCTGGTGGGTGCGGACCACGACCGGATCGTGGTCGCGGGTGTTCTGCTCGAAGAGCCAGCTGACGGGCATCTCCAGCGCCTGGCAGATCGCGCCGAGCGAGCGGACAGACGGCATCGTGATGCCGCGCTCGATCTGGCTGAGCAGCCCGATGGAGACTTCGGCCCGGGCCGAGACGTCCTTCAGCGAGAGGCCGCGTACCTGTCGCCGGCGGCGCATCCGGGCACCGATCAGGGATGCATCGCTCTCCGTGGCCGTTTCGCTCATTCTCGCCAACCTTCGATCATTTCGTTGACATCCTGCATTATCTTCTACCAAAGTGAAATACATGATCTGACATTTCATTTTTACTACACCGGATCACCTGAAATCATCGCGGCCTCGCGGCCGCTGTCGTAGCAGAAAAGGGCACGGAAAGCATGAAACTCGTCCTGTTGATGAAGCGCAGCTTGGCGCCTGCGATCCTGGCCACGATGCTTGGAAGCGCGGCCATGGGCCAGACCACCTATGCCGTCGGCTCCACGCCCTCGGGCGTGCCCTTCACCTTCCTTGATGTGGCCACCAACCAGATCGACGGCGTGATGGTGGACATCATCGAAGCCGTGGGCGAGGCCGAAGGCTTCACCCCGGAGGTGATGGCGACGCAGTGGAGCGCGCTGATCCCGTCGCTGACCAGCAACAAGATCGATATCATCGCCGCCGCGATGTATGCGACCGAAGAGCGTGCCAAGGTGGTGGCCTTCAGCGACACCGTCTATTCCTACGGCGAGGGCCTGTTCGTCGCGGCCTCCGACGAGACGGCCTACAAGGGCCTCGAGGACCTGAAGGGCAAGACCGTCGGGGTTCAGGTGGGCACGGCCTATGTCACCCCGCTGCAGGAGACCGGCTTCTTCTCCGAAGTGAGGGTCTACGACACCATCGCCGACATCATGCGCGACGTCTCGCTCGGCCGGATCGACGGCGGGTTCGGCGACCGGCCGATCGTCGCCTACCAGCTCTCCAAGGGCGCGTCGGCAGAGGTGCGGCTGGTGCCCGAGTATGAATCGACGATCATGGGCGATGTCGCCATCGCCGTGCGTCAGGACGATCCGGAGCTTCTGGCGAAGATCAACAGCGGTCTGGCGAAGGTGAAGGAGTCCGGCATGCTGGACGAGATCGTGAAGAAATGGGGCATCGAATAAGCGACACGGGGCGGCATCCCGGTGCCGCCCGCCGACCTGACCGGAGCTGCCATGATCGACTTTTTCACCAGAGCTGAATCCTATCTGCCGGTGCTGATGGAGGGCGTCTGGCTGACCCTGCTCGTCACGGTCCTGTCGCTGCTCCTCAGCACGGTTCTGGGGCTGTTCTGGGCCTTGCTCAGCCGGTCGAAAAGCGCGATCCTGCGCGGCATCAGCACCACCTTCATCACCGTGATCCGCGGCATCCCGATCATCGTGCAGCTTTTCTACATCTACTTCGTGCTTCCCGGGATCGGCATCAACCTGACCGCGCTGCAGGCCGGGATCATCGGCATCGGCGTGGCCTACTCCGCCTATCAGGCCGAAAACTTCCGCGCCGGGATCGAGGCGGTCGACAAGGGCCAGATCGAGGCGGCGCAGTCGATCGGGATGAACGATGCCCTCGTGATGCGGCGGGTCATCCTGCCCCAGGCGTTCAAGATCTCGCTGCCGCCCTTCGGCAATACCATGATCATGATGCTGAAGGACTCCTCCCTCGTCTCGACGATCACGGTGGCGGAGCTGACGCGTCAGGGCCAACTGATCGCCGCCTCGACCTTCGACAACATGACGGTCTTCACCTTGGTCGCGCTGATCTATCTGGCGATGGCGCTGCCTCTCACCTTCTTCGCCCGCTGGCTCGAGAAGAGATACAGGAAAGCATGATCACCGTTCAGGACATCCACAAGTCATACGGCATCATCGAGGTCATCAAGGGGGTGAGCTTCGACGTGAAGATGGGCGAGGTGGTCTGCATTATCGGTCCGTCCGGTTCGGGCAAGTCGACCATCCTGCGCTGCATCAACGGGCTGGAGACCCATCAGATGGGCGAGATAAGGATCGACGGCGATCTCGTCGATCCTGCGGACAGGTCGATCATCGGCATCCGCCAGAAGGTGTCGATGGTGTTCCAGCGGTTCAACTTGTTCCCGCACCGCACCGTGCTTGAGAACGTGATGGAGGGGCCGGTCCATGTGAAGCACATGCGCCGCAGCGAGGCGCGCAATCTGGCCGCGGAATACCTGACCAAGGTCGGCCTCGAGGCGAAGCTGGACACCTATCCCGACAAGCTGTCCGGCGGCCAGCAGCAGCGCGTGGCCATCGCCCGCGCGCTGGCGATGCAGCCCGAGGCGATCCTGTTCGACGAGCCTACCTCGGCGCTCGATCCCGAACTGGTGGGCGAAGTGCTGAAGGTCATGCGCGATGTCGCTCTGGAGGGGATGACCATGGTTGTGGTGACGCACGAGATGGGATTTGCGCGGGAGGTGGCGGATCGGGTGCTGTTTCTGGAAGGCGGCCGGATCGTCGAGCAGGGCCCGCCCGAGGAGATCCTGCGCGCGCCGAAGGAAGCCCGGACCCAGGACTTCCTGCACCGGGTGATCAATCCCCTCGACTAGGCCGCCCCTTTCCGTTGCCATGCTGTAGGGCTTTGATGATGGGTTGGGTAGCCCCTCCTGACGGCACTTATGTGCCACAGTGATCCAGACAGGATCAGGAGGAACCGGCCATGAAAGAAGTCTCGATCATGGTGATGAACGAAAAGAAGCTTGAACCTGCCGAGCCAGATGGCCGTCGAATTGCTTGAACAACGCTTCCACCATGCCCGCCCGCGCCAGCGCCTCGCGATAGAGCCAGACGGTCTTGGCGTCGGGAACGCGGTCCTCCAGCCCAAGGCCAAGGAACCGCATGAACGCCAGCCGGTCGCGCACCTGATATTCGATCTGGTCGTCGGACAGGTTGTAGAGCGCGCTCAGAACCAGCGTCTTGAACATCACGACTACATCCCAAGGCTTGCGCCCGGCGCGTGACTTACGTTCCGCATCCGGCTTGCGCCAAACCCGCTCCAACGTCGGGCGGAACTGCTCCCACGGCACGACAGCGTCGATCTCGACCAATGGGTCCCTATTGGCATCCAGGCTCGCGTAGCGATCTGAAAGATCAAAGAAACCCATCTGCGCCATCATCATACCCAACCCTGCGGAACGCCTCCGGCATTATACCGCACCGGCAGGGGCAGGGCAATTTTTCGAGGTGCCCTTAAGCTACTGCCTGCACCTGCTGATCGGTTTGGGTTGCGTTGAAGTAGACCACGGCGGGCGGTTGACCGCCATGGGCGGCATGGGGCCGCTGGTGATTGTAAAAAGTGATCCAGCGTCCGACGCCAGCCCGGGCCTGTGACCCGGCTTCCCAGGCGTGCAGATAGACGCATTCATACTTCAGGGACCGCCAAAGGCGCTCGATGAAGATGTTGTCCAGATACCGGGCTTTACCGTCCATCGAGATCTTGGTCTTTGCCCGCTTCAGCCGGTCAGTCCAGTCGAAGGACGTGAACTGCGATCCCTGATCCGTGTTCATGATCTCGGGCGCGCCGAACTTGTGGATCGCCTCGTTCAGCGCCGCGACGCAGAACTCAGCCTCCAGCGTGTTGCAGATGCGCCAGGCCAGCACCTTCCGGGTAAACCAGTCCATGATGGCGACCAGATACAGAAAGCCTTTCCGCATCGGCAAATAGGTGATGTCGGCACACCAGACCTGGTTGGGCCTGTCGATCCGCAGCCCGCCCAGCAGATATGGATAGGTCTTGTGCCCCTTCGCAGGCTTGCTGGTGTTGGGTTTCTGGTAGATCGGCATCAACCGCATAAGGCGCATCAGCCGCCGGATGCGCTTTTCGTTCACGGCATGGCCTTCATTCTGCAAATGCCACGTCATCTGTCGGACACCATAGAACGGCGTGTCCAGGAACTGCTTGTCGACCAGCAACATGAGGTCAAGGTTCATCGCCGTCTCACCCTGCGGCGTGTATTAGAACGACGACCGCGAGATCGAGAGCAACTGGCACTGCGCCCCGACCGATAGCTTGGGATGGGTTCTTTCAATCATGTCACGCCTCACTTCCCGGTCCAGGGCTTGAGCTTTCGTGACAAAAAATCGTTGGCGACCGCCAGCTTTCCGATCTTTGCATGCAGATCACGGACCGTTTCCTCGGCAATCTCGGCAGTGGCCGCAGCCTGACCGCCACGCTCGAAAATGCCAGCGGCACCTTCCAGCAGGGCCTTCTTCCATTGATGGATCATCGTCGGATGGCCCTCGTAAGCGGCCGCCAATTCCGACACCGTGCGCTCGCCCTTCAGCGCCTCCAACGCAACACGCGCCTTGAACGCTGCGTCATGGTTCCTGCGTTTCGACATGTTCTGATCTCCTCGTCCTGGGGATCAGCAGACCTCAGATCGTAGCTTCCGTCACTGTCCGATTTTCGGGGGGTAGCTCACAGAACCGTCACCTCAAGAAAGCCATCGAACAGGCGCTGATCCTGCGCGGCAGCCGCGACTTCGCCAGCATCGAGGACTACCGGCGTTTCGTCGACATTGTGGTGGCGCGGCGCAACCGGCAGCGGGCGGCGGCCATTCAGGCGGAACAGGCGCATCTGAAGCCCCTGCCGCCCCGGCGCACCGTCGAACCGGAGGTTCGCCTCCGGCGAAACCGACTTCCCCGAGACGGTCGTGCCAGTCACCCGCACCGGCGGCTTTCTGGTCAAGAGCATCTTCTACAGCGCCCCGTCGCAGCTGATCGGGCAGCGCTTGCGGGTCCACCTCTACGACGATCGCCTCGAGGCCTTTCTCGGCAGCACTCTGGTCGTTAGCCATACAAGGGCGCGTGGTCGCGGCGATGGCCATCGCGTGCATGTCATCAACTACCACGTTTCGCCGGAGGCGAACCTCCGGTTCGACGTCATCCATGCCCTGCGGCGCAAGCCGCAGGCCCTGTGGAGTTCGATCTACCGCGACAGCCTGTTCCCGCGAACCGAATACGCTGAGGCCTGGAAGGTGCTGCAGCGCGATCTGCCCCGCCGCGACGCCTGCCGCCGGATGGTCGACCTGCTGTTCATCGCCCACGACCGGGCCTGCGAGGCGGAACTGGCACATCTCCTGGCGGACGATCTCGACGCCGGCCGGGTGCCGGACCCTGACCTGCTGACGCTCCGCCTGAGCCCCAAGCAAACGGCGCTGCCGACAGATGTCGCCGTCGCCCATCCCTCGCTCGACAGCTTCGATGCCCTTCTGGGAGCCTGCGCATGACCTCCCGCGAGATCGACATCCACACGCTGCCCAGCATGCTGACCGCGCTGCGCCTGCCCAGCTTCCACAAGCTTTGGGCCGACATCGCCACCCGTGCCGACACCGAAGGCTGGCCTGCCGCCCGCTTCCTGGCCGTCCTTGCGGAATACGAACTGGCTGAGCGCGACATGCGCCGCATTCAGCGCCACATGAACGAGGCACAGCTACCGGCTGGCAAGACGCTGGCGACCTTCGACTTCAAGGCGCTGCCAACCCTGCCGCGCGCCCGGGTGGAAGCTCTGGCGGCCGGCGACTGGCTGGAGGGTGGCGGCAATCTGATCGCCATCGGCAATTCCGGCACGGGCAAAACGCACATTCTCTGCGCGATAGGCCATGCCCTGATCGAGCGGGGACACCGCGTGTTCTATACCCGCACCAGCGATCTGGTGCAGCGACTTCAGGCCGCCCGCCGCGATCTGGTGCTCGAAGCCGCGCTCGCCAAGCTCGACAAGTTCGACCTGATCATCCTCGACGACATCACCTACGCCCACAAGGATCAGGCCGAGACAGGCGTGCTCTTCGAGCTGATCGCCCGGCGCTACGAATACCGCAGCATCGCCATCGCCGCCAACCAGCCCTTCAGCGGCTGGGACCAGATCTTCCCCGACAAGGCCATGACCGGGCGGATTCAAATTGCAAGTGCAACGGCTTCATTGAAGGCGGCCATTTCTTCGGCCATGGCTTCGGCGGGTGTTTTCCAACCGAGGGTTTTTCTGGGGCGGTTGTTCATCAGGGCTGCGACGTCGTTGAGCCAGGTTTGGCTGGCATCGCTGAGATCGGTGCCTTTGGGCATGAACTGGCGCAAGAGGCCGTTGGTGTTCTCGTTGCTGCCGCGCTGCCAGGGGGCATGCGGATCGCAGAACCAGATATCGATCTTCAGTCGGCGGGCAAGTTCCGGGTGGCAGGCCATTTCCGACCCACGATCATAAGTCATGCTTTTGCGAAGCGCTGCTGGCAGCCGCTTCATCTGCCGGGTGAAGCTGTCGAGAACCGCCTCGGCCCCATTTCCATTCATTTTGCATAGAACGACGAAGCGGGTCTTGCGCTCAACCAAAGTGCCCACCGAGGAACGATTGAAGGCGCCCTTGATCAAGTCACCTTCCCAGTGGCCGGGTACCAGCCGCGCCTCGATTTCCTCAGGTCGGTTGATAATCCGCAATGTTTCCGGGACCATGGCGCTTCCCGCCAGCGTCGTGCGCCGCCGCCCGCGCACAGGTTTTGCCTGGCGCAGCGCCTCGATCATTGCCGCCTTCAGGCCGCCACGCGGCTGGGCATAGATCGCGGCGTAGATGGTCTCGTGGCTGACGCGGGCAGCAGGGTCATCGGGATGCATGAGCCGCAGTCTGTGCGCAATCTGCTCGGGAGACCAGCGCCGATGAACAAGATGGCTGTGCACGAAGCGATGGGTCGCGTCGCCTTCGATCAGCTTGCGAGCGCGCCGACATCGCGTCCGGCGAACGTCGTAAACCAGCCGCGCCAATTGAGGGCAATAGGTGCCATCGTCCTGACGACCCCGCACCAGTTCCCGGCAAATCGTGCTCGCCGACCGGTCAAGAAGCATCCCGATCGCCTGCTGGCTGCTGCCCCGGTTATGTTCGGCGAGTATCACGCCACGTTCCTCGCTGCTGAGGTGCTTGCTTCGTCTGTCCATCGCAACATCCTATGCCCAAAAGGGCGGCGGTGTTGCACTTGCAACTTGAGCCTAAGCCGTCACCGCCATCGACCGGCTGGTTCATCACGCGACGATCCTGGAGATGAATACCGAAAGCTTCCGCCAGCGCGCGGCCGCCTCCAACAAGGAGGCGCGAGCAGACCGCCAGCGACAACCATCGCCGACAACCAGGACAAAGGAGAAGGCTGAGCGAAAAACAATTCCAGATACGCCAACCCGGCGGCTCAAAAACCGGACAAGGTGGTTGTCGGCAAGGGACAAGATGGTTGACGCGCTACACGCAGTGCCGTGTGATCGTGACGGTCCGCCCCAAATACGCCTGTCGCACCTGCACCGACGGGGTCACACAAGCACCGACGCCCGCGTGGCTGATCGAGGGCGGGCTGCCCACCGAAGGCGCCATCGCACATGTGCTGGTCAGCAAATACGCGGACCATCTTCCGTTATATCGTCAGAGCCAGATCCTGGCCCGCTCTGGCATCGACATCCACCGTTCCACGCTGGCGGATTGGGTTGGTGTGGCGGCTTTCCACCTTGGCCCCGTCGTGGACAGGCTGGCCGAGCACCTGAAGGCGTCCACGAAGCTGTTCATGGACGAAACCACGGCGCCGGTCCTCGATCCGGGCCGTGGGCGCACGAAAACCGGCTTTCTATGGGCGCTTGCCCGCGATGATCGGTCATGGGGCGGCGATGATCCCCCCGGGGTCGTCTATTTCTATGCTCCCGATCGCCGCGGGGAGAATGCCGAGAAATTCCTGGCCGGGTTCAACGGCACACTGCAACTCGATGGCTATCAGGGCTACAATCGGCTGACGCGGCCGGACCGCAAGAACGGCCATCCGATCATTGTCGCGCATTGCTGGGCGCACGCCCGCCGCAAACTCAACGAAGTCTTCGACCGCGATGGCTCGGAAATCGCAGCCGAGGGTCTGCGCCGGATTGCCGAAATCTATGCCGTCGAGAAAGATATCCGCGGCACGTCCCCGGGCCAGCGCCTCTCGGCCCGACGGGCCCGATCCGCCCCTCTGGTCGAAGCCTTCGGCACTTGGCTGCAAGCGCAACGCCTGCGCATCTCGGCCAAATCACGCCTCGGGGAGAAGCTCGCCTACATCCACCGCCACTGGGACGGCCTTCAAACATTCCTGACGGACGGCCGCGTCGAGATCGACTCCAACAAGGTCGAGAATTTGGTCAGACCAATTGCTCTAAACAGAAAGAACGCGTTGTTCGCCGGTCATGACGAGGGTGGCAAGGCATGGGGCCGCATCGCATCCCTGATCGAGACCGCCAAGATCAACAATGTCGAACCGTTCGCCTATCTCAGGGCTACGCTCGAAGCCATCGCGGCCGGACATCCGCAACACCGCATCGACGAGTTGCTTCCCTGGAACTTCCAGCCGTCAAGCTGAAACCCCAGTGCCTTCCAGACACCGCTTACACATATTCTGGGCATCTGAAAATCCGGAGGTCGCAGGGTTCCGTCCCTGCCGATGGAACCCTGAGATGTTCATTATCCGAACACCAGCCCACCATCGACGATCAGGTTCTGCCCGGTCACAGCTCGTGCCCAGGGCGATGCAAAGAACATCACCGCATCGGCCATGTCGTCAAGCGTGGTCACCCGCCCCAAGGGGGTTTGCGCGGCAATGATGTCGAACACCGCATCGGGTGTGGCGGCACTGGCATCGGTGGTCCGCAACAGCCCGCCCGACACCATGTTCACCGTGATGCCCATCGGCCCCAGTTCTTTGGCGGCCGTGCGGGTAAAGGCCAGCAGCGCCCCCTTGGCGGCGGTATAATCGTGATAGGGCACGACGGGGTTTTGCATCAGGTTGGTGCCGATCGTGATGATCCGGCCAAACCCTTGTGCCGCGCAGTGGCCCTGCATCGCTGCTATGCAGTTCAGCGCGCCCCCCACCGATGTTTCCGTCTGCCGCGCGATCTCCGCCCAACACAACCTGTCCAGATGGGTGCGCGCATCGCCGTTGAAGGCGAAATCCGCCAGCGCGTTGTGGACCAGCACGTCCGGGGCGCCAAGGCGGTCGGTGATCTGACCCACCATCGCAGCAACCTGCACAGGGTCGGTCACATCTGCACAGAACGCGGCGGCACGCGGGCCAAGGTCGGCGGCCAGTGCTTCCGCCGCTGCCTGGCTGTTGCGGTAGTTGATGGCGACCCGTGCGCCCTCTCGGTGAAAGGCGCGGGCGATGGCGGCGCCAAGGCCCCGGCCAGCGCCGGTGACAAGAACGGTCAGATCAGGGATGGCACGCGTCATGGATTTGGTCCTTTGAATAGATCGTGAAAGTGGTGGGTCGGGCCGTGACCGGTGCCCACCGTGAGCGCATCGGCGGTTGCGATGGCGCGGGCGACATAGACCTTGGCGCGCGCTGCTGCCTCGGGCAGGGGCACGCCGATGCCAAGATATGTGGCCAGCGCAGACGACAGGGTGCAGCCGGTGCCGTGGGTCTTGCGGGTCGCAACGCGGGACCCGGTCAGCCACGTCTGGCCCGCAGCATCGGCCAGCAGATCGGGGCAATCGTCGCCAAGCAGATGGCCACCCTTCAGGAGCACCGCCTTTGCACCAAGCGCCAGAAGGGCATGCGCTTGGCGTTCCATTTCATCGCGGGTCGTAGCCTCGGGAATGCCCAGCAGGTCGGCGGCTTCGGGCAGGTTGGGGGTGATGATCGCTGCCATGGGCAGCGCCGCGCGCAACGCGAAAACCGCCTCGGCCAGCAACAGCCGGTCCCCGCCTTTGGCAACCATCACCGGATCGAGCACGACAGGTGCGGTAAGCCCGGACAATCCAGCAACGACCGCGCCGATGATCCCTGTATCGCCCAGCATCCCGATCTTGACCGCGTCCACACGGATGTCGGCGCGGATCGCGGCAATCTGTGCTGCCACGAAATCTGGCGCGACCATTTGCACGGCTGTCACGCCTTGGGTGTTCTGCGCTGTCAGGGCGGTGATCACGGCCATGGCATAGCCACCATTGGCAGAAATCGCCTTGATATCGGCCTGTATCCCCGCGCCGCCCGAAGGGTCAGAGCCTGCAATCGACAGGATGTTGGGGATCATGCCGTCCCCCATTCTGTCAGCAGAGCCCGGGTTGCAGCCTCAGGGTCTGCAGCACGGGTCACGGCGCTGACCACCGCCATGCCGATTGCCCCGGTGGCTCGCACAGCGGCCGCATCACCAGGCTTCAGGCCACCGATGGCATAAGCAGGCAGGGAGGTCGCCGCAACGATCTGCGCCAGACCGTCAAAGCCGATGGGGGTGGCGTGATCGGGCTTGGTCGGTGTGGCGCGCACCGGCCCTGCGCCGATGTAATCAACACCCGGCGGGATCAGGCGGGCCTGCGCGACCGTCTCGATGGACAGGCCAAGGATCATGTCGGGGGGCATCCGCTGGCGAATTGCTGCTGCATCGCCATCGCCCTGACCAATGTGCAACCCATGGGCACTTATGGCCAGCGCAACCTCGACCCTGTCGTTCACGATCAGCCGCGCACCAAGGGCCGCCATTTCCGGCAAAAGAAGCCGGACGAGGGCGGCCAGATCGTCGTCTGACGAGGTCTTGTCGCGCAGTTGCACCCACGCCGCCCCACCCCGTGCCGCGGCGCGCGCCTGTTCGGCCACGGACAGGGCTGCGCAGGGGTCGGTGATCACGTAAATTGGCCCTTTCATGCGCGGCTGACCCGTGAGCCTGCGGTCACCTCCTGCGGTGACAGGGTGTAAAGCGCGTCCAGAAACGCCACCTGAAAACTGCCGGGACCATGCGCAATGGCCGCCGCACGCTCGCCCGCCAGCCCGAAATAGGCCAAGGCTGCCACAGTCGCGGGCAGGGCGGGTTGACCGACCAGAAACGCAGCGATCACCCCGTTCAGCGAACAACCCAAGGCCGTCACGCGCGGCATCAGCGCATCACCATTGGCCACGCGAAACGCCTGAACCCCATCGGTGATATAGTCCACCGGGCCAGACACCGCGACCACCGCACCACAGCGTGCCGCAAGGTAGCGCGCGCCAGCCTCGGCGGCGGCCACCGGGTCGGCACTGTCCGCCCCACGCCCTGCGCCGCCCAACCCCGCCAGCGCCAGAATCTCGGACGCGTTGCCGCGAATGACCGTTGGCCGCAGCGCGATCAGCCGCGCGCAGACATCGCGACGAAACTGCGTGGCCCCGACGCCGACCGGGTCCAGCACCCAGGGCCTGCCCGCCGCACCCATCGCCTCCGCAGCCATCTCCATCGCCTCGGCCCAAGCCGCGTCCAGCGTGCCGATGTTCACGCTCAGCGCCTGAGCGAGGCGCGCAAACTCCACCACCTCTTCGCGGGCATGCACCATGGCAGGCGATGCCCCCGCAGCCAGAGCTACGTTGGCGGCGATGTTCATGGCCACATAGTTGGTGATCTGATGCACAAGAGGCGCAGTCGCCCGCATCTGTGCAAGATTGCTTCCAGTATCGTCCATATGGCTCCTTCGCTGCACGCAAGGGGCCAGTGGCGGGCACCGTGTGGCCATCACAGGCCGAAGGGGGGCACCTACCGCAGACTCCCTACGCCAGCATGATCTGGTTCAGGTTCAAAGGGTGCTTCTCAGCCCGGGTACCCGGACGCCCCTGTCGCAGAAGCACAAAACGTCAATCCAAGACCGACGTCAAGGCAGGTGCGTGAGATCGGACAGTGCTTCACCGGCAGGCGCGCGCCTGATCGCGCAGGACGGCGTAGTCGCTAAGCATCTGGAGCACTGTCGCGCCTTCCGGCAGGGTCATAATTTCGGTTGCAGTGCGTGCCTGATCAGCGGTCGTGTATTCGACCACCGGAGGGCATGGTGACGCTGCGTTAGAACCGGCCATTGCGCAGCCGGTCAGCCAGAGCATCGCGATCAGCGGGGCGGCGGCTGGCGGCGTCCAGCATCTGGCGTTGGATTTCATGAGTTCTCTCCGATCTTGAAAGGCGTTCTGCCAACCGCCCGGCGCGTTCACCGGCGCGGCGAAGGTTCAGCAGGAACAGGACGATGGTGATTGCTGTCAGCAGCAGGCCCAGCGCCTTGCGCGCCGGGCCGCTGGCGAGGATAGCGGTGATCCAGCCGATCATCGCTGGCCTCGCTTCCAGTCGTCGATCCGGGCGTGGATCGCGACAGCGACGCCGATAAGGGCTACGGCGATGAACACCCAGCGCAAGGTGTCCAGATGCGGCACCAAGGGCAGGATGGCGGATTGGGTTTCCGCTAGAACCTCCTGTGCGACTTCAACACCTGCTGCACCGATAGTAGCGATGCCTGCTGCCCCGCCGCCCTTCAGGGTGCGGCTGTCGGCCAGTACCTCGCGTGCAGGTGCTACCTCAGGCGCGAAGGGCGAGGCGCGGACAGCGAAGGGTTCGCCCCAGGACCGCGCAGGCCCGAGATCGATGTGCATGAAACCCGAACGGGGGTAGGTGCCAAAGCCAAGCAAGCCGACGGCGCGGGCAGCCTCCATGAATGCGACCGGATCGTGGTTGGACATCGCGATGTCAAACGCCGTGCCCAGCATGTGCTTGGAGGCCGGGGCCCCACCGACGGCGCGGTTGTGGATGGGACTGCGATAGCCAGAGCGGACGATTAGCGGCTTGCCGAGGCGGTTGCGCAGGGACTGCAACTTGTCCATGGCCTCGATGTTAATCTTGATCGCGCCGGTGCCGCGGCAGGCGATCTCGGCCGGGGAAAAACTGGGCCAGCGCCAGGCAGATTCAGGCACGTCGCGGAAATGGGTATAGGTCGTGGTTGGCATGGTGGGTCTCCAGAAATGCAAAACCCGCCTCTGGGGCGGGTCGGGTGGGTCTTTCGGCGTTGGAATGGGTGTCGTCGGTCAGTCGGTGCGACCGCGCTGGAATGCCTGAAACATCAGATCCCGAATGGCGCGGATGTCGGGCTCAATGCGCTCCAGCCGGTCAGCATCGGTCTTGCGATCCTCGGCACGCTGCTTGTCGATGCGGTCGCGTTCCGCCAGCAGCTCGCGGTCCATCCGGACCAGCATCGCATCATTCGTGAAGGCGCGGCGCGTAACGGCTGCCAAGAGCGCGATGAAACCGCCGATCAGCGCGGTGATGGCGGCGGTCAGTCCGTTGTCGCGGAAGGCCGCGCCGACCTCCTGCAACAGGGTGGTTCGTTCTGTCATGATGATTTCCCTCAATAATCCGTCTCGACGTAGACGCCGGAGCAGTCGTAGGCGACTGCCGCTGCGGTCGCGCCGGTGTTCATATAATTGCGCGGGCTCAAGAGCTGGGTGGCCGCGGGCATGTCGGTGATGATGGTGAATTCGGTCGCCGCGCCGCTGACTTCCTCTACCACTCTCACGCCAATGTCTGAGCCGTTCGGGGCGGCGGCGATGTAGAGCGTCAGCACGTTGGTGAGGCTGTTCACCGGGAAGCTCGCGCCCATATCGATCAGCGTCGGGGCGCCGCTGCCATCGTTGTGCACCAGCTGCCAGTTGGCATGGGTGCCGCGCTGAAAGCCGATGCCGATGCAGTTGACCGTCGTCGCCAGTGTGAGTGTGGTGGCGAGCGCGGCGGTCGAGCCATATAGGCCGAAGAACGCCATTCCGGTCGCCTGCAGGGTGGTGAGCGACATTCGGTTGACGTAGTTCCACCCGCCCAAGCCGTCAGCATTGCCGCGCCAGCAGACCCAGCCTGCCGAGCGTTCCTCGGCCACGGCATCCACGGTCGCCGCACTGGTCACCCGCCAGCGCCGCATGCTGGTCGACAGGTTGGTGGTGGTCAGTGTCGGCGTAGCGACAGTGCCGACGGCGGTGCGTGGCATGCCGTTGGTGTTGACGGTGGTGCTGGTGGACGGAGCCCATGTCGCGATCCGGTTCACCCCGAAATGCGGCTGCAGCGGAAAGAACTGGCCCGAAGGGCGTTGCACATCCAGCCATCCGGCCCCGGCGCGGTCGCGTGCATAGACAGCCAACTTGCCTGCTGGCGGTGGATCGGGCGCGGTGAGCAGTGCGGGGACCACCAGCGGTTCCGGCAGTTCGACCCGGCCGGAGGTGCGGTCAATCCGTATCGCATCAAAGAAGGTCGAGCCGTTCGGGCTAACCTTTAAGCTGAAATCGTCGTTGCCGAGTAACCCGATCAGCGCCCGTGCGGAGAATCCGGTCTTGAAGGCAAAGGCCGCATCGTTCCCGGCTGCCGCCTTGTTGACCGTGGCCTCGATCCCGGCGCCTGCGTTGTTCAAGAGCACTGCGGGGGTGTTCATCGAGAGGCGGTTGTAGCTGTCGGCCGCCGCGCCGCCGAGGCCTAGCAATTGCGCAGTGAGGTTCGCCTGCGGCATGCCGATCTGCGTGACCGCATTGGCGAAGGTGACATTGGGCGTGTTCACAACTGTCGTGCCGCCCGCACCGGCCGTGGCGGAACCGATGTTGACGACAGTGGTCGATCCATTCGCCCCGCCGGTGCCTATGTTCACGGTCTTGGTGACACCAGAGGTCGTGGCCCCAGTGCCCATCCCGTACGTGGCGGTCGTCGTTGCTGTGCCGATGCTGGCTGAGGCCGCCGAGACTGTGACTGTGCCAGACGCCGTCAGCGTGCCAGAGAAGGTCTTGTTGCCGGTGAAGGTCTGCGTGCCCGCGAGGATAGCCAGTTCCGACGAGGTGTTGGGCAGCGTGAAGGTGCGCGTCGTGCCTGTGGTGATCCCCGACAGCGAGAACAGCGCCTTCTTCGTCGGATCGACATCATTCACCAAGCTGAAGATCGCATCAGACACGTCCACCGGTTCGCCGACCAGATCCCAGCCGCTGCTGTTCCAGACGACA
This sequence comes from Paracoccaceae bacterium Fryx2, assembly GCA_032334235.1. NCBI lineage: Bacteria > Pseudomonadati > Pseudomonadota > Alphaproteobacteria > Rhodobacterales > Paracoccaceae > Paracoccaceae bacterium Fryx2. The sequence goes on from JAVSGI010000005.1 coordinate 2,799,243, forward strand.
AAGGCTTGTTCGGCGGCGATCCACGCCAGCCAGCCCGGACGCGGGGCCAGCCGCATCCAGACCCCATCGACCCAGAAAGCTACGTTCAAATCCCAGCCCGACCACAGACCCGTCGCGCCCGATGCCACGATATGCCGGTCGCCGTCGGTCGGGCTTGCCGGTGGCGCGGTGCGCGTGCGGTCGAGGACCGACAGTTGCACCATGGCATCCAGCAGGCGCAGCGCTTCGTTGTGGGTGACATGCTTCTGGGCCTGCGATGCCAAGATATAAGGCAGCAGGAGATGGGTGGTGATGTCGGACATGATCCTGCTTTCAGAAGCTGAGTGTGACGGAACGCCCAGCGCCCCGGCCGATCAAAGCCGAGAGCTGGTAGATGCGGATCGAAAGGGATTGGCCGGGGCCGATTGGTGCGCCCCAATCGGCGGTCTGCAGGGCGGCGGTGTAGAGGAGGCTGGTTGTAGTCGTGTTCAGCGTGCGCTTGACGGTACTGCCATCACGGATTTCGACCTCGTAAGCTTCACTATCTTCCGCCAAAGGCACATCGCCCGCGCCCCAGGTGTCGGCGGCCAGCGACCGCGACCGGCGCGACCAGCGGATGGTCAGATCGCCCGGGCTGCGCGCGATGCGCCACGGCTGTTCGACATGGGCGACAGAGAAAGGCCGCAGCCCAGCGCCATCGGGCGTAAAGCTCGCGGCAACAAACGTCTCGTCGCTGACTGGCTTGGAAGCCGGGCCGATGCGCCAGTTCCATGGCAAGCCGAGATCGGCCTCGCTGATGGGCAGGATCGCCACAGTCGTATCCAGCACAACCACCCGCGAGCCGGTCGGCACCGTGCTGGCGATGGCCCCTTCTGTTCCGCGCTGACCCCGCAGCAGCCGGGTCAGCCGGTACCGTCCGGGTGCGGTCAGTTCAACCGATCCCGCCTGGACGATCTCCCACTGCCCAGCGTCGGTTTCCACGGCGAGCGCATTGGCCCCACCTAGCAGGGTGATATCCGTGACGCTTTCCAGCGTGCCGGAAAACAGGTCAACAACCAGCGCATTGCCAAGATCGAAGCGTGACACCGGCCCGGCAAAGAAGTCGGCCGCCAGCAAGCCCATGCGCGCCCGCGTGCCAAAGGTGGACAGAAGAGTGAAACCATCCGTCGCGGCGCTGCGATATACGGCGATCTCACCCGGCCATGGCTTGGCATGGGCGGCGACAAATGGGCGGTGCGCAGGCTGATCTTCGCGCAACTGCGGCAGGTCCAGCAGGACGATGTCGGGGGCACCGAACACCGTCGGCGTTGAGAGAGTGGCGGGTCGTGGTTCTCCGGGCGGCAGATCATAGACCGCACGGTCCTGACGCACAGCCCAGTCGCAGTTCTGTCAGGCGTCCGTCATGATCAAGCAGGATGACATCGCAGGGATCCAGCGCTAGACGCGAGGGCGGCAGGCGGAAGACAGCACTTTCCCGCCCAACCCATGCCTCCATCAGCGCGCGGCGGCAGCGGCGCTCGGCCTCTTCGGGCGGAATGGCCATCGGGAAGCTTTCCGAGGCGATGCGTGTGGTGTCGACTGTAATGCGGCGTGCCTCGACCTGTGCCGCGTCATAGTCCTCGTCGGCACGGGCGACCTGCCATTTCAGGGCCTGCGGCAATTCGGTTTCCTGTGCGCGGGTCAGTTCCATCACGTCGCCCTGCGCCGAAGCCGGTGCGACCATATTGTCGGGCATGATCGTGCTGCTGGCGATCCGGCCGCGCATCAGGAACTTGATCCGCCCTTCGCTCTCGACCGCATCGAAGCCAAAATGCCGGGCGAGCGTGGAAATCGAAGCACGCGGGGCCTCCAACGCCGAGATGACATAGCCCTCGACCGCGCCCCAGAGGCCGGAAACGTCGATCTGCGCTTCCGGAATGCCAGCGCGTAGGCAAAGATGCCGAACCAGAGCAGCCAAAGACACCGCACCCAGCCGACCGGTCAGCCAATGCCCCAGCCGCCAGTTCGGGCCATCGGTCCAGACATCGGTCAGTTCGGGGAAAAACGGATAGGGTCGCGCATCCCAGGTCCAAGCGGCACATTCGGGGACGTGCACCATCCGGGCGCTATAGACCGAGGACACCGGATTGTTCGCCGCAGCGCCCCAGAACAGATACATCGCTTCCAGGTATGCGCGCTGGATCGCATCGTCGCGCCAGCCGCGCGAGAAGTAAGGCGTGAAGCTTTCCGACGATTTCGGATCGAAGAAGACGTTCGGCTGGTTGGTGCCGCGGTCGATGGCCGGACACCCCAGTTCCGTGAACCAGATCGGCTTCGATTGCGGCACCCATGACGTTGGAGACCCGCTTTCCACACCACCCGGCCGGTTGAAATGTGGGTTTTGCCACCAGGCGCGCAGATCCTTGAAGCGAAACACCCATGGTTTGGCGGCAGCACCGTCGGTGATCGGTGTCCGGTTCTGCGATGTCCGGTCAAGGGAGTTGGCATAGAACCAGTCAAACCCCTCGCCGCCAGAGATGTTGGATTGCAGGTAGTCACGGTCGTAGATCGCCGGTGCCAGCGTCGCATCGGCGTGGTCAAACCCGTCGCGCCAGTCGGACAGCGGCATGTAGTTATCGATGCCGACGAAATCGATGTTGGCATCCGACCAGAGCGGGTCGAGGTGGAAATACACATCGCCCGACCCGTCGCCCGGATGGTGGCCGAAGTATTCCGACCAGTCGGAGGCGTAGCCGATCTTGGGCCCAGCGCCGAGGATGGTCCGCACGGCTGCGGCGAGGCTCTTGTAAGCTGCGACGGCTGGGTAGGTGCTGGCCCCGCTCCGGATGGTCGTCAGGCCCGGCATTTCTGATCCGATCAGGAAGGCGTCCACGCCCCCGGCGGCTTTGCAGAGATGCGCATAGTGCAGGATCATCCGGCGCAAGCCCCACTCCCCGACCGGGCCGGTCCAGCTGACAGTGGTGCTCGACACGCTGAAGTTCGCGGGCGTGGCTGTGCCGAAGAGCGCAGATACTTGGGTGGAGGGGTGGTGTCGCGGGAGTGGTGGAAATTTGAAGGCGGCGTAATCTCCGGGTGAACTGAAACCCACCCAGCCGGCGGCGCCAACCGCCAGGGAGATCACGCCATGAACGACATTACCGACAGCTCGGCCTTTTCGCTACTGCCCGACACGACCGGGTATGACCCGATCGAGGAGCGCCTGCGGGCAAGCGTCCGCGCGACCATCGAGACCATGTTTGAAGAGGAACTGGCCGAGTTTCTCGGCCGCATGCGCTACGGTCGCGGCGACGAGAAGGCGAAGGGCTATCGCCACGGGCACCGCGAGCGGCAGCTGACCGGCACCTTCGGCACCGAAACGGTGCGCGTGCCCCGCGCCCGGGTCGAGGACGAGGACGGCAAGGCTAAGGAATGGCGCTCGAAGGCGCTGCCGCGCTACCAGCGGCTGACGAAGAAGGCCGAGGCGCTGATCGCGGCGGTCTATCTTGCCGGGACCAACACCCGGCGCGTCAAGCGGGCGCTGTTCGGGCTGTTCGAGGGCGCCGTCAGCAAGGATGTGGTCAGCCGTGCCTGGCGCAAGGTGAAGGTGGACTGGGAAGCCTGGTGCGCCCGCAGCCTGGCCGACGAGGACATCGTCCGGCTGATCCTCGACGGCACCGTGATCCGGACCCGGCTGGACCGCAAGGCCACCAACATCTCGGTGCTGGCCGCGATCGGCATCCGCCGCGACGGGCAGAAGGTATTGTTATCCATCAAGAACATGGGCGGAGAGAGCACATCTGCCTGGCGCCAGTTCCTCGACGACCTTGATGCCCGCGGTCTGAAGCGGCCCGAATTCGTCATCGTCGATGGCGCTCCCGGGCTTGAAGCCGCTCTGGTCGCGCTCTGGGGCGAGGCTCTGCCGATCCGGCGCTGCACGGTCCACAAGCACCGAAACCTGCTGGCGCACGCGCCCAGGCACCTGCACGACGAGCTGACCGAGGACTACCGCGACATGATCTGCGCCGACACCGCCGCCGGGATCGAGACCCGCCGCAAGGCATTCCTGCGCAAGTGGCAGCTCAAGTGCAAGGCCGTTGCCGACAGCCTTGAAGAAGCAGGGGACCGGCTCTTCAGCTTCACCCGCCTCGACCCGTCGCAATGGAAGTCGGCCCGGACCACCAACGCCATCGAACGGCTGAACGAGGAGTTCCGTCGCCGGATCAAGACCCAGACCGTGCTGCCCTGCGCCGAGACCGTGCCGATGCTGCTCTGGGCGCTGCTGGCATCCGGCCAGATCCAGATGCGCAAGGTCGACGGCTGGGAGACGCTTTCCCAGCCCCTCGACCCGATACCTCTTGACGCAGCCGCCTGAGAAACCGAACCTTCACATGCCCGGACCACACCGCCAGGGAATTTCCACAGCATTCGCGTGATGAACGGGTCAGGGGCCTGCACCTCGTTTCCGGGATACCAGCGCCAGGTGACCCCGGACATGTCCATCGGTTTGCCGTCGGCCCAGACCCGACCAATGCCCGTGATCTCGCCCTCACACAGCCCGACCGCGAAGCTGGCGTAGTACAGATATTCGGTCGTGGTGACCTTCGGCCCGCTGCCCTTGCCGCCGCCCTGACGCGTGGTGTTCACCTCCTCGCGGAAATCGGTGGCCCAGATGATGTTGCCGCCAATGCGCATCCGGCCGAACAGGCGCGGGATCACTGCTCCTTCAGTCGAAGCCGTGATGCGCAAGCTGTCGAGCCGCGCGCCCTCGATCCTCTGCGCCGGGGCGAGGGACGAGACGATCCAGTTGTCGACCACCGATCCGATGGTCGAGCCGATGAAACCGCCAATCGCCGCACCGGAGAAGCCGAGGATGGCTCCGTCAAATGCGCCGCCAATCGCGGAGCCGACAGCACCGAGAACTAGGGTTGCCATTGTGAAAATCTTAGATGCTGCTGGGGTGCGGAAACAGGAAGGCGAAGGCGATCTTGCGCGCCCATGCCGGGGTGAGGGTTTCCTCGACTACACCCAGTCGTTCATAGGCATGGATGAAGTGGTCGGGGCCGGTCAGGATCCCGACATGCTTGGCGATGGCGCGCGGGGCCATGCGGAAAAGGACGAGTGCGCCGGGACCGGCCTCGGCCAAGGTGATTTCCGGCATCATCGCCCGCGCGCCTCCCGCCAGAACTTCGCTAGGCCCGGTCTCGCCCCAATCCCGGCTGTAAGGCGGGATCGGGACAGGTTCATCCCCGACCACTTCGCGCCAAACGCCGCGCGCGAGGCCGAGGCAATCGCAACCAACGCCGCGCAGGCTGGCTTGATCGTGGTAGGGCGTGCCAAGCCAGCTGCGGGCAGCGGCCACAACCAAGGCCGAGTCGACCGCCGTCACAGCACGTTCCCTTCGTGGCCGCCGTCCTGACTGGCATAGCGCAGCACGGCATCTTGCCCCGGAATGTTGGGGAAACCCCGGAAGTTGGCGGTGTTCGCAAACCTGGCGCTGCAGGTCGCGATCCCCTTATCGCAGCCCGCGCGCGCGATGAAGCTGTCGCCCTCGGCGATGGGCAACACTGGAGCTTCCAACAAAGTCAATGTGGCGATGGCATCGGCCAAGCCATGGGACAGCACCTCGGTGACCCGCCCCGTATTCGCGCCGCTGGTCCAGGTCAAGGTGCCAGACGTGAACCAGCCCGCGTCAAACCCGCTCAGCCCCGATGCCATGAAGGCCCGATCACGCAACAGGTCGGTGACGACGCCCGTACCCTTGTAGATGGCGTTTTCCAGATCAATGCCGCATCGCGCATCGCCCAAGCGGGCGTCGCACCCCGCTTGAAACGTGCGCCCCACGGTCTGGCCCAACACATGCGCCAGCGAGCGGACCTCCGCCACAAAGGCCATGCGCCCGCGCCGGATTTGCCCCACTGCGCCCCGGCGCAGCAGGACACGCTGGCTGGTGTCACCCCAGTTGACCCGCCACAACTCCACCGCCGCATTGTCCCAGCGCCCGCCGATGATGTCGGTTTCGGTGATGCGATCCGAGGTCAACACGCCGGTGGCGTCTTGCGCATCGACGGCGAGATCGGAGCCAGCGCGGATTTCCGAAGCCGCGAACCCGCTTTCGGGTTCAAAGTCGGTGCCATCGAATGCGATCGCGCGATCATGATCGGTGAAGCCCAGCGCCACGCCATCGCTGCGCGAAATACGCCAGCACCAGGCCAAGGTCGTGGTGCCGTCGTCGAGATGGGCCTGCAGCCCGGACGAGAGGGTTTTTCATCTGCGGATTTCCAAGAGCGGGATGGAGGTGATCGATCCGAGCCGTTCAAAATCGAGGGTCACGTCGAGCGTGTCGCTGTCGAAGCGCACCGGCACATCAAATTCGAACCCAGCGCGGACGATGACCCCGTTGGCTGGGGCGGTGGTGAAGGTGATGACGCCAGTCGTCGTGTCCATGGTCCAGCCTGACATCTGTTCGACCACGCCCGGCGCGACGCGGACGGTTCCGGCGACGGGCTTGGTGATGGTCCTGACCCACGTCTGCGCCCCGGAGGTATAGCGTTTTGCGAGCTGGAAGGTTTGAAGACTGCCAGTCCCTGTTCCGATCTGCTGGTCGGTCGGAGTGACTGCCTGTGACGGCAGGTTGGATTTGTAATCGGCCCAGTCCTTGTAGCGAAAGCCGTGCAGGCGACCGTTGCGGGCCTCGAAGAAGGCGACGACGGACGCCAGATCGTCGGCGCGGCGGATGCCGTAAGCCACATCATATCGTCGGCGGCTGTTGGCCCAGCTGGCATTGCGTTCCTCATCGCCCGAAGCCAGTTCGACCACTTGCGTGCGCCGTTCCGGTCCCCCGCGCGCCCCGCGGCTGATGTTGTCGGGGAAGCGCACTTCGTGAAACGCCATCACATGCCCCTCCGGCCCAAGGACACGGCGCGGGCAATGTCCGCCGCGACCTGCGTGCGGGATTGCCTGAAGCTTTCAGCATCGCGGGACATGATCGTCACATTTACGGCAGGCGCGGAGGATTGCCCTTGGCCATATCCCGCTGCCTCGCGACGCGACAGAACACGTTCGCCCCGTTGCAGGATTGCCGGAACCTCGTCGGGTTTGATCCCCGCCCAACCGCCCGCGTGCATGCGCGGGGCATTGGCGAACGCCATGGCCGGAACCATCCGGCCCGGGCCCTGTGATCCGACCATGCCACCGGCATGCAGGATGTTGGCGAAGATGCCACCCGCACCGCCCAGCGCGCCCGACAGCGCATTGGCGATGGGGCCGAGAATGAAGCGCCGCGCCGCGAGTTTCGCGAGATCGGCGATCATCGATGTGACCAGATCGCGGAAATCCAGCTTGCCGGTTTTCACGAACTCGCCCACGGCATTTTCCGCCGAGGTGAAAGCACTGACCAGCGCATTTCCGATGTCGCCGCCAATGTCGCGGGCCTTGGCAGCATAATCGGCGAGCGTGGCAACAGCCGCCTCCCATCCGGTCTTGGCCACTTCGGCACCGGCCGCAGCAGCGGCACCGGCCCCACCGGCTGCCCGACCAGCCTCGGTCATCGACTCGTCCAGCCGGTCAGCAGCATCTGCAGCCCCATCCAGCGCGGCTTCGCCCTCAGAACCGGCACCAGCGACGGCGTCTATCAACGCCTGCCAGCTTTGCATGGGCCGGGTGGCGGCATCGGCCAACATTCCGGAGGCTTCGCGATAGGCATCCGCCCGGGCGGTCGCTTCTTCTGCCATTCCGGTCAGACCCAGATCGGGCGTCGTCACATAGGTTTGAGCCATGGCGGCCGAGAAGGCTTCGGCGGCAGCGGCCCCCGCTTCAGCCGCAGATCCGGCAAACGGATTGTCGATCCGGCCCAGCGCGACTGGATCCAGCGTGCCGATCCGCACCCCGCCTTCGCCGACAGCCCAATCGGGCAGCAGATCCAGCGCTGCATTCAAGCCATTGATGAAGTTGTTGATCCGGGTGACCACGCCATTCAGCATCGCCTCAACACCGCCAATCAGCCCGTTCGCCGCTTGGAACGCAAAATCGCCAATAGCACCCGGCAGCTGACCCCAGATCGCCTTCACTGCCTCATATGCGCCCTTGAAGATGCCCGCAGCCGAGTTGCCGAAACTGGTCACCGCTTCGACGGAGGACTGCATTGCGCCATAGATCGTGGCCTGCAGGCTGGCCCAACTCGCCTCGATTTTCGACCAGGCGGACGCAGCGCCAAGGCCAATGCGGTCCCAGACCTCAAGCGCCAGATCCTTCAGAAGGCCAATCGCCGCGCCAAATCCGCCCGCGCCTGCGACGAGCCGGGTGAACTGGAACACCAACTCGCCTGCGCCGACGATCAGCGCACCGATGCCGGTGCGGATCAGCGCACCGCGCAGGATGACGAGACCGGTGGCGAGGCCACGCACCGAAAACGCGGCCGCCGCCAGCCCCGCCACCCAGCGCCCGGCCATCAGCGTGGCGAAGGTGGCGGCATAGGTCGTGAGGCGACCGATGTTGTCGAAAAGCGCGTTGATTGCGATGCCGATGGGACCGGTGCTGCGTGCCATGTCTGCCAGCGTGTTGGCGATGGTTTCAAGCGCAGGCGCCACAGCGGCGGTCAAGCGGTTGGTCAGGCCAAGCCAGATCAGGCTGAGTTTGGCGATGGCATCGCCAGTGCGTTCGATCTGCGCGGCATCGGCTGCACTGACCGCCACCCCGAAATCGCGGACATCCTGCGCCGCTTCGCGCAAGGTGGCAGGATCAATCCGCAGAAACGCCAGTGCCGCCTTGTCGCCGAAAAGGTCAGACGCAACGGCGGCGCGTTCTGCCTCCGGTACAAACCGGTTCAGCGCTTCCTGAATGGCGACGATGCGCTGGTCGAGCGGCAGGGCCTGCAGTTCGGTGGCCGAAAGGTTCAAACGCTGCAAGGCCCCGACAGCGGATCCGGATCCTGCGGCAGCTTCCGACAACCGTGTCGTCAGCTTCTTGGTCGCCTGCTCGATCTCGCCCATCGACACGCCTGCCAGCTCCCCAGCCCATGTCAGCACTTGCAGGCTTTAAACGGTGGTCCGGAGCGAGGCGGCCATATCGGCCTGCGCGCCGATGGTCTCCAGTCCCGACCGCACCATCGCCGCGCCAGCCGCCGCCGCTGCGACGGTGATCGCCGCCAGCGCGATCCCGGCCTTGCGGGCGAAGCTGGCAAGACGGGTGTTGGCCAGTTCCATCTCGGTCGACAGGCGGCCAAAGCCCCGCGCGCCAGCATCGCCAATGCCTTCCAACTCGGCGCGCACCTGGCGGCCGCCCTCCGCGACGAGGCGGACGGACACACGATTTTCAGCCATCGCGGCCTCCTTCCACCTGTTCGTTCAGTTTGCGCACCATCACTGCCTCGATCTCGGGCAGCAGTTCGGCGACGATCAGGGTGTCGATGCCGAGGGCATGGGCCATGGCCAAGGCCGCGCCCATGTCCCAGCCGATCACGGCGCCCGGGATGACCCGCAATTGGCCGCCAAGGCGGCCCACCAGATCCCAGACCTGCCAGCTTTCTGGCGTCTTGGGTCGGTTCAGTCTTGCCGGGCAGTTGGGGCAGGCAACTTGGCAGGCCGCGCAGTATCTTTCGCCCCCGCCGAAGGGCCACTCGGCGAGGGCGCGGAGACGTTTTTTTCCGCGTCCAGGATCAATCCTTTGGCGACGTATTGGGTCTGGAACGCCTCGAATACCGGCCAGATTTCCAAGAGGGCGTCGATTCCCTCCGGGGTGACGGGCACAATTGTGCCCATCGCATCACCCACACCTTCCCATTCCAGCACAGCACGGCGGGCGACGGCTTTGGCCATGGCGAGGGCCAGCGCTTCCTGACTGGCACCTTCCGGCAGGGCTTCGATGGCCGGATCGGCGCGGGCGGACACCATCAGCGCTGTGGTCAGCGGACCCACCAGCAGGCGCAGGCCGGGGGCGAGGTCCAGCCATTCGGGCGCGGCGGTCAAGTTAAGTCGGATCATCAGTGGGCCTTTCTCAAAACAAAAGCGACGTGCCGGGGCACGTCGTGGGTCGTGTCGCGAATGCTGTGGAAATTCCCTGGCGGTGTGGTCCGGGCATGTGAAGGTTCGGTTTCTCAGGCGGCTGCGTCAAGAGGCATCGGGTCGAGGGGCTGGGAAAGCGTCTCCCAGCCGTCGACCTTGCGCATCTGGATCTGGCCGGATGCCAGCAGCGCCCAGAGCAGCATCGGCACGGTCTCGGCGCAGGGCAGCACGGTCTGGGTCTTGACGCGGCGACGGAACTCCTCGTTCAGCCGTTCGATGGCGTTGGTGGTCCGGGCCGACTTCCATTGCGACGGGTCGAGGCGGGTGAAGCTGAAGAGCCGGTCCCCTGCTTCTTCAAGGCTGTCGGCAACGGCCTTGCACTTGAGCTGCCACTTGCGCAGGAATGCCTTGCGGCGGGTCTCGATCCCGGCGGCGGTGTCGGCGCAGATCATGTCGCGGTAGTCCTCGGTCAGCTCGTCGTGCAGGTGCCTGGGCGCGTGCGCCAGCAGGTTTCGGTGCTTGTGGACCGTGCAGCGCTGGATCGGCAGAGCCTCGCCCCACAGCGCGACCAGAGCGGCTTCCAATCCGGGGGCGCCATCGACGATGACGAATTCGGGCCGCTTCAGACCGCGGGCATCAAGGTCGTCGAGGAACTGGCGCCAGGCAGATGTGAACCGCCCCGGGTTTACCGGAGGGTGGTTTGTTCAATGACTACGCGACCATATCGAGTGAGTTCAGGTTTGCATAGAACGCCTCCTCTGCTTCTGCGGGTGGGATGTATCCGATTGGGCCAAGCAGGCGGCGGTTGTTATACCAATCGATCCATTTCAGCGTTTCCCATTCGACCTCGCGCATTGATTTCCAGGGGCCGATCTGGTTGATGACCTCTGTCTTGAACAGGCCGATGACGCATTCAGCCAAGGCGTTGTCATAGGCATCGCCAACTGTTCCAACGGAAAGGTCGATCTCGGCCTTGGCCAGGCGTTCGGTGTATTTGATCGACAGGTATTGTGATCCGCGGTCCGAATGGTGGACCAAGCTCTTGTTATCCGGCGTCTTTCTTTGCCAGATCGCTTGCTCCAGCGCGTCGAGCACAAACTGGGTCTTCATCGATGTCGAGACGCGCCAACCGACAATACGACGTGCAAAGACGTCGATGACGAAGGCCACGTAGACGGTGCCGGACCATGTGGGCACATAGGTGAAATCTGAAACCCACAGCTTGTTCGGCCGATCCGCCATGAACAGCCGGTTCACCTTGTCGTCCGGGCAAGGCAGAGACGTGTCAGGATTGGTCGTGATGACCTTCTTGCCACGGACCACGCCCCTGATGCCCAGATGGCGCATCAATCGTTCCACGGTGCAGCGGGCGGCGTCTTCACCCTGCCGTCGCAAAACATGCCAGATCTTCCGCGCGCCATAGAGCTTGCGGTTGGCATCCCAGGCCGCGTCGATCTTGAGGCTCAGGGCGGCATCCGATTTGGCCCGGGCCGAGGCCCGGTCAGGATCACGCATGATCGCCCGCCGGTCATAAAAGGTGGAAGGGGCAAACTGCAGTGCCCTGCAGATCGGCTCGACCCCGAATGCCTCTCGGCTTTCCTCAATGAAAGCAGTCATTTGCGAAACGGGCGGTCGAGCTCCGCCTGGGCAAAATACGCTGAAGCTTTGCGCAGAATCTCGTTCGCTTGCCGCAGTTCCCGGTTCTCGCGCTCAAGCTCTTTGATCCGCGCGATCTCAGCGCTGGTAGGTCCCGGCCGTTCGCCACCATCGCGCTGGACCTGTCGCATCCAGACGCGAAGGCTGTCCGTCGAACAGCCCAATTTACCTGCAATCGCCGTCAGCGCCGCAGCCTCGCTCTGATAATCATCGCGGTGTTCCATCGCCAGCCGCACCGCACGCTCGCGGAACTCAGGTGAATACGGCTTCGAGGTCTTCTTCTTTGAGGTCTGTTCCATAACGGGCAATTCTCCGAGAGTTTTGCCCTCCGGTAAACCCGGGGCGGTTCAATGTGCTCTCTCCGCCCATGTTCTTGATGGATAACAATACCTTCTGCCCGTCGCGGCGGATGCCGATCGCCGCCAGAACCGAGATGTTGGTGGCCTTGCGGTCCAGCCGGGTCCGGATCACGGTGCCGTCGAGGATCAGCCGGACGATGTCCTCTTCGGCCAGGCTGCGGGCCGACCAGGCATCCCAGTCCACCTTCACCTTGCGCCAGGCCCGGCTGACCACATCCTTGCTGACGGCGCCCTCGAACAGCCCGAACAGCGCCCGCTTGACGCGCCGGGTGTTGGTCCCGGCAAGATAGACCGCCGCGATCAGCGCCTCGGCCTTCTTCGTCAGCCGCTGGTAGCGCGGCAGCGCCTTCGAGCGCCATTCCTTAGCCTTGCCGTCCTCGTCCTCGACCCGGGCGCGGGGCACGCGCACCGTTTCGGTGCCGAAGGTGCCGGTCAGCTGCCGCTCGCGGTGCCCGTGGCGATAGCCCTTCGCCTTCTCGTCGCCGCGACCGTAGCGCATGCGGCCGAGAAACTCGGCCAGTTCCTCTTCAAACATGGTCTCGATGGTCGCGCGGACGCTCGCCCGCAGGCGCTCCTCGATCGGGTCATACCCGGTCGTGTCGGGCAGTAGCGAAAAGGCCGAGCTGTCGGTAATGTCGTTCATGGCGTGATCTCCCTGGCGGTTGGCGCCGCCGGCTGGGTGGGTTTCAGTTCACCCGGAGATTACGCCGCCTTCAAATTTCCACCACTCCCGCGACACCACCCTTGCAGTGCGCCGAGATCACTCATAAGGCTTGGACGATCTCCCGCGCATGGGCGGCATGGAAGTGTGGCCGAGTGGTTTAAGGCTCTAGTCTTGAAAACTAGCGTACGGGGAACCGTACCGTGGGTTCGAATCCCACCGCTTCCGCCATTTCAAGCGCGTTCGGTTTTCTTCCGCTTTTACAACGATCTGACGGCCGACGCCGCCAAGACCCGCGATGCGTCCCGAACGCCGTCTTTGGAGTCAGAGCCAAGGCCAAGGTAGGCATGGCGGGCGAGATGGCAGCTTAGGCGGGCGGATCAGTGAGGACGGTTTGCATCGCATTTCCAGCGATCACGCTGATGACAATCGCTTTTTCCGCGTCTAGCCTGGCGCGATGTCGAACGGGCCATGGACAGATGAAGATCCCAGGGCCGGACTGCCTTCGCTGCCGCATGATCCGTTCAGATCCTTGTCTGTCATTGGACTTGTCAGCCAGCCGCCCGCATAAACGACCGATTGAATCTTGGAGGCTCAGGCAGCTTGGACACGGAAACAGTCTGGCTTGGCGCAGCGTTTTTCGTCATCGCGCTGGTCTATGCGGCGGTCGGTCAGGCCGGTGCGTCGGGCTACATCGTAAGCGTCACGAGCGGGACGCGGCCTTGCGCTCTTGACATCGGGACGGCGCGTCAGATGGGGGACTTTGCGCGGCGCGGCATGAAGTAGGTGCGGATGGCGACCACCGCCTTTGCCACGCCGATGACCCCGGTCTGGTCCAGGATTGCGTGCGGTTCCGACATCTCGCGAATGGGAGCGATGATATCGCCGGTTTCGGGTTGGCCATGCAGTACTGGCCGCCAGATCCGGGGGGCGAAGTCAGTCCCGGCGAGGAAGCCGATCCACCAGAAGAACGGATCGAAGGTGCCATTGTCCCGCAGAGCAAGGCGGGGACGCCAAGCGTCCGGCGTTTCGGCAAGACCTGTGGAGATGGCGTTGTAGGCGGCCACGAGTGTTTGCAGGGCACGGGCCTCATCTGTCTCTTCGGGAGCCATCAAGGCCGTGTCGCCGACGAACAGCGGGATCCACTTCCGCGGGTCGATGAAGCGCGGCCCGACGATCAACGCGGTGAGATAGCCGTCGAGCCCGTCCATCGTGAAGGCGGGCGGCTGCGGCCGCCGCTTCCGCAGGAACTCCACGAAAGATGCCTCATCCAGCATCTTCCGGGGCGAAGCGGCCGGAGAACCCGTCATGCCGCCAAGACCTCGCTGTGTCTCTGTGCCTCGCGCTCGGCCTTCCAGGTCCAGGGCAGCAACGTGTCGAGCCGATTGATTGGGGTGGCACCGGAGACGATGCGCTCCAGAACGTCCGCAAGCCAGAGTTCCGGGTCGATGCCGTTGAGCTTGGCCGTGTTCACCAGCGAGGCCAGAATGGCCCAGCTTTCGCCACCACGCTTCGAGCCGGCGAAGAGCGCATTCTTGCGCGTAAGGCACACCGGCTTGATCGAGCGCTCGACGATATTGCTGTCCACCTCGATCCTGCCGTCGTCGAGGCTTCGGGAGCCGGTCGCATGGCGATCGTTCGATCCGGTGGATCGAACGAAGGCGGACGGAGGCCCGGAGGGCGCCGTCAGGCCCTGCCAGTGCCCGAGGGTATAGGCAGCAGCCTTGCCGATCGAGGACTTTGATGAGACCTCGGCCATCAGCTGCTCGAGCTGCGCCTTCAGCGCCGACATGAGGACGGCACTTTCTGCCTTTCGCGCTGTCAGGCGAGCCTCGGCGTTCAGCCCGCGGATGCGGCTTTCGATGAGGTAGATCTCGGCGATCGTGCCTATGACCGCCAGCGCCTCCGTCGACCCGGTGGTCTTGACCACATCGGCGAATTTGCGGCGGGCATGGGCAAGGCAGAACGCCAGGCGCAGCGGGGCGACATTGCTCTTGCGCCGCCGCTTGGCCAGGCTCTTGTAGGCGCCATAGCCATCGACTTGGAGAACGCCGCCGAAACGCCCCAGTTGGGCCTCCAGATCATCCGTTCCGCGACCTTCCGTGAAGACATAGCCCACGGCCGGCGGCGCCGGACCCTTCCATGGCCGATCATCGATTGCCTGTGCCCACAACTGACAGACCTTCGTCCTGCCTCGGCCCGGATCGAGCCGCGGCAATGGGGTCTCGTCGCAGAAGACGCGGGGCTGCGCCCGGATGAAGCCGAGCAGACGCTCGTGCAGCGGCTTGAGCCACCAGGCGGCCCGGGTGACCCAGCCTCCGAGGGTGCCCCGGTCGATGTCGAGGCCTGCGCCCGCAAGCATTTGCGCCTGGCGGTAAAGCGGAAGGTGCCAGCCGAACTTCGCGACGACGACATGCGCGACCAGCGCCGTGGTCGCCATGCCACCGTTCATCACCCGCGCCCGGGCTGGAGCCTGGCTGACGCCGTCTTCGCAGGACCGGCAGGCGTATTTCGGCCGGATCGTGCGGATCACGCGCAGCAGGGCGGGCACGATGTCGAGCGCCTCGCTAATGTCTTCCCCGATGCGGTGAAGTGCCAGGTTGCAGCAGGGGCAGATGGTGTTCTTCGGCTCGATGACCTCTTCGTGCCGCGGCAGATGCACAGGCAAGGCGCCCATGTTGCGTGACGCGGCACGAGGCTTGCGTCGCGGCGGCCCCCCGGAGCCGGGCGCATCGTCGTTGGCCGCCGCTGGGCCCGTCGTGGCGATATCCGACAGATCACCCAGATCGAGCGCAATCTGCGCAGGATCGAGGGCCGCCATCTTCTCCGATTTCGCCCCGAAGATCATCAGCCGAAGAAGGTCGGCATAGACACGCAGATCCGCGTTCTCGGCCTGAAGGGCCAGAACCATCCGCTTCAACCGTGCGGGATCCGAGGGAAGGGAAACGGTGCAGGACGCCATGGCAAAACCTACCATGAAGCCCATAATCTTCAAGCGAATACAGCAGCTTCACGCTGCCCGGACAGGCCTCTTCACCTGAATTCTCTGCACCCGCGTCCAGTCGAGACCAGCCACGAGGAGAGCGAACTCTTCCCGGGTCAGCCAGATCGCGCCATCCCGAACAGGCGGCCAGATGAACTGGCCGCTTTCCAGCCATTTCGTGGCGACCACCATTCCGCTGCCATCCCAAAAGACGAGGCGCAACCGGTCGCGACGCTTGGGGCGAAAGACAAAGACATCGCCACAATAGGGGTCTGCAGCCAGCGCCGCGGTGATCAGGGCGACCAGCCCGTTCAGACCACGACGAAAGTCCACCGGTTGCGTCGCCACCACGACCTTGATCCCACCCGCGAAGGAGATCATCGCGACCGACGCAGGGCTGCCACCATCGCAGCCGCAACGGCCGGATCCACCCGGCCAGTCACCACCATCCGGTTGCTGCCGATCTCCACCTCGATCCGTCCTGGCTCCGCAGAACCTCGCGGATCACTCGCCAGACCGGAAACCGCCGCATCCAGACAAAGAGGACGATCGTCGTCGGCAATCGATATCGGGACGAAGTGCAGCCCCGTTGCGGTCCCGCGTGTCGGACGCGCCTGAACCAGGCCAACATGGCGTCGCCAAACCGTCAGCAGGCCTCGGTTCACACCCCAACGGCGCGCCACGTCGGAAATGGACGCACCCGGCTCCGCGCTCTCCGAAACGATCCTTGCCTTCTCCTCGGCGGTCCAGTTACGTCTACGCCGCTTCCCCGTTATCACCTCGATCCGGCGATAATCTCCGTCTTCATGCCTGCCTTGAAGCATGGCATCAGCTTCGACCCAATCCATTCACCTGTGCTCCTCGCAAGTCAGGCGACAAATCTCCGCAAACGCCCACCAGTGCGCAAGATGCCCCGCTCGTCGCGCTCACGCTACATCGCCGC
Source organism: Paracoccaceae bacterium Fryx2 (assembly GCA_032334235.1). Taxonomy (NCBI): domain Bacteria; kingdom Pseudomonadati; phylum Pseudomonadota; class Alphaproteobacteria; order Rhodobacterales; family Paracoccaceae; species Paracoccaceae bacterium Fryx2. The sequence goes on from JAVSGI010000005.1 coordinate 2,815,801, forward strand.
GATGGCGCTGTTCGGAATTGCGCCGATGACCATGAAGACGACGGCCCTGGCGCTCAATCTTCTGGTCGCGGGCATCGGAACCGTCCATTTCTACAATGCCGGGCGGCTGGCCTGGCGGAACGTCTATCCGTTCGCGGTGCTCGGCTTTCTGTTGCGCGACAACCATCTTGGCCGGTGCCGGCAACCACCTTGGCCGGTGGGGCTGAACGGAAGACGGGCATGCCCGTCTGGAGGGCAGCCCCACCGGCTTGAGTGATTTCGGGGAAGGTGCTGGTCGCTGCGGGTTGGTAAGCCGGGTTCCTCTGCCGTCAAACGGAGGATCCGGGTTGGCCTACAAACCCATCACCGACCAGCAATTGAGATTATACATGTCCGACCTCCGATATCACAGTCAGCGCACGTCGGCCGCCCGCGCCGGGTTCAGTGAGCGCACGGCCCGACGGTTCGATGCCAATCCGACGCTGCCCTCGAACCGCAAGATTGTTCACGGGCGCACGGTGGCCGATCCCCTCGAGGGTTATTGGGAGGGCGACATCCTTCCTTTGCTGGAGAGGGACAGCACTTTGCAGGCCGTCACCCTGCTGCGCCACCTTCAGGGCCTGCACCCGCTGGCCTTCCCCGACGACCGCATCCGGCGCACCCTGGAACGGCGGGTGCGGCAGTGGCGGGCGCTGAACGGGCCCGAGCGCGACATCATCTTCCGCCAGACGCCGGAGCCGGGCCGCATGGCCCAGTCCGACTTCACTCATGCCGAGGAGCTGGAGGTGACGATCGCGGGCCAGCTATTCCCGCATCTGCTCTACCACTTCGTCATGGTCTACAGCCGGTGGGAGCATGTCGGGGTGGTCCTGGGCGGGGAGAGCTTCACGGCCTTGGCCGAGAACCTGCAGCAGGCGCTCTGGTCGCTCGGCGGGGCACCACAGGAGCATCGCACCGACAGCCTCTCGGCCGCTTTCCGCAACCTGACGGCTGACCAGCGCCAGGATATCACCACGCGCTACAATGCCTTCGTCGGCCATTACGGCATGGAGGCCAGTCGCAACAACCGCGGGGAAGCTCATGAGAACGGCGCGGTGGAATCCCAGAACCGGCACCTGAAGAAGGCCATCGAACAGGCGCTGATCCTGCGCGGCAGCCGCGACTTCGCCAGCATTGAGGACTACCGCCGCTTCATCGACATTCTGGTGGCACGGCGCAACCGGCAGCGGGCGGCGGCCACGCAGGTGGAACGGGCGCATCTGAAGCCCCTGCCGCGCCGGCGCACCACCGACTTTACAGAGACCGTGGTTCCGGTCACCCGCACCAGCGGCTTTCTGGTCAAGAGCATCTTCTACAGCGCCCCGTCGCAGCTGATCGGGCAGCGCTTGCGGGTCCACCTTTACGACGATCGCCTTGAGGCCTTTCTCGGCAGCACCCTGGTCGTCAGCCATACAAGGGCGCGTGGTCGCGGCGACGGCCATCGCGTGCATGTCATCAACTACCATCACGTCATCCATGCGCTGCGGCGCAAACCGCAAGCCCTGTGGAGTTCGATCTACCGCGACAGCCTGTTCCCGCGAACCGAATACGCTGAGGCCTGGAAGGTGCTGCAGCGCGATCTGCCCCGCCGCGACGCCTGCCGCCGCATGGTCGACCTGCTGTTCATCGCCCACGACCGGGCCTGCGAGGCGGAACTGGCACATCTCCTGACGGACGATCTCGACGCCGGCCGGGCGCCGGACCCTGACCTGCTGATGCTCCGCCTGAGCCCCAAGCAAACGGCGCTGCCGACAGATTGAACCGCCCCGGGTTTACCGGAGGGTGGTTTGTTCAATGACTACGCGACCATATCGAGTGAGTTCAGGTTTGCATAGAACGCCTCCTCTGCTTCTGCGGGTGGGATGTATCCGATTGGGCCAAGCAGGCGGCGGTTGTTATACCAATCGATCCATTTCAGCGTTTCCCATTCGACCTCGCGCATTGATTTCCAGGGGCCGATCTGGTTGATGACCTCTGTCTTGAACAGGCCGATGACGCATTCAGCCAAGGCGTTGTCATAGGCATCGCCAACTGTTCCAACGGAAAGGTCGATCTCGGCCTTGGCCAGGCGTTCGGTGTATTTGATCGACGGGTATTGTGATCCGCGGTCCGAATGGTGGACCAAGCTCTTGTTATCCGGCGTCTTTCTTTGCCAGATCGCTTGCTCCAGCGCGTCGAGCACAAACTGGGTCTTCATCGATGTCGAGACGCGCCAACCGACAATACGACGTGCAAAGACGTCGATGACGAAGGCCACGTAGACGGTGCCGGACCATGTGGGCACATAGGTGAAATCTGAAACCCACAGCTTGTTCGGCCGATCCGCCATGAACAGCCGGTTCACCTTGTCGTCCGGGCAAGGCAGAGACGTGTCAGGATTGGTCGTGATGACCTTCTTGCCACGGACCACGCCCCTGATGCCCAGATGGCGCATCAATCGTTCCACGGTGCAGCGGGCGGCGTCTTCACCCTGCCGTCGCAAAACATGCCAGATCTTCCGCGCGCCATAGAGCTTGCGGTTGGCATCCCAGGCCGCGTCGATCTTGAGGCTCAGGGCGGCATCCGATTTGGCCCGGGCCGAGGCCCGGTCAGGATCACGCATGATCGCCCGCCGGTCATAAAAGGTGGAAGGGGCAAACTGCAGTGCCCTGCAGATCGGCTCGACCCCGAATGCCTCTCGGCTTTCCTCAATGAAAGCAGTCATTTGCGAAACGGGCGGTCGAGCTCCGCCTGGGCAAAATACGCTGAAGCTTTGCGCAGAATCTCGTTCGCTTGCCGCAGTTCCCGGTTCTCGCGCTCAAGCTCTTTGATCCGCGCGATCTCAGCGCTGGTAGGTCCCGGCCGTTCGCCACCATCGCGCTGGACCTGTCGCATCCAGACGCGAAGGCTGTCCGTCGAACAGCCCAATTTACCTGCAATCGCCGTCAGCGCCGCAGCCTCGCTCTGATAATCATCGCGGTGTTCCATCGCCAGCCGCACCGCACGCTCGCGGAACTCAGGTGAATACGGCTTCGAGGTCTTCTTCTTTGAGGTCTGTTCCATAACGGGCAATTCTCCGAGAGTTTTGCCCTCCGGTAAACCCGGGGCGGTTCAGATGTCACCGTCGCCCATCCCTCGCTCGACAGCTTCGATGCCCTTCTGGGAGCCTGCGCATGACCTCCCGCGAGATCGACATCCACACGCTGCCCGGCATGCTGACCGCGCTGCGCCTGCCCAGCTTCCACAAGCTTTGGGCCGACATCGCCACCCGTGCCGACACCGAAGGCTGGCCCGCTGCCCGCTTTCTGGCTGTCCTCGCGGAATACGAACTGGCCGAGCGCGACATGCGCCGCATTCAGCGCCACATGAACGAGGCACAGCTACCGGCTGGCAAGACGCTGGCGACCTTCGACTTCAAGGCGCTGCCAACCCTGCCGCGTGCCCGGGTGGAAGCTCTGGCGGCCGGCGACTGGCTGGAGGGCGGCGGCAACCTGATCGCCATCGGCAATTCCGGCACGGGCAAAACGCACATTCTCTGCGCGATAGGCCATGCCCTGATCGAGCGGGGACACCGCGTGTTCTATACCCGGACCAGCGATCTGGTGCAGCGACTTCAGGCCGCCCGCCGCGATCTGGTGCTCGAAGCCGCGCTCGCCAAGCTCGACAAGTTCGACCTGATCATCCTCGACGACATCACCTACGCCCACAAGGATCAGGCCGAGACAGGCGTGCTCTTCGAGCTGATCGCCCGGCGCTACGAATACCGCAGCATCGCGATCGCCGCTAACCAACCCTTTAGCGGCTGGGACCAGATCTTCCCGGACAAGGCGATGACCGTCGCCGCCATCGACCGGCTGGTTCATCACGCAGCGATCCTGGAGATGAATGCCGAAAGCTTCCGCCAGCGCGCGGCCGCCTCCAACAAAGAGGCGCTGAGCAGACCGCCAACGACAACCATCGCCGACAACAAGGACAAAGGAGAAGGCTGAGCGAAAAACAATTCCAGATACGCCAACCCAGCGGCCTAAAACCGGCCAACGTGGTTGACGGTCACGGACATGCTGGTTGACGCGCTACAGCTTTCCGTTCTCGCTTGTCGGCGGGGCTATCCAGTTGTCTGAAGGCATCTACTTCCCCGTGGTCGGTGCGGTGCTTGTGCTTTCGGCGCTTCAGATGGCAGGTTCGGCCTTGCAAAAGCCCCGATCCCCTTCCCGCCTATCCGACCGCCCCTCCGTTCCTGGCCGCGCTGGCGACAGGTGCCGTCATCGGTTTCATCTCGGGCACCACCGGAACGGGGGGCGGCGTGTTTCTGGCGCCGGTGATCCTTGCGATGAACTGGGGAACGGCGCGCCAGACTGCTGCAACTACCGCGGTCTACAATCTGATGAACTCGGCGGCGGCCCTGATTGGCGCCTGGGCCTATTGGGATCAGCTTCCGGCATCCTTGCCGTGGTGGCTCGTCGCGGTTGCGGTCGGCGGTTCCGTGGGGGCCTTTGTCGGCAGCAGGTATTTGTCAGACCGCTGGCTGCGCGGCATACTTGCGCTGCTTCTGCTGATTTCGGGCGTCAAGCTGCTGTGGTAGCGGCCGATCCGCGCAATCGCCGGCGGTGAGTGATCGTCGCTGACGCTGGAACGTCTGGTGATTTTCGTGGCCGGATGCGGCCGCATGGATGATCGGCAAAAGGCAACGCAAGGTCACGGCCGTTCAGGCTGGCGTCAGTCCGGTCGCCAAAAAGGGTGCCGACACCAATGATCAACGAGGTCTCCGATGCCTGTGAACCCAACCGACGCCGCCGCAATCCGGGGGGGCCAGCCGCCTGTCGGCCGGTTCCCGCGCGTTCGCGCGGCCGCACACCTGGTCTGCCTGCCTTGCCGGGCCGGAGTGCAGGCGATGAGATGGTTCGGACCCGCCATCGTCGTGATCTGCTGCGCCATCGCGGCCTGGCTCGGCGCGACCGCGATCCCTCGGCTTGGGGCAGGCGATGCTGTCAGCCTTGCGGCCGGCGCGACCGCTATCGTTGCCATGGGCCTGGCCCTGATGCTGGCCGCCCGGCCCCGCTTTGCCGAGCCGCTGTTCGGCGGACTTGACCGGATGTACCGCGTGCACAAGTGGCTGGGGATTTCGGCACTGGCGCTGATGGTCCTGCACTACCTGGTCGAGCTGGATTTCGACGAGCGGGTCCGCGAAACCCGGCTTGGCGATCTGGCAGGCGAGATCGGCGAAATCGCCTTCTTCAGCTTCATCGCCCTGATCCTGCTGAGCTGGATCAAGCGCATCCCCGCCGTGCGTGCCGAACTGCCCTACCAGTGGTGGCGGTTCAGTCATCGCTTCATGGGCATCCCCTTCGCCGGGGTCGCCCTGCACCAGGCGCTGATCGACAGCCCGATCACGTGGAACGCGCCCCTGTCGCTGTATCTTGACGCCTTCTGCATCCTGGGCCTTGCCGCCTATCTCCAGACCGAACTGCGCGGGTGGACCCGTCGGAAATGGTCCTTCACGGTCGCCGGTATCGCCCGGCACGGCAGCGCGACCGAGATCACCCTGAAGCAGACCGGGCGGGCCGTGATGCCCTGGCGGCCGGGCCAGTTCGCCTTCTTCAGCGCGCCGGAGGCCGGCCTGTCAGAGCCGCACCCCTTCACCATCGCCAGCGCCCCGCGCCCGGACGGCAGCATGACCCTTGCGGTCAAATCGCTGGGCGACTGGACGGGGCGCCTGCCGCGCGCGCTGCAACCGGGAAGCACCGTCACCGCCGAAGGGCCCTATGGCCGCTTCACCTTCCGCAAGGGGCCGCGCGCACAGCTCTGGCTGGCCGGGGGCATCGGCATCACGCCATTCCTTGCCTGGGCGGAAAGCCTTGGCGCGGCTGATGGCGGCGACATCCATCTGGTGCTGTGCGTGACCCGGGCCGAAGAGGCGATCGGGCTGGACGTTCTGCAGCAGGCGGCGGCGCGCAATCCGCGCTTCAGCTTCCGGATCGTGGCTTCCGACCGGGATGGACGACTTTCCGCGCAGGATCTGGTGACCAATACCCCCTTCCGCATCGCCGGCGCCGAAATGTCCTTCTGCGGTCCGGTGGCGCTGAAAGAGGGCATCGTGAAAGGCCTGATCGAACTGGGGCAGGCGCCGCGCAGCCTGCGTTTCGAGCATTTCGCCTTCCGCTAGCAAGTGGCCGAACAGGTTCAGGGCCCGGCTTGCGGACCCTGATTTCCGGGTCTGATGGCGGACGGTGTCGCTTCCCGGTCGTGCCCTGCCGCCTTCGCGCCGGGTTCGCGGCCCCGTTCCGGGTCAAACCCGCGCGAGGGCCGCCGCGATGCCCTGGCCCACGCCGATGCACATGGTGGACACCGACCGCCGACCCCCATGCAGCGCAAGTTCCAGCGCAGCCGTCCCGACGATCCGAGCGCCCGACATGCCCAGCGGATGGCCAAGTGCTATGGCCCCGCCGTTGCGGTTGACGCGCGGATCGTCCGCCGCGACGCCCAGCATCCGCAGCGCGGCAATGCCCTGGGCCGCGAAAGCCTCGTTGATCTCGATCACGTCGAAATCCGCCATGGTCAGGCCCAGGCGGGCCAGCAGTTTCTGGCTGGCGGGGGCGGGGCCGATACCCATGATGCGCGGCGGCACCCCGGCCACCGCCCCGCCCAGAATGCGGGCGATTGGGGTCAGGCCATGGGCAACCGCCGCCGCCTCGGATGCGAGGATCAGCGCCGCCGCGCCATCGTTCACGCCGCTGGCGTTCCCCGCCGTGACCGACCCGTCGCGGAAGATCGGCTTCAGCCCCGCCAGCGCCGCGGCGGTGGTGGCGCGGGGATGCTCGTCCTGATCGACCACCAGCGCCGCGCCCTTCCGCTGCGGAATCGTCACCGGCACGATTTCGCGTGCCAGCCGTCCGCTGGCCTGCGCCGCAGCGGCCTTGTTCTGTGACGCCAGCGCCATCGCGTCCTGCGCCTCGCGCGGGATGCCGTAGTCGTCGGCCACGTTCTGCCCGGTCTGCGGCATCGAGTCGGTGCCATGGGCGGCCTGCATCGCCGGGTTCACGAAGCGCCAGCCGATGGTGGAGTCGTAAATCTCGGCCGTGCGGGAAAAGGCCGTTTCTGCCTTGGGCATCACGAGGGGCGCGCGCGACATGCTTTCCACCCCGCCCGCGATCATCAGATGCGCCTCGCCCGCCGCGATGGCGCGCGCCGCCGTCAGCACCGCATCCATGCCGGATCCGCACAGCCGGTTGATCGTGCAGCCCGGCACCTCCACCGGCAGGCCCGCCAGCAGCAGCGACATCCGCGCTACGTTGCGGTTGTCCTCGCCCGCCTGATTGGCGCAGCCGAAGATCACGTCATCGACCGCTCCCCAGTCGACGCCCGGATTGCGCGCCATCAGCGCGCGCAGCGGCACCGCGCCCAGATCATCGGGCCGGACGGATGAAAGCGCGCCGCCGTAGCGGCCGATCGGGGTGCGGATGTAGTCGCAGATGAACACGTCGGTCATGGTCAAAGCTCCGGAACGATCAGGTCGGCAAGGGTGGCGGGGCAAACAAGCTGCGCCCCGGTCAGGGATTGCAGGTCGTCCACCGTGACTGTGGCCAGCTTTTCCCGCAGGATGAAGTGCCCATCCTCGATGTCGATCACCGCGAGGCTGGTGTAAACCCGGTCGACGCAGCCGACCCCGGTCAGCGGCAGGGTGCAGCGTTTCAGCAACTTGGGCTTGCCGTCCCTTGTCACATGGTCGGTGATCACCGCGACGCGCCTTGCGCCATGCACAAGGTCCATTGCCCCGCCCACCGCTGGCACGCCCTTCGGGCCGGTGGACCAGTTCGCGAGGTCGCCGTTTTCGGCCACCTCGTAGGCGCCGAGGATCGCCACATCCAGATGCCCGCCGCGCACCATGGCAAAGCTGTCGGCGTGGTGGAAGAAGGCGGTTCCGGGTTTCAGCGTCACCGCCTTCTTGCCTGCGTTGATCAGATCCCAGTCTTCCTGCCCCGGGGCGGGGGCTCCGCCGAAGCCGAGGATGCCGTTTTCGGTGTGGAAGATCGCGGCGCGTCCGGGCGGCTGGTATTTCGCCACCATCTCGGGCAGGCCGATGCCGAGGTTGACATAGGCGCCGTCGGCAATGTCCTGCGCCGCCCGCCAGGCCATCTGGGTGGGGCTCAGTCTCGGGGTCATGCCACGGGCTCCGGGTAGACCGCGTTGCGGCGGTTCAGGTCTTCTTCCTGCACGGGGTTTGGCACTTCGACCAGCGCCTGCACGAAGATGCCGGGCGTGATGACCGTTTCGGGGTCGATCTCGCCCGGTGCGACGATCCGGCTGACCTGGACGATGGTCGTGGTGGCTGCGGTGCACATCAGCGGGTTGAAGTTGCGCGCCGCCATCCGGTAGGTCAGGTTGCCCAGCCGGTCGCCCAGATGCGCCTTGACCAGCGCGACATCCGCCTTCAGCCAGCGTTCCTGCACATGGGGGCGGCCCTCGAACACCTCGACCGGCTTGCCGAGGGCGAGATCGGTCCCGTAGGACGTGGGGGTGTAGAACGCCGGGATGCCCGCCCCCCCGGCCCGGATGCGTTCGGCGAGCGTTCCCTGCGGCACCAGTTCCAGCGCGATCCTGCCCTCTTGATACAGGCGGGTGAACACCACCGGATCGGCCGAGCGCGGGAAGGAGCAGATCAGCTTTGCCACCATGCCCTGTCCGATCAGGGCGGCAAGGCCGACATGGCCGTTGCCCGCGTTGTTGTTGATGACCGTCAGGCCGGTCGGGTGGCCGGTGGCGACGTGGCGGTCGATCAGCGCATGGATCAGCTCGATCGGCGCGCCGGAGCCGCCGAAACCGCCGATCATCACGGTCATGCCATCCTCTATCGCCGCCACCGCCGTGGCTGCGTCTCTGACCGTCTTGTCCATCGCTTTGTCCCCATCGGTCCGCGTCGGGCCCGGCCATGGCAAGGAATTAGGCTCGAAGGCGGCTTCCGTCCAGCCGGTTTGTGCGATATGGCTGCTTTGTTGACATACCGCACAGGAAGGGCCCCGCCATGATCAGTGAACGCGACACCATGGGCGGTCTTGCCAAGGGGCTGGGCGTCATAGAGACCTTCAGCACCGACCGCCCCCGCCAGTCGATTGCCGAGGTCGCGGCCGCCTCGGGGCTGGACCGGGCGACGGCGCGGCGATGCCTGCTGACGCTGGCCCATCACGGCTATGCCGATTACGACGGCAAGTTCTTCACCCTGACGCCGCGCGTGCTGCGGCTGGGCACGGCCTGCCTTGCCTCGATGCCGCTGCCGCAGATCGTGCAGCCCGCGCTCGATGCGCTGTCAGGGGTGCTGGGGCAAAGCACATCGGTCTCGATCCTCGACGGGGCCGAGATCGTCTATGTCGCCCGCGCGGCGCAGACCAGGGTCATGGCGATCGGGCTGATGCCGGGGTCGCGCCTGCCGGCCTATTGCACCTCGATGGGGCGCGTGCTGCTGGCTGCATTGCCCGAGGCCGAGGCGCGCGCCCGTCTGGGCACAGGCCCGCTGCCGCGCCGCACCGCCCGGACGCAGACCGACCCCGAGGCGATCCTGGCCGGGTTGGCGCAGGTGCGGGAGCGCGGCTTTGCCCTGATCGACCAGGAGGTCGAGATCGGGCTGCGGTCGCTGGCCGTTCCGGTGATCACGGCACGCGGTCAGGTCGTGGCCGCCATGAACGTCGGCGTCGCGGCCGTCCAGCCGAAGGCGGAGGATCTGGAGACCCTGTTCCTGGCCGCGCTGCTGCGGGTGCGCGATCAGGTGCGGCCGATGCTGCGTTAGGCTTTGGCCCTATGAGGGCAACGCGTCCGTCACCGCTGCCGCCAAAAGGTCGACGATCAGGGCGATATCATCGGGCGTCGTGATGAAAGGTGGGGCCAGCAGGATGTGGTCGCCAGTCCGCCCGTCCAGCGTGCCGGCCATCGCATAGACCAGCAGCCCGCGGTCCATCGCCGCTTGCCGGATGCGGGCATTGATCTTCGCCGCGGCATCGAAGGGGGCCTTGGTCCCGCGGTCTGCGACGAACTCCACCGCCTGAAACAGGCCCCGGCCGCGGATGTCGCCGACCGATCGGTGCCCGCCAAGCGCCGCCTCCAGCCCGGCGCGAAGGTCGCATCCCCGCGCCTGCGACTGTGCGACCAGCCCGCGCGACTGCACGGCACGCTGCACCGCCAGGGCTGCGGCACAGGCCACCGGGTGGCCTACGAAGGTGTGGCCGTGGACGAACCCGCCGGACCCTTCGGCAAAGGCGTCGAACACCTGCTGCGAACAGAGCACCGCGCCAAGCGGCACATATCCGGCCCCGAGGCCCTTGGCGACCACCAGGATGTCGGGCCGCACCGCCTCGGCTTCGCAGGCGTGCAGGGTGCCGGTGCGCCCCATGCCGCACATCACCTCGTCGAGGATCAGCAGCACGCCATGACGGTCGCAGATCTCGCGGATGCGGGCGAAATACCCCGGCGCGGGGGGCACGCAGCCCAGCGTCGCCCCCACCACGGTCTCGGCTATGAAGCACGACACGCGGCCTGGCCCGACGCGCAGGATCTCGGCCTCCAGCAGGTCGGCGGCGCGGCGGCCGTAGGCTTCGGGCGTCTCGCCGGGCAGGCGCAGCCGGTAGTCCCAGCAGGGCGCGATGTGCGAGGTGGAGGGCAGCATGACACCCTGATAGGTCGCCCGGCGCAGGGCATTGCCCCCGGCCGACAGCGCGCCCAGCGTGTTGCCGTGATAGCTCTGCTCGCGCGCGATGATGTGGCAACGGTCGGGCTCGCCGCGTTCGCGGTGGTATTGATGCGCCATCTTCAGGGCGGTCTCGACAGCCTCGGACCCGTCGCACAGGAAGTAGGCCCGGGCGATGCCCTCGGGTGCCCCGGCAATCAGCAGGTTGGCCAGATCCTCGGCGGCGTCGGTGGTGAAGAAGCTGGTGTGGACATAGGCCAGCCGTGCCGCCTGATTGGCGATGGCCGCGACAACCTCGGGGTCGCCATGGCCAAGGCATGACACCGCCGCCCCGCCGCAGGCATCGAGATAGCGCCTGCCGCCGGTGTCGGTGATCCAGATGCCCGCCGCATGGCTGGCGCGCGGCGGCGTCTGGCGCGCGTTGCGGTGGAAGATGTGGCTCGGGGCGGAATGGGTCATGTCGGGCGCTTCCGGGTTCAGGGTCAGGCGGAACGGATGGCGGGCGGGACTGCGAAACGGTCTGGGCTGAAGGCCGAAAGGTCCAGCCCCGCGTCGCCGGTCAGGATCAGGTCGCGCAGGGTTTCGCCCACGCCCGGACCCATCTCGAAGCCGTGGCCGGAAAAGCCGCAGGCGTGGATCAGCCCGGCGCGCCCGCCGCTTTCGCCGATCACCGGCAGGCCGTCGGGCGTGTTGCCTTCGATCCCGGTCCAGGACCGGATCAGCGGCACGCCTGCCAGCGCCGGGATCAGGGCGCGCACCAGGGCGGGACTGCGTTCGAACACGTCCTCGGCGGGGCGGCTGCGCAACCCGTCGGGGTGGACGGAGCCACGCCCCCCGCCGAAGATCACGTTGCCGCGCACGCTTTGCCGCAGATAGATCGCGCCGCTGACCATCCCCAGCACCGGGCCGATGCGGCGCGTGGTCGGTTCGGTCACGAACATCTGCGGCGCCAGCGAGACCATCGGCACGTCAAGGCCAAGCTGCCCCGCGATGGCGCCGCCCCAGGCCCCGGCGGCGTTCACCACCACATCCGCTTCGTGCCGCGCGCCCAGCGGGCCGTGCAACACGAAACCGCCCCCCGCCGTGTCTTCCACCGCCAGCACCGGATGGCCTTCGCGGATGACCGCGCCTTCGGCCCGCGCGGCGCGGGCGAAGTATGGCGCCACCAGCCGCGGGTTGGCATATCCGTCGCCCGGGCAGAACGACCCGCCCGCGAGATCATGCGTCAGCCACGGGTGGTCGCGCCGCAGCTGGCCCCGGTCCAGCAGGTCGATGGTCAGGCCATGTGCCCGCCCGATCGCGGCCCATCTGGCAAGGGGTTCCAGTTCGGCCTCGGTCTGCGCAACCTTCAGATGGCCCGGGGTCTCGAAATCGCAATCATGCCCGATCAGTTCGCGCAACCGGGGCCAGATCGCCCGCGACCTTATCGCCAGCGGCAGTTCGGCCACCGCCCGGCCATGGCGGCGCACCCCGCCGAAGTTCACCCCGCTGGCCCGGGAGCCGACCGTGTCACGTTCCAGCAGTTCCACCGGGCAGCCGCCGCGCGCGAGGAAGAACGCTGTCGCGCTGCCGACGATGCCGCCGCCGATGATGCAGACCCGCGGCAGGGCGCGGCGCAATATGATGGGGGCGGGAGTCATGGCACGATTGCCGTTGCGGCTTCGGCCCGCCCCGCAGGCAGGGGCTTGACCGGCGCCTGGCCGCGCAGACTGCCCACATCGGCCACGTGGCGGCCGGTCTCGGACGCCAGCAGACCGGCCGCGATGTCGCCGCAAAGCCGCCCCTGACAGCGCCCCATGCCGCAGCGGGTCATCGCCTTCAGCCGGTTCACATCGGCGGGTTGCCACAGCCGGATCGCCTGACGCAGGTCGCCTGCGCCGATGCCTTCGCAGCGGCAGACGATGGTTTCATCGGGCAGATCGGCCACCCGGTCCGAAGGAAAGGGAAAGGCGCGCTCCATCCCCTTGCGGAACAGGTCTTGCCGGATCAGCGCGCGGCGCAGGGCAGGGCGCCCGGGCGCGGCCCGGCCAAGGTCGGCCAGCGCCGCCAGCGCCGTCAGCTCGCCCGCCGTCTCGGCGGCGTGACCGCCCCGGATGCCCGCCATGTCGCCCGCCAGATACAGCCCCGGCTGTGAAGACCGCCCTTCGGCGTCGGTGTGCACCAGCCACTGCCGCGCGCCGGTGTCATACCGCCGGTCGCAGCCCAGGATGTCGGCCAGCAGATGCTCGGGCTTCAACCCGTGACCGATGGCCACGGCATCGCCGGTCACGAAGCCCGTCCCGCGCGCACCCGACCAGTGGACGCGCAGACCGTCGTCCGCCGCCTCGATCCGGTCGGCGTGGCACCCCTCCAGCAGCGGAACGCCGCGCGCCCTCAACAGCGCCGTCATCGCGACCCCGCGCAGCATCACGGCGGGCCGCGCCGCAAGCCAGGGGATGGCGCGCAGCTTTGCCCCGAAACTCGCGGCGTCGATCACGGCGGCGGGCGTGCCTCCCGCAGCGGCATATTGCCCGGCGATCAGATAGAGCAGCGGCCCCGAGCCTGCAAAGACCGGGCGGCGGCCGATCAGGTTGGCCTGCCCCTTCAGCATCACCTGCGCCCCGCCCAGCGACCAGACCCCCGGCAGCGTCCAGCCCGGCATGGGCAGAATCCGGTCCATCGCCCCGGTGGCAAGGATCAGCGCATCACAGTCCAGCGCCGAGCGCAGGCCCGAGGTGTGGTGCAGCATCAGCCGGAAGCCCCCGGCGTCGCGGTTCGTCGCGTTCCACACCATGGTGCCGGGGCGGTGATCGACAGCGCCGGCCAGCGCAGCAAAGCCTTCGTGCAGCGCCCGCGCCCGGCTCGCATCCGGCCCGTAAAGCTTTGCAGGTGCCAGTGCGGGGCGGAGGGCAGGGGGCGGGCGTCGGTAGATCTGGCCGCCCGGTTCGGGGGCCTCGTCGAGCAAGACGGGCCGCAGTCCGGCCGCGACCAGAGCCGCCGCCGCGCGCAGGCCCGCAGGTCCGGCCCCGATGATGGCGACGCAGGGGGCGGCCTCAACCGGCATCGTCAAGATCCGTCACGATGGTCATGCCGGGTTCCACCAGGGTCGAGCAGGCGCGCACCCGCGTTCCGCCCGCAAGGGTGATCCAGCAATCCTGGCAGGCGCCCATCGCGCAAAAACCGGCCCGCAACCCGCCGCCGAATTCGGCCCGGCGCAGCGCGCCGCGATGCTGAATCAGCACCGTCAGCAGCGTATCGCCCGCCAGCGCCGTGACGGCCTGCCCGTCGATGCAGACAGGCACCGCCGTGCGGGAGGCGCCGGTGTCGACCCGGTGGAATCTTGGCCGGAAGGGGGGCATCGTCACGCTCCGCTCAGCCGCGCCAGATGGTCCGGCTCTGCTCGCGCAGGAACTGCTGCACGTAATAGGGGCCAAGCCCGCCCTTGCCCGACACGCCCGACCCTTTCCAGCCGCAGAAGGTCTGGATGCCCGGCCACGCCCCGGTGGTGGCGCCGCTGGCGCGGTTGGCATAAAGCGCCCCGGCCTCGGCAAGGCGCAGGAACACCGCAAGCTCGGCCTCATCGGTGGCATAGCACCCGGCGGTCAGGCCATAGAGCACGTCATTGCCATCCGCGATGGCGGTTGCCAGATCGTCGAAGGTCTGCATGGTCAGGAAAGGCAGGAAAACCTCGTCGCGGTTCAGGCGGTGGTCGGGGCCAAGGCCCGCCACGATGGTCGGCGCGACATAGCAGCCGTGGTCGTAAAGTCCGCCGGTCAGCCGTTCGCCGCCCGCCAGCACCTGCCCGTCGCGCCGCGCCTCGGCGCAGGCTTCGGCAAAGCGGTCCAGCGCCGCCTTGCTGATCACGGGGCCCACGAACACGTCGGCCGATGCCGGGTCACCGACCCGAAGTGCTGCGGTGCGTTCAAGCAGCTTTGCCAGAAACGCCTCGCGGACTTCCGTGGCGACATAGACCTTCGATCCGGCCGAACATTTCTGTCCCTGCAGGCCAAAGGCCGAGCGCATAACGCCTTCGGCAGCGGCGTCGAGATCGGCCGATCGGGTGACATAGGTCGGGTTCTTGCCGCCCATTTCGGCGATCACCGGGCGGTTGTGCCGACCCTGCGCCACGGCGCGCAGCAGCCCCATGCCGACCTTGTGGCTGCCGGTGAAGGCAAAGCCGTCGATCCCCGGATGATCGGCCAGCGCCTGACCCGTCGCGCCATCGCCGCAAACCATGTTGACCACGCCCGCAGGCAGGCCCGCCGCCACCGCCGCCCGCACCAGCAGCGCGCCGGTCAGCCCCGCCGCGTCGCTGGGCTTGTAGACCACGCTGTTTCCGGCAACCAGTGCCGCCGACATCATGTTGACCGACAGCGCCAGCGGGAAGTTGAACGGCGCGATCACCGCGAAGACGCCGACGGGCAGCAGCCGGTCGCTGGTTTCCTCGTTCTCGAAGGCCCGGCGCAGCGGGCGGACGAAGCCCTCGTTTTCCTCCATCTGGTTGCAGTAGTAGCGGGCCAGATCGACGGCTTCTTCAGCCTCGCCCACCGCTTCCATCCGAGACTTGCCGACTTCCAGCAGGCAGGCCACCGCCAGATCGTATTTCCGGGCGTCGAGTTCGTCGGCAAAGCGGCGCACGGCGGCCACCCTTTCCTGCCACGGCAGCGCGGCCCAGGCCGGCTGCGCCTTGTGCGCTGCGGTGACGGCGCGATCCACCAGGGCGGCATCCGCCGCGTGGAAGCGGCCCAGGGTCA
This sequence comes from Paracoccaceae bacterium Fryx2, assembly GCA_032334235.1. NCBI lineage: Bacteria > Pseudomonadati > Pseudomonadota > Alphaproteobacteria > Rhodobacterales > Paracoccaceae > Paracoccaceae bacterium Fryx2. Next base: position 2,831,203 of record JAVSGI010000005.1, read on the forward strand.
GCCGCCGGTCGATCGGGCACAGCACCGTGTAGGCCCGCCCGCCGGTCACCTCGGCGCCGCCGATGTGATGCGCCCAGTCGCGGTCCAAGAGGTTGGCGCGGGCGTCGGGGATCATCCGGTCCAGCAGCGCATGGACGCCCGAGAAATCGGCGCGGATGTTGGAGTAGGTGACACGGGGCAGGGCTTGGTCTTGCGGCATTGGGTTTCCTCGGCTTCGGGCAGGGGCAGGCGGTTCAGGCGGTCGGATCAGGCTCGTAACCGTAGTCGCGACGCGCCCGGTCCGGGCTCACCAGCCCTGCGTCGATGTCGGCGGCAATCCGTGCGCGGCTGCGGGTTGCGGGGCTGCCGTAGCCGCCGCCGCCGGGGCTGATGTGGGTCACGGTGTCGCCCTGCGTCAGGAACTCCACATCCCCGATCGCATGTTCCAGACGGCGTTCGCTGTCAGTGCCGCGATTGATGATCCAGCCGCCGCCATCAGCGGGCAGGCCGCCCATCATGCCCTGCGGCGTGACCACGGATTTCTGCGAGGTGTGGTGGAACAGCGGCCGAACGCCCAGCACCTTGTATTCCAGCACCTGCCCCATGCCGCCGCGCCATTCGCCCGCGCCGCCGGTATCGGGCGCGAATTCGCGGCGCAGGTAGAGCACCGGCGCCTCGATCTCGGTCGCCTCGATCGGCGGGATCGGGCAGTTGGTCACATGGCACGACATCACGTCGATGCCATCCTCGCAGGCCGTCGCCCCGATGCCGCCCGGAACGACCTCGGACGCGACGCCGATTTCGCCGGTGCCGAGGTTCGGCGCGACGGTCGAGTTGTAAAGGCAGCCGCAGCTGTCGGCCATCGCCCGGCCGGGGGCGGCCTGCGCCACCGCGCCCATCACCAGATCGACGATGGAATGGCACACGATCATGCGCTGGAAACAGGCGGCAGGCAGTTGCGCGTTCACCAGCGAACCCTTGGGCGCGATGATGGTGACAGGCGCCTTGCAGCCTTCGGTGTTGGCAATGTCGGGGTCGGTGATGCACTTCATCACATAGTAGGTGGCGGCCATCGTGGCCGCGAGCGGCGCGTTGATCGGCCCGTCGATCTGCGGGTCGGTGCCGGTGAAATCAAAGGTCACCTCGTCGCCCGCCACGGTCATCGTTAGCTTCAGCTTGTACGGCCCGCCCTTGGCGCCATCATCCAGAATGACCTCCTCGTGCCGGTAGACGCCATCGGGAATCGCGGCGATCTCGGCCCGGGTGCGGCGCTCGGACTGGTTGATCAACTCGTCGAAGCATTCCAGCACGGTGTCTGTGCCATAGCGTTCGAACAGCGCACGGAATTCGGTGGCGCCCATCTGGATGCCGGCCGCCTCGGCCATCAGATCGTTTTCGAGGATGCGCGGCACCCGGCTGTTGTTCAGGATCAGCGCCAGCAGCGCCGCATCCGTCACCCCCTCGCGGACCAGCTTCAGCGGCGGAATCCGCAGCCCTTCCTGCCAGATCTCCACCCCCCAGCCGCGCGTGCCCATCCACATCGCGCCGATGTCCATGTGGTGCACGTTCAGCGCGGTGAAGCCGACCAGCGTGCCGGCATGGAACACCGGATGAAAGGCGATGATGTCGTTGGTGTGGTGCGACGACAGCGATTCACCGCCCGCGTAGGGGTCATTCGTGATGACCACATCGCCCGGCTTCCAGCTTTCCAGCGGGAAGTAGTGGTCGATCACCGTGCGCAGCGTGATGCCGATACAGTTCAGGTGGATCGGGATGCTGGCGCTTTCGGCCAGCAGGCGGCCCTGACCGTCGAACAGGGCGGCGGAACAGTCCTCCATCTCCTTGATGATGTAGGACGTGCCGGAGCGGATCATTCGCCCGGCGATCTGTTCGGCGATCATCGTCAAGGCGTTGCGCAGGATTTCAAGCGTGATCGGATTGACCGTGGCGGCGGCGACAGGCATCTGCATGGGTTTTGCTCCGGGGGCGCGGGTCAGGTTGCGGAAGAGACGATGTGGGCGTGACGCCAGGCGTCCCAGGTCGCGGTCCATCCCGGCAGGATGACGCAGGTCGATCCGGGGTATTCCACGATGGCCGGGCCTGCGATGCAGGCCCCCGCGCCGATCTCGGTGAAGCGGTAGACCGGCCACGAGGTCGCGGTTCCGGGCGACCCATGCAGCACCTGCCGGTGATCGACCGGGGCAGGGGCCGCAGCGGTTCCCGGCTGTGCTGGCCAGGGCAGGTCGGGCGGCTGGCTTGACCCCGTGACCCGCAGGTTCACGATCTCGACCGCATGATGCTTCAGCGCATAGCCGTAGACCCGCGCATGTTCGCTGTGGAACCGCGCGGCCAGGCCCGCCAGCGTCGCCGCATCAACCGGCCCGGCGGGCAGGGGCAGGGTCAGCTCATACGCCTGCCCGCGATAGCGCAGATCGACGGCGCGCAGGATCTGCAGGTCGGCGTCACCGATGCCCTGCACGGCCAGCGCCGCTGCGGCCTCGTCCACCAGCGCGGCGAAGCCCGCGTCCAGCGTGTCGGCATCGGCCCCGTCCAGCGGATGGACCCGGGTGCGCACGATGTCGTGGCGCACCTCGGCCGACAAGAGGCCCGAGGCCGAGACGTTGCCGGGGGCGGCCGGGATCAGCACGCGGCGCATCCCGATGGCCTCGGCGAGGCTCACGGCGTGCAGCGGACCTGCGCCGCCGAAGCCGATCAGCGTATGGTCGCGCGGGTCGATGCCGCGCTGCACCGAAACCAGCTTGATCGCGTTGACCATGTGGCCCTCGGCAATCGCCAGCACACCCAGCGCCGCCTCGTTCACCGAAAGGCCCAGCGGCGCGGCGATCTTGTCGCGCATCGCCATTTCCGCCAGATCGCGGCGCAGCACGCGGTCACCGTTCAGGAAGAAGTCGCCGTTCAGCCGCCCGCAGAGCAGGTTGGCATCGGTCACGGTCGGGTTCTCGCCGCCCTGCCCGTAACAGGCGGGGCCGGGCACCGACCCGGCGCTGCGCGGCCCGACCTTCAGGCCGCCGCCGCCATCGATCCAGGCGATCGACCCGCCGCCCGCGCCGATGGTGACAAGATCGAGCATCGGCAGCAGCACCGGGTATCCGGCCAGCTTGCCGCGCGTGGTGGAGAACGGCACGCTGGCGGAAATCAGTGCCACGTCGGACGAGGTGCCGCCCATGTCGAAGGTGATGGCATCGGTGATGCCCGTGGCCCGCGCCAGCGCGTTGCCGCCGACGATGCCGGCGACCGGGCCGGAATGGGTGACGGCGGCGGGCAGCGTCTTGGCCAGATCAAAGCTCATGATCCCGCCGTTGCCGCGCATGATGAACGGGGTGCGGCGCACGCCGTCGCCGCGCAGCCGGTCGGCAAGCCCGTCGAGATGCGCGATCATCGGCGCAAGCACGAAGGCGTTCAGCACGGTGGTCGAGGTCCGCTCGTATTCGCGGAACTCCCGCGCCACGTCGGACGACAGCGTGACGGGCACGCCCGGCAGTTCCTCGGCCGCGATCTCGGCCAGACGGCGCTCGTGGGCGGGGTTGGCATAGGCGTTCAGCAGGCAGACCGCCACCGCGACCACCTTGCGGTCGCGCAGCACCCGCATTTCGGCGCGGGCGGCGGCTTCGTCGAGCGGGGTCACGACCTCGCCCTTGTGGGTGATGCGTTCGGGCACGCCCCGGCGCAGGGCGCGCGGCACCAGCGGGCGCTGCGGGCGCCAGTGTATGTCATAGATGTTCGGCTTGCGCACCGCCCGCCCGATGGCCAGCACGTCGCGGAACCCGCCGGTGGTCAGCAGGCCGATCGGCATGTCCTGCTCCTCTACGATGATGTTGGTCACCAGCGTCGTACCATAGTGAAAGGCGATGTCGCGCCCCGACGTGTCGTTGCCGGTTTCGACCAGGATGCGGCGCACGCCGTTCAGGATTCCGATCGACAGATCCTCGGGCGTGGTGGGAACCTTCAGGGTGCTGAACCCGCCGGTTTCTCGGTCCAGCAGCACGATGTCGGTATGGGTGCCGCCGGTGTCGACCCCGATTTGAAGCGTCATTGCAGGCGGCTCCTTCTATCCCTCGGGATGCGTTCATCCGTGAAATCAGCAGTTGTGCGATAATCGCACAGAAGGACGATATACGCACATGAAATGATTAGGCGGCGCCCATGAGCCTGTCAACCATGCGTTTGGCTTTTTGCCCGGGGCGTCGGCGCCGGGGCCGGGCTGTGGCTTGCGTGGCCGCCGGTGGCGGGGCATAAACGGGCATTCCCGGGCCGCAAGGGCCGGAAAACAAGGTCTGGGGACGTTCGGGGATGGATGACGATGCGGCGGGCGGTTTCCGCGACGGAGACGTGCTTCAGACCCTGACGCGCGGGCTGTCGGTCATCGCCTGCTTTGACCGCAATCATCCCAGGATGACACCGACCGAAGTGGCGCGCCACGCAAACCTGACCAGGGCCGCCGCGCGCCGCATTCTCATCACGCTGGTGGCGACCGGCTATGCCCGCACCGACGGCAAGGTGTTCGAGCTGACGGCGCGGGTGCTGGAACTGGGCTATGCCTATCTTTCGTCCTTCGGCCTGCCGGAAGTGGCGCGCACCTACATGGAAGACGTGACGCGCGATCTGGGCGAAAGCTGTTCGCTGGCTGTGCTGGACCGGGGAGAGATTGTTTACGTCGCCCGGGTTGCGGCGCAGCGGATCATGGAGCAGGTGCTGGAGGTTGGTGGACGCCTGCCGGCCCATGCCACGGCGTTGGGCCAGGTTCTGATGGCGGCGCTGCCGGATGACGAACTGGCCGTGATTCTCGAAGCAGCACCCCTGTTTGCCCTGACCGACAACACCATCACCAGCCGCAGCGATTTCATCGCGCGGCTGGAACAGGTGCGCAGGCAGGGCTATGCGCTGGTGGACGAGGAGCTGGAACTGGGGGTGCGGTCCATCGCCGTTCCGGTCAGGGATCGCCGCAACCGGGTGATTGCGGCGATGAATGTCGATGCGCATGTGCGCCGCATGTCGGTGGACGAGATGTGCGACCGCGCGCTGTCTGCACTGCGCCGCGCCGTCAACGAAACGGAACGGCCGATCGGCCACCTCTGATCCCGTCAACGACCCGAAACCCGGCCCGCAACCCGTGAGGATTGCGGGGCCTTTGCGCATCCACCGCCCCGCTGCGGCGTGATGTCATGCGTCGGTCTGTCCGTTTCTGCCCGGACGGATCGCGGCGTTTCACAGCAAATGTGTTGACATCGTGAACGGCACATTCCTAGAGTGGCGTATATCGCACCATTGTGCGTATATCGCACAAAATAATCGAAGACGGGGGACGTGCCTTTGACCTTACGCGCCGCTTCGCCGCCATTGCTGGAAGTCGACCGCCTTGTGGTCGAATTCGGGCGCGCCGGGTCAGGCCTGCGGGTGGTGGATGGCGTGAGCTTCAGCCTTGCGGCTGGCGAGACGCTGGGCATCGTCGGCGAATCCGGCTGCGGCAAGAGCATCCTGTCGCTGTCGGTGCTGGGGCCTCTGCCCCGGGGCGCGCGGGTCGCCGCCGGGTCGGTGCGCCTGTCGGGCCGCGAACTGACCGACATGCCCGACCGCGAGATCCGCCGCATCCGCGGCAACGAGATCAGCATGGTGTTCCAGGAACCGATGACCGCGCTGAACCCGGTTCTGACCGTGGGCGAACAGCTGGCCGAGGTGTTTCGCCTGCACCAGGGGTCCGACAGGGCGACGGCGCGTCGGCAGGCGGTCGATGCTCTGCGGGCTGTCGGCGTCGGGTCGCCCGAGACCCGGGTGCGCAACTTTCCGGCGCAACTGTCGGGCGGGATGCGCCAGCGGGTGATGATCGCCATGGCGCTGGCCTGCCGGCCGCGGGTGCTGATCGCCGATGAACCGACAACTGCGCTGGACGTGACCATCCAGGCCCAGATCCTTGACCTGATCCGCCAGCTGCGCCGCGACTACAACACCTCGGTGCTGTTCATCAGCCACGATCTGGGGGTGATTGCCGAGGTGTCCGACCGGGTGATGGTGCTTTACTGCGGCACCGTGGTCGAGGAGGCGCCGACCGCCGCCCTGTTCGACAACCCGCGCCACCCCTACACGCGCGGCCTGCTGGCTGCCCTGCCGCAGCCCGATGCCGAGGTCGTGCCCGACCAGCTTTTCGAGATTGTGGGCTCGGTTCCGCCGCCCGATGACTTGCCGGGCGGGTGCCGCTTCAACCCGCGCTGCCCGCTGGTGCAGGACAGGTGCCTGCGCGAGACGCCTCCGGTGACCATGGTGTCGCCCGGCCACAATGTCGCCTGCTGGGAGGCCGGACATGGTCAATGAACCCGGTCGCCTGCTGACGGTCAGCGGCCTGTCGAAAAGCTTCGCGATGCCGGGCGGCCTGTTCCGCAAGGGCATGAGCGTGCGGGCGGTCGACGACGTTTCACTGACGCTGGAGGGCGGCGAGACGCTGGGCATCGTGGGCGAATCCGGGTGTGGCAAGTCCACCCTGTCGCGCGCCCTGCTGCGGCTGATCGAACCTTCGTCCGGGGCGATCAGCTTTCGCGGCCGCGATATCATGGCGCTGAGCCCGGCCGAGATGCGGCGCGAACGGCAGCACATGCAGATCGTGTTCCAGGACCCGTTCGGATCGCTGAACCCGCGCATGACGGTGCGCGAGATCGTCGACGAGCCGCTGCGGGTCCATTCGCCCGACTCCGCCGCCGAACGGCTGGAGCGCATCGCGGATGCCCTGCATGTCGTGGGCATGGGGCGCCACGTCCTGAACCGCCACCCGCACGAGTTTTCCGGCGGCCAGCGGCAGCGCATCGGCATTGCCCGCGCCATGGTGCTGCGCCCGGCGCTGCTGGTGGGGGACGAACCGGTCTCGGCGCTCGACGTGTCGGTGCGGGCACAGATCCTGAACCTGCTCAAGCGGTTGCAGCGCGAAACCGGCACCGGATACATCATCGTCAGCCACGATCTGGGGGCGATCCGCTACATCTGCCACCGGGTCGCGGTGATGTATCTGGGGCGCATCGTCGAGGAAGGGCCGGTCGAGGCGGTGTTCCGCGACCCGCAGCACCCCTATACCCGCGTGCTTGTCGCGGCGGTGCCGGTGCCGCGGGTGCGGGAACGGGCCGAACGGGTGATCCTGACCGGCGAGATGCCCTCGCCGCTCGATCCGCCTTCGGGCTGCCATTTCCATACGCGCTGCCCGGCGGTCATGGCGCGATGCCGGACCGTGGCACCCGCGCTGACCGACATCGGGTCGGGGCGCCGGGCGGCCTGTCACCTGCTGACGCCGGGCGGCGATGCCGCCTCGTTCATCACCACATCCGCCAGAGTCCCGGCCGTCGTGCCGGGCACCGTGGCGGCAATGAAAGGGCCGGTTCAAGGCCCCGCAGATACTATCCGCAACCTTGGGAGTAACACCGTATGAGCATCTTTTCCAGATCGGTCGGGGCGGCATGTGCCGCGCTGACCGTCCTTGCCGGAGCGGGGCTTGCCGTCGCCGAGACAAAGACCCTTATCGTCGTGCAGTCCGCCGAGCCTGTCGGGCTTGATGCCATGCAGAACAACCTTCAGCACTCGCTGAACGTGGCCCTCAACATCCAGGACCGCCTGTTCGATCCGCTGGAAGATGGCGGCGTGGCGCCCGGTCTGGCCGCAAGCTGGGAGTTCCCCGAGCCGACCAAGCTGGTCGTCACGCTGAAGCCCGGCCTGACCTTCCACAACGGCGAGCCGGTGAATGCCGAAGCGGTGCGCTTTTCGTTTGAACGGCTGGTGAATGCCGAACTGGCATCGCCCCATGCCGGGCGGATGGCGCAGATCGAGGCCGTGCGCGTGATCGATGACCTGACGGTCGAGTTCACCACCAAGGCCCCCTTTGCCCCGATCCTGCACCTGATGAGCTACTACCTGCCCATCCTGCCCCCCGTAGCCACCGCTGCGACGGAAAAGGATGCCTTCAACCGGATGCCGATCGGCGCCGGCCCCTACATGGTCGAAAGCTGGGATCGTGGCGGCGACGTGGTGCTGACCGCGTTCGAAGGCTACTGGGACGGCGCGCCGGCCTATGACAAGGTGATCTTCCGCACCATCCCGGAAGAAAGCGCACGGGTCGCCTCGTTCGTGACCGGCGAAAGCCAGATCATCGAAGGCGTGTCGGTGCGCAGCCAGCAGACCATCGAGAAATCCGGCAAGGGCACGCTGACCGACAGCATGGGCGTCATGCCCTATGTCGGGCTGAACACGCTGGCTGGTCCCTTTGCCGACCAGCGCGTGCGGCAGGCCGTGAACTACGGCGTGAACCGTGCGCTGATCAAGGCTGCACTGTTCAACGACCGCGGAATGCTGGCGGCGGGGCCGATCAGCCCGCGTACCTTCGGCGCTGACCTCACGCTTGAACCCTATCCCTACGATGTCGAGAAGGCCAAGGCGCTGCTTGCCGAGGCGGGCTTCCCCGACGGGTTCGAAACCAGGCTGAGCTACCCCACCAACATGACCCAGATCCAGGAACAGGCGCAGGCCATTGCCGCCGATCTGGAAAAGATCGGGGTCCGGGCCAAGCTTGAACCGCTTGACCGCGCCGTCATGTGGGAAAAGTACCAGGCAAAGGAACATGAGATGTTCATCTACTGGTGGGACGACAACCCGGAACCCGACCGCTACATGTACTCGCTGTTCCACTCCAACAGCCGCGACTACTTCTACGACAATCCGGCTACCGATGCGGCGCTCGACCTTGGCCGCTCCACGCTGGACCGCGACGAACGCGCCAGGATCTACGGCGAGATCGACCGCGCACTCTACGAGGAAGCGCCCTGGCTCTACCTCTACATCATCCCGGAAACCTATGCCGTGGCCCCCGACGTGACCTATGTCGGTCGCCGTGACGGCTTCCTGTTCATGCGGTTTGCCGAACCGGCCGCCGCGAACTGATACGCCGGGTGGCGGGGCCACGTCCCGCCATGCCCACGCAAGGCCCGCATCTGCGGGCCTTGTTGCCCCGACCCCGGTCAGCCATGGCAAAGGAGGCCACGATGCTGCGCTACATCCTCATGCGTCTTGGTCATACCGTTCTGGTGATCGTCGGGATCTCTGTCATCAGTTTCGTCTTTCTGCACCTGTCGGGCGACCCGGTGGGCCTGATCCTGCCGCAGGACGCGACGCGCGAACAGATCGAGACCTTGCGCCGCGAGATGCGGCTCGATGATCCGATTTACCTGCAATATTTCACCTTTCTGGCCTCGGCGCTGCAAGGCGATCTGGGCCGGTCGATCTATACCGGCGAGCCCGTGGTGGGGCTGATCCTGGAACGGATGCCCGCCACGCTGGAACTGGCCTTCGCCGCCCTGCTGCTGGCACTGGTGATCGCCATTCCGATCGGGGTGCTGGCGGCCGTGAAGCGCGGGTCCTGGCTTGACACGATCAGCATGACCGTCGCGCTGTTCGGCCTGTCGATGCCGCATTTCTGGCTGGGGATCATGTTCATCATGGTGTTCTCGGTGCAGCTTGGCTGGCTGCCGACCTCGGGGCGGGGCACCTGGGCGCAACTGGTGATGCCCTCGGCGGCGCTGGGCCTGTCGCTGATCGCGCTGTTCGCCCGGCTGACCCGGTCCGCGATGCTGGAGGTGCTGGGGCTCGACTATGTCCGCACCGCGCGCGCCAAGGGGCTTTCGGAAGCGATGGTGGTCGGCAAGCACGCGCTGCGCAATGCGATGATCCCGCTGGTGACGGTGATCGGGATGGAGTTCGGCTTCCTGCTGGGCGGTGCCGTGATCATCGAGACGGTGTTCGCCTGGCCCGGCGTCGGCCGCCTGATCGTGCAGTCGATCCTTGACCGCGATTACCCGGTGGTCCAGGCGGCGGTGATGATGCTGGCGATCATCTTCGTCACGGTCAATCTGGTGGTCGATCTGCTCTACGCCTGGCTCGACCCCAACATCAGCTTCGACAGGAGCAAGTAGTGGCATCCTCCCCCGAGTCCGCCCCGGCTTCTGCCATCGACACCGGCCGGTCGGCCGTGCGCCGGCCGCCTTCGGGCCTGCTGCGCGATCTGACGCGCAGTCGCAGCGCCATGATCGGCGGCGTCGTGCTGTTCCTGATGGTGTCGGCCTGCTTCGTCTTCCCTTTCGTCTGGGGCGCCAGTGCAACCGGCACCGACCTTCTGGCGCGCTTCCTGCCGCCGGTCTGGTCGGAGGGCGGCACCTGGGCGCATCCGCTGGGCACCGACAACCTGGGCCGCGACGTGCTGTCGCGCATCCTGGCGGGCGGGCAGGTGTCGCTGATGGTGGCGTTCCTCACGGTGATGGTCGCGCTGACGGTCGGGCTGATCCTCGGCACGCTGGCGGGCTATTTCGGTGGCTGGGTCGATGCCGTGATCATGCGAACGGGCGATCTGTTCCTCGCCTATCCGTTCATGCTGCTGACAATCTCGGTGATCGCGATCCTCGGGCCGTCGCTGACCAACCTGATCCTGGTGCTCGCCCTGTCGGACTGGGTGACCTATGCCCGCACGGTGCGCGGCAGCGTGCTGTCGGTGCGGGAGCGCGAGTATGTCGCCGCCGCCCGGTCGATCGGCACCGGCGACGCGGAAATCCTGCGCCGCCACATCCTGCCCAACGTGCTGTCGCCGGTGCTGGTGCTGGGCACGGTGCGCGCGGCAAACTACATCATCTGGGAAAGCGGTCTGTCTTTCCTGGGCATGGGGGTGCCGCCGCCGACGCCGACCTGGGGCATGATGCTGTCGGAGGGCCGTGACTACATTCTTGATGCGTGGTGGCTTGCGACCTTGCCCGGGATCGCGATCATGATCACCATCCTCTCCGTCAATCTTCTGGGGGATGGCCTGCGCGATGCGCTTGACCCCCGGCTCAAGGAAACCAGACGATGAACCCGTATACCTACGTCCGCAGCGCCCTGGGCAGCCCGGCACCGCAGCGCCGCCACGACACGCTCGACGCCCTTGCCGACTATGCGCTGGACCTGCGGTTCGACGCCTTGCCCGAAAGCACGGTCAACGCCGCGCGCAACTGCGTGCTGGATTGCGTGACCGCAGCACTGGCCGGCGCCGAGAGCGACGGGGCGCGGGCGGCACGGGCCGCGGCACCGGCGGCCTTCGGGGCAGGGGGGCCGTGTTCGGTCTGGTTCTCGGGCGTCAAGGCCCCGGCGGCCGGGGCGATGCTGGCAAACTGCACCGCGGCGAGCATCCTTGACCTTGACGACGGCAACCGCGCCGCAACGGGGCACCCGGGGGCCGCGATCATCCCGGCCTGCCTTGCCATGGCCGAGGAGACCGGCTGCGGCTGGGAAGAGCTGGTCACCTGCATCGTGCTGGGCTACGAGGTCGCCGTGCGGGTCGCCGCCGGGCGCGATTTCAGCCGGCTCGACACCATGTCCACCGGGAAATGGTGCAACTACGGCGTCGCGGCCGCGGTCGGGCGGATGCGCGGGCTGTCGCGCGACCAGATGATCCAGGCAATGGCGATCACCGGGGTGCACGGGCCGAACCAGTCTGCCGCAGGCTATTCCAAGGTGATGGGCAACCATGCCAAGGAAGGCATCGCGTGGAGCGCGCTGACCGGCGCCATGTCGGTCACGCTGGCGCAGGCCGGTTTCACCGGGCCGACCGACATCCTCGACCATCCGGCCTATTTCGACCGGGTCGCGATCCTGCGCGGGCTCGGCCGGTCGTTCGCGATCGAGCAGACCTATTTCAAGCCCTATTCCTGCTGCCGCTGGGCCCATGCCGCGATCGACGGGCTGACCGACATCCTGATCGGCGAGGGCCTGCGCCGCGAGGCGATCGAGACCGTCGAGGTGCATACCTTCGAGCGGGCGCTGAAGCTGAACAACGATGTCGATCCGGCCACGCTGGAAGGTGCGCAATACAGCGTGCCCTTCATGCTGGGCGTCGCTGCGGTAGAGGGGCGCGATGCCCTGCTGCCCCTGACGCTAGGCAGCCTGCACAACCCGGACTCGGTCGCTTTCGCGCGCAAGGTCCACCTGATGGTGGACGCCGAGATCAATGACCGCTTTCCCGCCACCACCGGGGCGCGGGTCGTGCTGGTCACCGGCACCGGGCGGCACATGCGCGAAGTGATGCATCCCAAGGGCGATCCGGCGAACCCGATGACGCGGGAAGAACTGGTGCAGAAGTTCACCGCGGCCACCCGCCATCTGGACACGGCGGCGCTGCTGGCCCCGCTGCAGCAGTTCGACCGAGGCGACCACCGCCCGCTGCTTGCCGCACTGGCCCTGCCGGTGAATCCCTGACCTTTGGCCTGCGCGACCCCGGTTTGCCAGAATCGCGGCCGGTTCGTTGCTTTCCGCCACCCTGCCGAACGTGGCGGCAAACTCCGTCCTGCGGGCGGCGTTTGCCCGCCGGGGGGGCGGCGTTCCGACCGGCACCGGCATCCCGCTGTCCTGCGCCGGCCGCTGCCGCTTCAACTCCGGCGGCAGGCCCATCGCCGCCCGACCCAAGCGCCGACAAACAGGGCGTCACAGCGTGGTGCCATTCCCCGACTGCCCCATCCCGGCGTCCTCGATGCGGGATGAAGCGTCGCGATCCCCCGAGTATTGCCGGGCAACCGGAAGCGGCGGCAACCACGACTCGCGACGGAGGGTCCAGAGTTCGTAGGCGGGCTTCAGCTGGTCCGGGGCATCCAGCGACCCCAGGTTCACTTCGATCTCGTCCGCGCTGCGCGCGAACACGGACGAGCCGCAGCGCGGGCAGAAGAACCGCCCGGCATATTCGCGCGTTTCGCCGGTGATCGTCACCGCATCCTGCGGGAATATCGCGGCGGCGTGAAACAGGGCCCCGTGATGCTTGCGGCAGTCAAGACAGTGGCATATGCCGACCCGGTATGGCTGCCCCGACGCCACGATCCGGACGTTGCCGCACAGGCACCCGCCAGTGAAACGCTCCACGCACTGCCCCCTCTGAAACCTCCGCAAGGCTGGCAACGAACCCCGGCGCGCGTCCATGAAAGATGCGCGGGCAGGCGGGGACCGACCGCGAACGCGGCCACCTTGCCGAGGCGCGCCGGCCCGACGCCTCGCGGGGACGGGAGGACGTTTCGATTGCCCGCCCCTGCAACGCGCCGGGTCTGCTGGCCCGGCCCCGGATCATGCCCGTGCCACAGCTTTGCCCTGCGATGGAAAACGCCATCAGGAGTTTCCCGCCTTCGCGCCCCGCGTTTCCGGCACCCTTGCGGAAGCGGAGCGCGTTGCAGCCGGGGCGGAATGCCGCCGCCTTCGGGCGGTCGATGAACCGGCAGGGCCGGGGGCCGGACAGGCACGGCGATGCCCGTGCGGCACCCGGAAGGCCGGGCGGCCACGGCCGCCCGATCCGTTGCCCGAAGGCGGGTTGCCAGCAGGATGCCTCAGCGCAGGCTGGCCGGGGTCACGTCAAAGCCGAACCACTTTTCCGACAGCGCCTTCATGATGCCTTCGGCGGCGGTGGCCGTCAGGGCGGCATCGAGGGCCGCCTTCAGTTCGGTGTCCTGCTTGCGCAGGCCAAGCCCGGTGCCAAGCCCGAACATGCCTTCGTCGAACACCGGCCCGACCAGCATCATCTCGGCATTCTGCGGCTGCTGGATCGCGTTGAAGATGTAGCTGCGCCCGTTCACCATCACGTCGACCCGGCCCGCCAGCAGATCAAGCGTGATCTCGTCGCTTTTCTGATACTCGCGCACTTCTGCCACGGCACCGAAGTTGGTCTTGGCAAAATCGGCCGAAACCGAAGCGGCCTCGACACCGATGACCTTGCCCTTCAGCATTTCGGCCATGGTCGCCAGCATCGCCGGGGTCTGCGGGTCGAGCAGCGACAGCTTGCCGTCGGTCGTCGGCAGGTCTTCCAGCCCGCTGCCCTTCAGCGCCGCCATGGTGTTGCCGGTGCCGCCATAGGGCACCGAGAACTCGATGACTTCGCGGCGCTTGTCGGTGATCGACATGCTGGCCATGATCACGTCGAACTTGCCCGCGTTCAGCGCCGGGATCATGCCGCTGAAATCCGACACCTCGACGATGCATTCTACGGCCATCTTTTCGCAGGCCACCTTGATCAGGTCGATCTCGTAGCCCTCGACTGAGCCGTCGGGCTTGGCGATGCTGTAGGGCGGGCTTTCCGCATCGGTGGCGATGCGCAGGGTGGCGGGCAGTTCTGCCAGCGCGGGGGCTGCGGCAAGAAGGGCTGCAAGGGCAAGGGTCCTGGGAACGAAGGTCAGTCTCATCGGTCTATCCTGTCTGTTGGGGAAAAGGTCAGTGGTCGGCGCCGGTCGTCTTGCGTGCCGGCTTGGGTGGTGGCGTCGGGGAGCGCGGGCGCTCATGCGGCACCCCGTTCCAGTTCGGGCATTCCACCTGCGACGTTGCGCAATTGCGGGTTCAGCCAGTGTTCCAGCGCCCGCACCCCGCGCGCGCTGAGGAAGGACATCGTGAGGTAGATCGCACCCGCCGCCAGCAGAACCTCGACCACGCGGTAGGTTTCCGACATCAGCCGCGAGGCGAGGCCGGTGATTTCCATCACGGTGATCATCGAGGCGAGCGAGGTGGACTTGATCATGATGATCAACTCGTTGCCGAAGGCGGGCAGGGACTGGCGCATTGCCAGCGGCAGGATGATCCGGCGCAGCATCAGCGGGCGCGACATCCCACCCGCCCGAGCCGCCTCGATCTGGCCATGCGGCACCGACAGCAGCCCGCCGCGCACGGCCTCGCTGGCATAGGCCGCCATGTTCAGCGTCAGGGCCAGAATCGCGCAGAAATAGGGGTCGCGGAACAACACCCACAGCGGCCCGTGGCGAATGAAATCGACCTGTGCCAGCCCGTAGTAGATCAGGAATATCTGCAACAGCAGCGGCGTGCCGCGGAAAACCGTGATGTAAAGCTTGGCCGTGGCCGCCAGAATGCGGTTGCGCGCCATCCTCATCATCGCGACCGGCACCGCCAGGGCCGCGCCCAGAACGAAGGATACCGCGGCAAGCTGCAACGTCAGCGGCACACCGGGCAGCAGCGTGAGGAAGGCTTCCCATATGAACGACAGTTCGATCATGTGCGCCGTGCCCCGCGACCGACCCGCGCCTCGGCGGCCTGAAACAGCAGGCCCGAAACCGTGGTGATGCAGAGATACAGCAGGGCTGCGACCAGAAAGAATGTGAACGGGTCGCGGGTGGACCGCGCCCCCATCTGCGCCTGCCGCACCAGTTCCACCACCCCGGTCACCGAGACCAGCGCCGCTTCCTTCAGCACCAGCTGCCACACGTTCCCGAGGCCGGGCAGGGCCGAGCGCAGCGCCAGCGGGGCAAGGATGCGGCGGAAGATCAGAAAGCGGCCCATGCCGATCGCCGTCGCGGCCTCGATCTCGCCCTTGCTCACCGCCATCACGGCGGCCCGGATCACCTCGGTGTGATAGGCGCCCGACACGATGCCGATCGCCAGAAAGCCGGCCACGAAGCCCGGCAGCGAGATGAAACCGACATGGCCGAACAGCCCCGCGATCTTCGACAGCGCAACCCCGGCCCCGAAATAGAACAGGAAGATCACCAGCAGGTCGGGAATGCCGCGCAACACCGTGGTGTAGGTCTCCGCCGCGCCGCGCAGCACGCGCCCGCCCGCCAGCTTGGCCCAGGCCCCGAAGATCCCGATGACCCCGCCCAGCAGATAGCCGCAGGCCGCAACCGCCACGGTCATTCCGGCGGCGCGCAGCATGGGCGCGCCCCACCCGTCGGGGCCGAAACTGAACAGCTGGAGGAGGGTCTGGTCAGCCACGATGCCTCGCGTGCGTCGCCAGTCGCGTCTTGCCGCCCGGCGCGGTCATGACGGCGGCCCGGCGGGAAGGTTCAGCGCCACATCCGGTCCGACCGGGTTGCGGAACGGGTTTTCGGCGCGGAAGGCCGCATGTTCGGCCTGTGCTGCCGCAAGCCGGGCCGGATAGGCAAACAGGGTGGCCGCCACCTCGGCCATCGCCTTTGCCGCGAGGATCATGCCCTTGTGCGCCGCCGCCGTGCGCCCCTGCGCCACCATCTGCCAGGAATGCGCCGGGGTGCCGGTGGCGCAGGTTGCCACGCGGCACTGAACGACCGGCACCACCCAGCTGACCGTGCCGACATCGGTGGACCCGATGGCATGGCGCGAGCCGGACCCCATCGCATAGATCTGGTCGCAGAGCGCGGCGCCGGGCGTCCGGGTCAACCCGAAGTTGGCCAGCGCGGCGCGGATGTCCTGCGGGTCGAGCGTGGCCGCGAAGGCGGCGGCCACCGTCTGATCCTCGGCATCGAACGGGGGCGGGCCAAGGCGGCGCAGGGCGGCATCCATCAGCCGTTCCAGCACGGTGTTGCCCACCAGATTGGCCTCGCCGCTGATCTGGCGCATCTGCATCGTCGTGCCGGTCATCAGCGCGGCACCGCGCGCCACGTCGATCACCCGGTCGTTCAGCGACCACATCTCGGGCAGGGTCGGCGCGCGCACCAGCTGACGCACAGCGGCGCGGGCCTGCACCACATTGGGCGATATGCCCCCGGCATCGGTGATGGCGTAGTGGATGCGCGCCCCCGGCGGCATGTGTTCGCGCAGGTAGTTCACGCCGACGTTCATCAGCTCCACCGCATCCAGTGCGGACCGCCCCAGATGCGGGGAAACCGAGGCGTGCGAGGCGCGGCCATGAAAGATGAACTCCGATTCCACGCAGGCCAGCGACAGCGGGCTCGTCACGCCGGTCAACGGGCCCGGATGCCAGCAGATCGCGGCATCCACGTCGTCGAAACAGCCCGCCCGCACCATGAAGCCCTTGGCCGAACCGCCCTCTTCGGCGGGGCAGCCGAGATAGCGCACCCGGCCCGGCAGCCCGGCGCGCGCCAGCCACTCCTTCAGCGCCGCCGCCGCCAGCAGCGAGGCCGAGCCCAGCAGGTTGTGCCCGCAGCCATGGCCGTTGCCGCCCGGCACCAGTTCTCGCTGCTCGGGCAGCCCCGCGTGCTGGCTGAGACCCGGCAGCGCGTCGTATTCGCCCATGATCACGATCACCGGACCGCCATCACCCGCCTCGCCGCCCACCGCCGTCGGCATACCGGCGATGCCGGACATCGGGCGGAAACCTTCGGACGCGATCATCTGCGCATGGGCCGCAGCCGAGCGGACTTCGGCAAAGTTCAGCTCCGGCATGTCCCAGATACGGTCGCTGAGATCGCAGAAGGCGGCTTGTCTGGCCTCGACAAAGCTCGAAACGGGCAGGTTTGTCATCGGGTCTTTCCGGGGAATGCAGGCGCGGCAAGTCGCCGGCGTAGCTTCATCCTACCCGGATCGGGACCTGAGCGGCGGCGTTCTTGGGCTACCCTTCGCAGAATTCCTGCGCAAACCGTGCCAGATTTCGCGAAAAGATGCGCCAGACGCGCGGCTCCACCCGCCGCCTGTCAGCCGGGGTCGCCCACGTCGGGGATGGGAACGCTGAGGCCAAGCTTGATGCGGTCCATCACCACCAGTGTCTTGAAACCCTTGATGTCGCGGTTCTCGTAGAAGAAGCGCCGCGTGAAGGTCTCGTAATCCTCCATGTCGCGCGCGGTGATCAGCAGGGCGAAATCGGCCTCTCCGGTGACGTAAAGCCCGACCATGATTTCCGGGGTCGAGCGGATCGACTGCTTGAAACGGTCAATGATATCGGACCTTTCGCGTTCCAGCGACACCAGAACCAGCATCGAGATCGGGCGGCCGACGGCCTCGGGTGACACCACGGACACATCGGCCTCGATGATCCCGTCGGCGCGCAGCCGTTTCAAGCGGCGCTGGCAGGCGGTCGGGGACAGACCGACCAGCGCCCCAAGCTCGTCCGAGGTCATGCGGTTGTTCTGTTGGACGGCGGTCAGGATCCGCACGTCTATCTGGTCAAGCGCCGCCATGCAGAACTCCTGCGTTGAATACGAATTGAGTGCAGGAAAAAATCCTGAACGGGGAAAACTTAGATGAAATCCGGTCAAAACCCCAGCATAGAGTTGGCAGGCGACAATGGTCACGGCCCGGTCCGGGCAATGCAAGACGGAACAGGCAATGGCCATGGCACCGACCCTTCTTCCCCGCGCAGCCGAACCGATCGTGCAGATCGAAAGCCTGCGCAAACGGTTCGGCACGCTGGAAGTGCTGCGCGGCGTGTCGCTTTCGGCCGGCGAGGGTCAGGTGATCTCGATTCTCGGCTCCTCGGGGTCGGGCAAATCCACGCTGCTGCGCTGCGTGAACCTGCTGGAAACGGCAGATGGCGGCGTGGTGCGCGTCGGCCCGCTCCGGCTTGGCTTCGGGGCCGATGCGGAGCCCGCCCCTGCCGCCGAGCGCCGCAAGCTCACCGAAGGCATCCGCCGGCAGACCGGGATGGTCTTCCAGAACTTCAACCTGTGGAGCCACAAGACGGTGCTGCAGAATGTCATCGAAGCGCCGGTCCACGTCTTCAAACGACCGCGCGCCGAGGTGATCGGCGAGGCCGAGGCCCTGCTGGAAAAGGTCGGGCTGATCGAAAAGCGCGACGCCTATCCGGCGATGCTGTCGGGCGGCCAGCAGCAGCGCGCGGCCATCGCCCGGGCGCTGGCGATGCGGCCGAAGGTGCTGCTGTTCGACGAACCCACATCTGCGCTGGACCCGGAACTGGTGGGCGAGGTCTTGCGGGTGATCCGCGATCTGGCCTCCGAGGCGCGCACCATGCTGGTCGTCACCCACGAGGTCGGCTTTGCGCGCGAAGTGTCGGACCGGGTGGTCTTTCTCGACGCGGGCAGGATCGAGGCCGAGGGCACGCCCGACGAGGTGTTCAGCCGCTCGACCTCGCCCCGCTTCCGCCAGTTCATCTCTCGTGTCATGTAGCGGCGGCCTGTTGCCCCGACCTGAACGACCCAACAAGGAACGCCACGCATGACCTTCGGCAGCAACGACCTGAACGCCTGGGACCGCGATCATTTCTTCCACCCCTCGACCCATGCCGGTGCCCATGCGCGGGGCGAGACGCCGCGGCGGGTGATTGCCGGGGGCGAGGGGGTCCATATCACCGACACCGAGGGTCGGCGCAGCCTTGATGCCTTTGCCGGGCTTTACTGCGTCAACGTCGGCTACGGGCGCAGCGAGATTGCCGAGGCGATTGCCGAGCAGGCGCGCAAGCTGGCCTATTACCACGCCTATGTCGGCCACGGCACCGAGGCCAGCATCACGCTGGCGCGGATGATCATCGAACGCGCGCCTTCGCACATGAGCCGGGTCTATTTCGGCCTGTCGGGCTCGGATGCCAACGAGACCAACATCAAGCTGATCTGGTATTACAACAACATCCTCGGCCGACCCGAGAAGAAGAAGATCATCAGCCGTTGGCGCGGCTATCACGGCTCGGGCGTGATGACCGGCAGCCTGACCGGGCTCGCGCTGTTCCACGCCAACTTCGACCTGCCGCGCGCCCCCGTGCTGCACACCGAGGCGCCCTACTATTTCCGCCGCGAAGACCGCAACCAGACCGAGGAACAGTTCTCGGCCCATTGCGCGGCGAAGCTGGAGGAGATGATCCTGGCCGAGGGCCCCGACACCGTCGCGGCCTTCATCGGCGAGCCGATCCTCGGCACCGGCGGCATCGTGCCGCCGCCCGCGGGCTACTGGGCGGCGATCCAGGCGGTGCTGGCGAAATACGACATCCTGCTGGTGGCCGACGAGGTGGTGACCGGCTTCGGCCGCCTTGGCACGATGTTCGGCTCGGACCATTACGGCATGGTGCCCGACCTGATCACCATCGCCAAGGGACTGACCTCGGCCTATGCGCCGCTGTCGGGGTCGATCGTGTCCGACCGGATGTGGCAGGTGCTGGTGCAGGGCTCGGACGAGGCGGGGCCGATGGGCCATGGCTGGACCTATTCGGCGCATCCGATCTGCGCGGCGGCCGGGGTCGCCAACCTGAAGCTGATCGACGAGATGGGGCTGGTGGAGAACGCGGGCACCACCGGCGCCTACTTCCGCGCGGCGCTGTCGGCCGCCCTGGCCGGGCACCCCAACGTCGGCGAGGTGCGCGGCGACGGGCTGATGGCGGCGGTGGAGTTCGTCGAGGACAGGGACGACCGCCGCTTCTTCGACCCCGCCCGCAAGATCGGCCCCGCCGTCTCCGCCGCCCTGCTCGACCGGGGCGTGATCGGCCGCGCCATGCCGCAAGGCGACATCCTCGGCTTCGCCCCCCCGCTCTGCCTCACCCGCGACGAGGCCGATATTGTCGTCGATGCCGCGCTGCGGGCGGTAGAGGCCGTGCTGCCCCCGCAGCGCAAGGGCAACGGGAACGGCTGACCGTCGCGGCGGGTCGAGAGGGCCGCGCCAACCGCCGGCACGATGCGGCGGCAGGCCCGGCCATGTGCTACGCCTTATGGCGGATTTGACAGGGCCGGGCACATCCCGTCACAACTTCCGACAGGCCGGATGCCGGGCTGGATGGCCGCGCAGGCCCGGCTGTGGACCGCCCGGCGTCCGCAACCACAGGCCGATTGCGGAAAGCCGGGCGTCCGCAGCCACAGGAAGGTCAGGTGCAGCCTTGCCCGCTTCGGAACGACTTCCCGTCACGGTCCTGTCCGGATTTCTGGGGTCCGGCAAGACAACCCTGCTCAACCACATCCTGAACAACCGCGAAGGCAGGCGGGTTGCGGTCATCGTCAATGACATGTCCGAGGTGAACATCGACGCCGATCTGGTGCGCGAGGGCGGCGCCGCACTGAGCCATACCGACGAGACGCTGGTCGAGATGACGAACGGCTGCATCTGCTGCACGCTGCGCGACGACCTGCTGGCAGAGGTGCGCAGGCTGGCCGAGGCGGGCCGGTTCGACTATCTGCTGATCGAATCCACCGGGATAGCCGAGCCGATGCCGGTGGCGGCCACCTTCGACTTTCGCGACGCGGCAGGGCAATGCCTGGGCGACGTGGCGCGACTCGACACGATGGTGACGGTGGTCGATGCCAGAAACCTGCTGGAAGACTTCTCCAGCCACGATTTCCTGCGCGACCGGGGGGAAACCCGCGAGCCGACCGACGAGCGCACGCTGGTCGAATTGCTGGTCGACCAGATCGAGTTCGCGGATGTGGTGATCCTCAACAAGATCACCGAAGCGGGGCCCGCGCGCACCGAAGCCGCGCGCCGGATCGTGCGGTGCCTCAACACGGGGGCGCGCCTGATCGAGACCGATTACAGCGAGGTTCCGCTGGACAGCATCCTGCGCACCGGCCTGTTCGACTTCGACAAGGCAAGACGGTCCCCGCGCTGGTTCAAGGAACTGAACGAGTTCGCCAGCCATGTGCCCGAGGCCGAGGAATACGGCATCGCGTCCTTCGTCTATCGCGCGCGGCAGCCGTTCCATCCGCAACGCATCTGCGACCTTCTCACCTCGCCGCTGCCGGGTGTCATCCGGGCCAAGGGCAAGTTCTGGATTCCGACCCAGCCCGGCTGGGCGCTCGACTTCAGCCTGGCCGGCCCGATGTCCGCGATGAAGCCGCTGGGGCGCTGGTGGGCGGCGCTGCCCCGGACGGCCTGGCCCGCGGACCCCCTTGCCGTCGCACGGATTCGCGCGCAATGGCGCGACCCCTACGGCGACCGGCGGCAGGAACTGGTGTTCATCGGCTCGGGCATGAACCGCAGGCGGATCACGGCGGCGCTCGACGCCTGCCTGATCCGCGATCCGGCGCAACTGACCCCGCAGGCGATCGGCCAGCTTCACGATCCGTTTGCTGGCAGTGTAAGCTCCGACAGCAGCGCGGCAGCCGCAGGCCATTGAAACCAAAAGGGAATCGGATTCCGCAACTGATAGCGCCCCGACCGGCAATCACCTACTTCGGATAGACATCGTGCCAGGTTTCACCGAAAGGCTTAATTGACTTGATCCGTCCTCCAGCGTCCTGCTTGTCGCGGAGAACGGTACTCGATTTGTGAAAGTTTGATCATTCGTTGACCACATTTAATCGGATCCGTCGGGCAGTCGCACTGACGGCTTTTGGAGGCTTGGCATGACCGACAATCGCATTGTGACTGAAAACGCGATCATGGAAGGGCGGGCCGAAAGTTCCTACTGGAACGTCGCGCACAGCAACCAGATCGAAGGGTTCGCTACCGATTTCAGCGTGAATGCGGGCGACACGGTCGACTTCAAGATCAACGTCAACGGCGGCGCCGGCAGCGACTACACGGTGGAAATCTTCCGCCTCGGCCATTACGGCGGGTCGGGTGCCCGCGAGGTCGCGGAATGGACAAACCAGAACGCCACGGTGCAGGAGGCGGCGCAATACGACCCGACGCGGGCGCTTGTCGATGCCGGCAACTGGACGGTGACCGACAGCTGGGACATCCCGGCGGATGCGGTTTCGGGCGTCTACCTCGCACGGCTTCAGCGGCTGGACGCGAACGGCGACCCGATCGAGGGCGCGGTGAACCAGATTCCGTTCATCGTGCGCAACGACGGGGTGTCGGCCGACATCGTGCTGCAGACATCCGATACCACCTGGCATGCCTACAACGGCTGGTTCGGCAACAATGGCCAGGTCGGTGCGAACTTCTACGGCGATGCCAGCCTGACCGTCAGCCACGACGACTCGCCGCCAGACGGCGGCCGGGACGATCGGTCTTACGCCGTCAGCTACAACCGTCCCTTCATCACCCGCGACGGCACCAGCCCGTCATCCGGCGCGCAGAACTACGTCTTTGGCGCGGATTATGCCGCGATCAGCTGGCTGGAACAGAACGGTTACGACGTATCCTACATTTCCGGCGTCGATACGGACCGGCTGGGTGCGGACTATCTGCAGAACTACAAGGCGTTCATCTCTGTCGGGCATGACGAATACTGGTCGGGCGGTCAGCGGGCCAACGTCGAGGAAGCCCGCGACGCCGGTGTGAACCTGCTGTTCTGGAGCGGCAACGAGTGCTACTGGAAGACCCGCTGGGACGTCAGCATCGTCGATGGCACCGAGTATCGCACCCTGGTCTGCTACAAGGAAACCTGGGCGAACCCTGATCCCAACGACGGCCCCGACGACTACGTCGATCTTGACCCGACCAACATCTGGACAGGCACCTGGCGCGACACCCGCTTTCTGATGGCAAGGGATGCCGAGGGCAACTACATCGCCGGCGGGGCCGACCCCGATCCGATTTCCGGCCTTTGCCCGGCGTGCAACTGCGCCGAAAACTCGCTGATGGGCCAGATGTTCATCGCGGACGGTGTCGGTGATTTCGGCGGCGCGCTGGACGTGCCGGCCGCCTTTTCGGGGCTGCGGGTCTGGCGCGACACCAGCATCGCCAACGGCGGGCAGCTTGACATTGCCCCCGGAATCCTCGGCTACGAATGGGATGCGTCTCCGGACGACCTGTCCCGCCCGGCCGGCCTGATCAAGCTTTCCGAGACGACGATCAACTGGAGCGGCATCCTGACCGACCAGGGCAACACCGTTCTGCCGGGTTCGGCCACCCACAACCTGTCGATCTACCGTGCGCCCAGCGGCGCGCTGGTGTTCGGGGCCGGCACGGTGTTCTGGTCCTGGGGGCTCAGCAACGCGCATGACAGCTCGCCCTACAGCGCGCAGATCGCGAACCTCGACATCCAGCAGTTCACCGTGAACATGTTCGCCGACATGGGCATTCAGCCCGGCGTGACCGACGCGGTCCTGATGTTGCAGGGTCTTATCCGGGCGACGCAATCGCTCGATCTCGTCGCCGCGACGACCACGCTGGTTGATATCCCCGACACTGTCGCGGCGCTTTCCACCGTGGTGATCTCGGGAACCGCGACCGACGATGACGGCAACGCCGCCACGCCCGACGGTCAGGTTGCCGTGGTCGAGGTTTCGCTTGACGGCGGCACGACCTGGCGTGTCGCCACCACGACCGACAACTGGGCGACCTGGACCTACAACTGGACGCCGACGGCGCAGGGAGTCTATACGATCAGGGCCCGCGCCATCGACGACAGCCTGAACGTCGTGAACGTGACACCGTCGCAGGATGTCGTCACGGTGACGGCCCCGGAGCTGCCCGAAACCTTCGGCGTGTTCGATGCGGCCGACATCGTGACGGGCTTTGTCTACAACGACAACACCTCCATCGAGCTCGGGATGCGGTTTTCGGTCAACACTCCAGGCGCGGTCACCGAACTGAAATACTGGCGCGCCGAACTCGACGCAGGCGATACCGACGTGCGCGCAGGGCACCTGTGGAGCGCCAGCGGCACCTTGCTGGCAACCGTCACCTTCACCTCTGTGGCCGGTGCGACCGGGTGGCAGGTGGCACAGCTTTCCACCCCCGTCGATCTGGTGGCCGGTGCCGAATACGTCGTGTCCTACCGCACGGAAAACAACTACTTCGCCGCCGGCGGGTTCTTTGCCGAGGGCAGGGAGGTCGCGTTCGACGGCCTGGACAACGGCGCCTTCTCGGGGATCTTCGGGGTCGTCAGCGCCTTTCAAAGCGGGGGCGTGTTCCACTACGGGGGCGGTGCGCCGGTGATGCCGACCCAGACCTACGCGTCGGCAAACTACTGGGTGGACGTGACCTTCGATCCGGTGGCATCCGGGGCCAACACGGCGCCCGTCATCACCTCGCCCGCCGCCTTCACCATCGCGGAGGGTCTGCTTCAAGTCGGCAACATCACCGCAACGGACGCAGAGACGAGCATCCTTTTCTATTCCATCGCCGGCGGGGCGGATGCGGCAAGGTTCACGATCAATTCGTCCACCGGCGCGCTGTCGTTCCTGGCCGCGCCCAATTTCTCGGCCCCGACCGATGTGGGGGCGGACAACGTCTACAATCTGCTGGTCAGCGCCACGGACGGCATCGCCCCGCCGGTGCAGCAGGAAATCAGCGTGACGGTGATCGACGTGATCGATCCCGAACCCGGCACCGGGTCGCACCTGTTCGGCCCGTCGGACCTTCCCGCCGTGATCTCCACGTCGGACCCGACCGACTATGAACTCGGCGTGAGATTCACCGCCACGCAGGCGGGCAGCATCACGCAGCTGCGCTACTATCGCGGGGCAGAGGATGCCACGGATGTCGATACCCGCACCCTGAGCCTGTGGGATGGCAGCGGCAACCGGCTTGCCTTCGTGACCGTGACATCGGTCGAGGGCCAAAGCGGCTGGCAGGTGGCCACGCTGTCGTCCGCTGTCCAGATCACGGCAAACACCACCTATGTCGCGTCCTACGGCACGGTGCAGAACTACGCCTTCACCGGCGGCTTCTTCAACACGGCCCATACCGGACCTGACGGCATCCTGACCGGGCTCGGCGGCGGCAACGGCGTGTTCTCGGCCGGGGGCACCGGGGCTTTCCCGACCAGTTCCTACAACAATTCGAACTATTGGGTGGACGTGACCTTCAACCCGGTCACGCCCGAAAACACGGCGCCGGTCTTCACGTCGTCGACAAGCTTCCTTGCCGCCGAGAACCAGCTTGCGGCAGCCCTGGTCGCGGCAAGCGATGCCGAGGGCAATGCCCTGACCTACACCATCGCCGGGGGCGCCGATGCGTCGCTGTTCGGGATCAACGCGACAACCGGGCTGGTTTCCTTCCTCGTGGCGCCCGATTTCGAGTTGCCCGCAGATGCCGGGGGCAACAACGTCTATGACCTGATCGTCGGGGTGTCGGACGGCACCGCGCCGGTGGTCACGAAGTCGATTGCGGTCACGGTCACCGATGTCGAAGACGAATCCCAGCAGCCGGCCACCTTTGCCGGCCACCAGATCACGGCCCAATACATCTTCGGGTCCACCCCGACCACGCTCTTTCCCGACGCCAGCGCCAGCCAGACCGCAATCGTCGATGCCAATCCGGGCACCGTGGAATTCACCGCGTTGCCGAATGCCGGGCCGGGCCTCGGCAATGGCAGCTTCGGCCTCGCCTCGGTCGATGTGGGGGCGCAGACGATCAGCATCACCTTCCCGCTTGACGCGGGGGTTTTCAGTCAGGCGTTCGTGGCCTTCGCGCCCTCGGCCGCGTTCCCGTTCAACGGCGTGCGGATTCTGGATGGCATCGGCACGCTGCCGCAGATCCGGGGCGTCACGATCCTCAGCCAGCAGGGGTTCACCAATGCCGACGGCGTCGCTACGCCGCTGACGCTTGCCGACCTGACCATCACCTCCACGGGCATCTTCCTCAACATGGCGGGCAAGGGGCGGATGGTGGATGCCGATCCGGCAACGGCCGGGGTTGAGGCAAGCTCCATCGAACTGCAGGTCGATCTGAACGACTCGCCGGTCGCGGTGGCAGACTCGGCCGTCATGGCGCAGGATGGTGTGCTGACCCTGGCATCGGCGCTGCTGGTGGCCAACGACACCGATGCCGACGACGATGCGCTGTCGATCATCGGGGTCGGCAATGCGCAGAACGGAACGGTCTCCTACAACAGCCTGGCCGACGAGATCATCTTCATCCCTGCGGCAGGCTTCGCCGGTTCCACCACGTTCGACTACGCGATCGCAGACGGCTACGGCGGCACCGCGACGGGGCGGGTCACCGTGTTGGTGGAGGAACCGGCCGCCCTTGCCCTGATGGCCGACGCGTCCCGCGATCATTTCTGGGAATCCTTCGAGCATGACGAATACTTTGTCACCGCGTTGCGGGAGACGCCGACCCTGATGGACTATCTCTAGCAGTCGCCGACGGTCGCCCCGGCGCGCCCGGGCGGGGCGCGCCGGGGCGACCGGCACCCATAGGCGGCATCGCGCTGCGGCCGTCAGGCCTTCGCCAGCGTGATCAGCCCGACGCCCGCCAGAACCACCGCCCCGCCCAGCAGGCGCAGCGGTTCAAGCTGTTCGCCCAGAAACACCACGCCGCCCAGCACCGAAAACACCGGCAGCAGCAGCAGGAAGGGGGCGATGGCGCCGACCTCGTGGCGCAGGATCAGCGTATTCCACAGGAAATACCCGAAGGCCGTCATGACCAGCCCAAGATAAAGCGCCGCCCCCCAGACCTCGGGGCCGGCATTGCGCAGCGCCGCAACCTGCCCGGTCTCGAACAGTGCCGACATGACGAACAGCTGCGGCGTCGCCAGCAGGGCAATCCAGGCGGTGACCGCCAGACCCGACATGCCGACGATGCCGCGCACCATCACCTGCCCCAGCGCCCAGAAGCAGGCCCCCCCCATAACCAGCGCAATCGGCACGATCGACCCGGTGAACTGCTCGCCCGAGGCGATCAGGCCAACGCCGCCAAAGGCCACGGCGATGCCAAGCCATTTGCGCAGGGTGACCTTTTCGCGCAACAGCAGCGCGCCGAACACCACCAGAAACGGCACCTCCAGTTGCACGACCAGCGCCGAAAGCCCGGCGCCAAGGCCCTTCACCCCGGTAAACGTCAGGCTGTATTGAATCGTCGCCCCGACCACCGACACCGCCAGCAGCCGGCGCAGGTTGCCCCGTGGCGGCCCGGCAAACCAGACCAGTGCCAGCGCCGTGATGGCGAAGCGCAGCGCCATCAGCAGGATGGGCGGAAAATGCGCCATCCCTGCCTTGGCAACCACGAAGCCCATGCCCCAGATCAGGGCGACCAGAACCGCAAGCCCCGTGTCGCGCGCGGAAAGCCGTCCCATGCCTGCCCGTCCCCCTTGCGCGGTTCAGCCCGCGATTTCCTCGGCCACCACCGCCACACAGTCGCCCGGCTTCACCAGGCCGGGGAAATGCCGCGCGGTGAACAGCCCGCCGCGCGGCAGCGTCAATTCCACCGGGTCAAGCCCGGTGCGCCCGGTCGGGTAGATCATCGCGATGGTCTGGCCCGCCGCCACCCGGTCGCCCAGATCGGCGCAGAAGCGGATCAGCCCGGCATCCTGCGCGAAGGTAAAGCAGTCGCCGTCCGGCATGTCCAGCCACCGGGTCGGCTGCGGTGCAGCGGTGCCGGTCACGACCCCCGCCGCGATCAGCAGGTTGCGGCAGCCGCGCATCGCGATGGCCGTGGTGTTGGCCGAGGCTGTGCCGCCGCCGCCCAGTTCGGTGGTCACGAACACGCGGCCCATGGTTTCGGCGGCGGTGTCATACATGCCCACCGCGTCGATCTCCAGCATCCTCACGCTGAAGGGCGCGCCGAACGCCCGCACCAGATCGAAGGCCCGCGCCTCCTGCGCGCGGGTGGCGGCATTGTCCCCGGGCAGGATGTGGGCGGCGCAGAACGGCAGGAAATCCAGCGTCTTGCCGCCCGAGTGGAAATCCAGCACCACATCCGCCATCGGCAGAAGCACGCGCTGAAAATAGTCGGCGATCTTTTCGGTCACCGTGCCATCGGGGCGGCCGGGAAAGCTGCGGTTCAGGTTGCCGCGGTCGATGGGCGAGGTGCGGGTGCCTGCGGCAAAGGCGGGCTGGTTCATCGCGGGGATGATGATCACCCGCCCCGTCACCTCGGCCGCCGTCAGGCTGCGGGCCAGGTCGAACAGCGCGATCGGCCCCTCGTATTCGTCGCCGTGGTTGGCGCCGGTCAGCAGGGCGGTGGGGCCGGTGCCGTTCCTGACCACCGTGACCGGGATCATCACCGACCCCCACGCCGCATCGTCGCGGCTGTAGGGCAGGCGCAGGAAGCCGTGCTGCACGCCATCGGCATCGAAATCCACCGTCGCAGACACGGGCGACGGGCGCAGGGTCGTGGTCATGGCGTCAATCCTTCACGAACAGCTTGCGCGGCACGTCGGCCAGGCATTCGACGCCGGTTTCGGTGATCAGGATGCTTTCGGTGATCTCCAGCCCCATGTCCTCCAGCCACAGGCCCGTCATGAAATGGAAGGTCATGCCCGGTTCCAGCACGGTCCTGTCGCCGGGGCGCAGCGACATGGTGCGTTCGCCCCAGTCGGGCGGATACGACAGCCCGATGGGATAGCCGGTGCGGTTGTCCTTCAGGATGCCGTGCTTCGCCAGCACGTCGAAGAAGCCGCGCGCGATGTCCTCGCAGGTGTTGCCGGGGCGGGCGGCGGCAAGGCCGGCCTCCATCCCCTCCAGCGTCGCCTGTTCGGCATCGCGGAAAGCCTGCGTCGGCTTGCCGAGAAACACCGTGCGCGACAGCGGGCAGTGATAGCGGTGATAGGCGCCGGCAATCTCGAAGAACGTGCCTTCGCCCGATTTCATCGGCTTGTCGTCCCAGGTCAGGTGCGGTGCGCTGGCATCGCGCCCCGAGGGCAGCAGCGGCACGATGGCCGGGTAGTCGCCGCCGAAGGCTTCGGTGCCGCGAATGCCCGCGTCATAGATTTCGGCCACCAGATCGCATTTGCGCATCCCGACCTCGATCCTGTCGACGATCCGGGCGTGCATCCGTTCCACGATCCGGGCGGCGCGGCGCATGTAGGCGATCTCTTGCGGCGATTTCACCGCGCGCTGCCAGTTCACCAGCGCGGTGCAGTCGCTGAACGTCGCGTTCGGCAGGTGCTTCACCAGCGCGGCAAAGGCCGCGGCCGAGAAATAGTAGTTGTCCATCTCGACGCCGATGCGCAGCCCGCCGAAGCCCTTGTCGGCCAGCACGCCGGACAGGTAGTCCATCGGGTGCCGCTCGGTCGATTGCACATAGTTGTCGGGATAGCCGATGATGTTCGCGTGCTTGAGGTAGGCCGTCAGCTTCGCGCCGTTGGCATCCTGCCCGCGCCCGAACCAGATCGGTTCGCCCTGCGGCGGCACGATCACGCATTGATGCACATAGAACGACCAGCCGTCATAGCCGGTCAGCCAGTTCATGTTGGAAGGGTCGGTGACGATCAGCAGATCGACCCCCTTCGCCGCCATCGCCACCCGGGTCTTTGCCAGTCGGGCGGCAAATTCGTCGCGGCTGAACCGCAGGTCTACATCACTCATGCGTGGTCCTCCTTGGGGGTGTGGCCCCGGTCATACGATCAGGCTTTGCCCGGCACCCGCCGCGCGGGCGCGCGACACGGCAAGGGCGGCTATGGCGGTATCCTGGATTCCGGTGCCGGTCAGGTCGGCCAGGGTGATTTCCGCGGCGGCGGTGCGGCCGGGGGCAAGGCCCGCCACCACCGCGCCAAGCTCGGCAAAGGCCGCGTCGGCGGCGATGGCACCGGCGGCGATGGCGTGGTGCAGTTCACCCAGCAGGCGGGTCTGCGCCAGGCGGTCTGCGACATAGGTGGCCCGCGCCAGCAACGCCGGGGCGATCTCTGTCTTGTGCCCGGCATCGGAACCCATGGCGGTGATGTGCTGGCCGGGGGCGGCCTCGCGCAGGATCGGCGCGGTGGCGGGGGTGGTGGTGACGACCACAT
Source organism: Paracoccaceae bacterium Fryx2 (assembly GCA_032334235.1). Lineage (NCBI taxonomy): Bacteria > Pseudomonadati > Pseudomonadota > Alphaproteobacteria > Rhodobacterales > Paracoccaceae > Paracoccaceae bacterium Fryx2. The sequence continues at coordinate 2,861,378 of JAVSGI010000005.1, forward strand.
CCGCCCCCTCGACCGCCTGCGCCACGGTTGCGGCGGCGGTGACCGGGATTCCAAGGGCGGCCGTCATGCGCCGGGCGAAGGCCCGGGCTTTCGCCAGGTCACGCGCCCAGACCCGCGCTGCGCGGACCGGCCGCACCAGCAGCAGCGCACGAAGCTGCATTTCCGCCTGCATCCCCGCACCCAGGATCGCGGCCGTGGCTGCATCGGCCCGCGCCAGATGCCGCGCGGCCACCGCCCCGGCGGCGGCGGTCCGCACATCGGTCAGATAGCCGTTGTCCAGCAGCAGCGCCTGCACCAGCCCGGTCTGCGCCGACAGCACCACCATCATGCCGTTGGTCGAGGGCAGGCCAAGCGCCGGGTTGCCGAAGAAGCCGGGGCTGATCTTGATGGCAAAGCTGTCGAGCCCCGGCACATGGGCGGTCTTCACGTCCACCTCGCCGCGGTGTTCGGGAATATCCAGCCGCAGGACCGGCGGCATTGCCACCGGCAGGGTGGCCAGCGCCCGGAAGGCATCCTCCACACAATCCACCGCCGCAAGGTCCAGCGGCACCAGCACCCGCAGGTCGGCCTCGGTCAGCAGCATCACCGGCGGGCGCATCATCGCAGAGCCTCCTCGGGCGCCACGCGGGCAAGGATGCGGGCATGGGCGGCGGGGTCGACGTTGGCGCCGGTCAGCAGCACCACGACCGGCCCCGCGACCGCCACCTTGCCCGCCAGCAGCGCCGCCACGCCGACGGCGGCCGCCCCTTCCACCGCATCGCCAAGGGTGGCGTGAATGTGGCGCATGGCTTCGGCAATCCCGGCCTCGCTGATCAGCACCACCCCGTCCAGCAGGGCCGCGCACATCGGATAGGTGAAGCGGTTGGCAAGCCCGATGCCGCCGCCCAGCGAATCCGCGAGGCTCGGCACTTCGCGGACCGTCACCGGATGACCCGCCGCGAGCGAGGCCGCCATCGCCGCCCCGCTTTCCATACTGATGCCGATCACCCGGCAACCGGGCGCGCCTGCCTTGACCGCCACCGCCACCCCCGCGGCCAGACCGCCGCCCGACAGCGGCACCAGCACCGTGGCGCAACCGGGGCATTGCGCGATGACCTCCAGCCCCAGCGTGCCTTGCCCGGCGATCACCGCCACATTGTCGAACGGCGCGATCTCGGCCAGCCCTTCGGCCTCCACCGCGCGGGCCACCTCGGCCATCGCCTCGTCCTGGCTGTCACCGACAATCCGCACCTCGGCGCCCAGCGCGCGCACGGCGGCCACCTTGTTTTCCGGCACCAGCCGCGACAGGCACACCACCGCCCGCACCCCCGCCACCCGCGCCGCATGGGCCAGCGCGCGCCCGTGGTTTCCGGTCGAGGCCGTAACCACCCCCCGCGCCCGAGCGTCTGGCGGCAGCGCCAGCAGCGCATGGCTCGCCCCGCGCAGCTTGAAGGCGCCGGTGGTCTGGCGATGCTCCAGCTTCAGCCAAACCGGCACGCCCAGCCGGTCGGACAGCACGGCGTCGCTGACCATCGGCGTGCGCCGCACCAGACCGGCAATCCGCGCTTCGGCGGCCAGAATATCGTCGATCGTCACCGGCAGCAGGGGGGTCACGGCCTGCCCCTGGCAAGAGTCATCAGATGCCCCGGCGCTGCGGCAGCCCCGATGCCCAGCAGTCGCAGCACCGCCCAGGCGGCGGCGTAGTTCGACGACAGCACCGGAATGCCGGTTGCCGCCTCCATCCGGTCGATCACCCCCGCCGCCCGCACTGCGGTGCAGGAGATGAACAGCGCCTCCGACCCCTTTGCCGCGGCCCCCGCCGCCAGCGCCACGATCTCGTCCAGCGCGATCCGGGCCATGTCGCGGTCGTCGTCCATGTTCAGGCAGGTGAAACGGTCCAGCGCAAAGCCCTCGGCCTCGAACAGCCGCGCCATCGGGGTCGAGGTCTGCACCGAATAGGGCGTCAGCACCGAGATCCGCCGCGCCCCCAGCGCCCGCAGCCCGGCAAGGGTGGCCGAAACCGGCGTCACCACCGGCACCCCCGGCTTGCCGCGCCGGATCGCCGCCGTCACCGCCACGTCACCGATCACCACCGAGGCCGAGGTGCAGCCGTAGATCACCGCGTCCAGCCCCTCGCCCGGCAGGATGAGCGCGGCCCCTGCGGCAAGATCGGGCTCCATCGCGGCAAGGGTCTGCGGCGTGACCGGGTTGGCATAGGGAATGCGGTTGACATAGACCCCCACCCCCTGCGCCGCGATCATCCGGGCATAATCGACCTCGCTGGTATGGTCGGTGGCAAGTGCTATCAGCCCGATGCGGTGGCGCAGCGGCCGGTCGTCCAGTCGGGGCGTGCGGGTGGAAACCAGGATCCCGGTCATCTTGCCGTCCTTCCGTAGCGACGTTCCAGCCCGCGCAGGATCACCACCGAAACCAGACTCATCGCAAGGAAGAACACCCCCACCAACGTCATCGGCTCGATGTAGCGGTAACTGGAATTGGCGACCGACTTGGCCTGGTTCATCAGTTCCAGCACAGTGATGGCCGACAGCAGTGGCGTTTCCTTGAACATGGCGATCAGATAGTTCGCCAGCGCCGGAATCATCGGCGGCAACGCCTGCGGGATCACGACATGCAGCCAGGTCTGGCGCAGGCTCAGGTTGGTGGCGCGCGCCGCCTCCCACTGGCCGCGCGGCACATTCTCGATGCCCGCGCGGTAAACCTCGGCGGTGTAGGTGGCGTAGTGCAGCCCCATGCCGATCACCCCCGCCACCAGCGGCGACAGCACGATGCCCAGATCGGGCAGCACATAGAATATGAAGTAAAGCTGCACCAGCAGCGGCGTGCCCCGGATGAAGGCGACCAGCGCCTGCACCGGCAGCGCGATGGCCGTGACGGTCGAGCGCCGCGCGATGGCGAACACCAGCCCCAGCACCGCCGCGACCCCCGCCGCCAGCACGGAAATCAGCAGCGTCAGCCGCAACCCCGCCAGCAGCGTCGGCATGATCTGGCGCACGAAGTCCCAGTCCCACTCCATCAGCGCACCCCGTCCAGACCTCGGGTCAGCCGCCGCTCCAGCGCCCGCACGCCGGTCGAGATCACCATCGCCATGATGAAATACAGCACAAGGATGGTGGCAAACGGCACCAGCGTGCTACCGGTCTGCGCCCGCACCACCTGCGCCTGAAACGTCATGTCGGAAAGCGAGATCAGCGACACCACCGCCGTGGCCTTCAGCAACTCGATGGCATTGTTGCCGAAGGTCGGCAGCATCAGCGGCAGCGCCTGCGGCAGGATCACATGGCGCATCCGCTGCCAGCGGCTCAGGTTTACCGCGATGCAGGCCTCGTACTGGTCGCGCGGCACCGACAGGATGGCACCGCGCACCACCTCGGCCCCGTAGGCACCGACGTTCAGGCCCAGCGCCAGCACCCCCGCCAGCAGCGGCGACAGCGTGACCCCGGCAAAGGGCAGCACGAAATACACCCAGAAAAGCTGCACGAAGATCGAGGTGCCGCGGAAGAACTCGATATAGACCGTCGCCAGCCAGCGCAGCGGAGCGAAAGGCGCCAGACGCCCCAGCCCGGCAACAAAGGCCGCCACCAGTGCCAGCGCGCAGCCCAGCACCGTCAGTTCCGCCGTTACCACGGCGCCCTGAAGGATCAGGGCCAGATATCCGGTCCACTCGGCCATCATGTTCGCCTGTCAGGGGAAAGGGGCGGCGCAGACCCCGCGCCGCCCGGAAGGGTCACTCGCCGCACAGCGCCGCGCGGCTGGTCGAGATCGCGGCGGCCGCCGAGAAACCGTAGGGTTCGATGATGGCGGCGAAATCGCCCGACTCCTTCATCTTTGCCAGTTCAACGTCGAAGGCATCGCGCAGCGCGGTGTCGGCCTTGTTGAAGGCAGCACCATCGCAATAGACCGGCGCGCCCACCACCGGGGCCACCATTTCAAGGTTCGGGTCGGCGGCCTTGGCCATCAGATCCGCAATCGACAGCACCGGCAGGGAATACACGTCGATCCGCCCGTCCTGCAGCATCTTCACTCCCGACTGGCCATCGGGCACCACGATCACCCGGTCGCGCGGCACGCCCGCGTCAAGCGCCAGCTTTTCCTTGGTGCCGCCGCCCGGCGCGCCGATCCTGCCCGCAGGGTCGGCCGCGATGTCGGCGTAGGAGGCATAGCCCTTGGGGTTGCCCTTCGGCAAAAGGAAAGCCTCGGCATCGCACAGCACCGGCTCGGAATAGGCGACGGCGGCGCAGCGTTCGGGCTTCATGAACAGGCCCGCGGTGATCACGTCGTGGCGCCTGGCCTGCAGGCCGGGGATCATCGCGCCATATTCGCTGATCGAGGCCACCACTTCAGGCACGCCAAGACGCCTGAAGATTTCGCGCGCCACATCGGGGGCGGCGCCCGAAACAGTGCCATCGGCGGCAACGGCGGTGAAGGGCGGCTCGTTGGCGATGGCAATGCGGGCAAAACCCTGCGCCTTCAGGTCGTCCAGCTTGTCGGCCAGCGCGGGAAGCGGGGCTGCCAGCAGCAGGGCCAGCAGGGCAGGGGTCAGATGCGGATGTTTCATGTCGTCCTCACGGGTTGGGGTTGGGGATCAGACGCGGTGCCCTGCGGCGATGATCTTGCGCAGGAAGATCTGGGTTCGTTCGTGCGTCGGATGGCGGAAGATCTGGTCCGGCGGACCCTGTTCGACGATGCGGCCCTTGTCGAAGAACAGCACGCGGTCGGCAAACTCATGGGCAAAGCCCATCTCGTGGGTGACCAGCAGCATCGTCATGTCGGTCTCGGCGGCAAGACGCTTCATCACCAGCAGCACTTCTTCGACCAGTTCGGGGTCCAGCGCGCTGGTGATCTCGTCGAACAGCATGATGCGGGGTTGCAGCGCCAGCGCGCGGGCAATCGCCACGCGCTGCTTCTGGCCGCCCGAAAGCTGGCTGGGCATGGCGGCGGCCTTGTCGGCCAGCCCCACCATCTCCAGCAACTCATGCGCCCGGGCCTCGGCCTTCGCGCGGGGTTCGGCCTTGGTCAGCATCGGCGCCAGCGTGATGTTGTCCAGCACCGACTTGTGCGGAAACAGGTTGAAGTGCTGGAACACCATGCCGATGTGCCGGCGCATGTGGTGCAGATGCGCCTCGTTGGCGGGCAGTTCGCGTCCCTTGGACCGCATGTGGTAAAGCTGTTCGCCGCAAACCTCGATGTGGCCGCCCGAGATGGTTTCCAGCGTCATCAGGATGCGCAGGATCGTGGTCTTGCCAGACCCGGACGGTCCGATCAGCGCCAGCTTCTCGCCGGGCGCCACATCGAACGACAGCCCGTCCAGCACTTTCAGCGTGCCGAACGATTTGTCCAACTGGTCGATTCGGATGATCGGCGCTGTCACTCGTGCCCCCAATGGCTGGATGGGGGCAGGATTAACCTGACTTCATATCATGTCAATTTTTATATAGTATCATGACAATCTAAGCCGCCAAGGGGCGGGGGCCCGGCTCATATGGTCGGCAGCAGCACCTCCGGCGTGTCGGTCAGCATCGCCCCGATCACCGACAGCCCGCGGCGCAACTCGTCGCGGTCGGTCGAACCCAGCGAGACCCGGATCGCCTCGCGCCGGCCCCGTTCCGTTGCCCGGAAGGCATTGCCCGCCGCCACCGCCACGCCTTGCAGCCGCGCCTGGACGACGAAATCCTCCTCCCCCCGGCCTTCGGGCAGGGGCAGCCACAGGTGCAGGCTGTTGGGGTGGCAGACCGGCATCCGCGGGCCCAGAACCCCGGCCGCCAGCCTGTGGCGGTCGGCCAGCGCGCGGGCCTGCCATTGCGCCAGATCGTCCACCGTGCCCCCACTGATCCAGTGGCCCAGCAGATCGACCATCGGCGGCGTGGCCATCCAGTTGGTCACCAGATGCCGGTTCGCCACCGCCGTGGCAAGGCGCAGCGGTGCCGAAAGGTAGGCCAGCCGCAGGCCGGGGACGGTGATCTTGGTAAAGCCGCAGATATGCAGCGTGCGTTCCGGCGCCAGCGCGGCAAAGGCCGCCGGACGGTCGGCGATCAGGATGTTCAGGATGTCGTTCTCGATGATCGCCAGATCATGCCGCCGCGCGACCGCGACCAGTTCGGCCCGCCGGTCCAGCGGCATCAGGCAGGCCAAGGGGTTGATGACATTGGGTTGCAGATAGACGGCGCGGGTCTGGCCCTTGCGGGCAACCTCGTCCAGCGCGGCGGGAATCATCCCCTGCCCGTCCATCGCCACGCCGTCCAGGTGCAGCCCCAGATAGCCGCAAAGCGGCATCAGCGTGTGGTGTGTCAGCGCCTCGGCGGCCAGCCCCGCGCCGGGTGGTACCACGCTCATCACCGCCGCCGTGATCGCCGAACTGGCGCCGTTGGTGATGGTGATGCCCGCGGGCTCCACCCCGATTCCCTGCCGCGCCAGCCAGTCGGCGGCGGTGCGCCGGTGCTGCGGCATCACCATGTTCGGCCGGAACGACAGCGCCGCCGGGGCCGAAAGATTCTCGGCCAGCCAGGCGAAACCCTGCCGCAGCCGGTCGAGGTGCATCGCCTCGACCACCGGTTTGAGGATCGACAGGTCGATCACCTCGCCGGTGCGTTCGGGCAGGTAGGGCTGGCGCGCCTCGGCCCCCGGCCCCAGCACGAACGTCCCGCGCCCGATCTCGCCCGAGATCAGGCCGCGCCGGATCAACTCCTCATAGGCGCGGCTGACGGTCTGCACCGACAGGCCCAGCCAGTCGGCCAGCTTGCGGTGCGGCATCAGGCGGCTGCCGGTCGGCAGCGCCCCCGATTCGATCGCCCGCGCGAATTGTTCGGCCAGCGACAGATAGGCGGGGCGGGTCAGGGTGGCGGGATCGGGCTTCCAGTTTGTCATGATTGCAAATCTGCTCAAAACCAGGTCAATCTGCAAACGAATAGTTGCCATGGGCCCCGCATGAAACTCGACGCCATCGACCTGCGCATTCTCGACGCCGTCCAGCGCGACGGCCGCATCACCAAGCTGAAGCTGGCAGAACTGGCGGGCCTGTCTCCGACGCCCTGCTGGCTGCGGCTGCGCAAGCTGGAACAGGCGGGCATCATCGCGGGCTATCACGCGCGCCTCGCCCCGCGCCGCCTTGCCCCGATTGCCACGATCATCGTCGAGGTGGCGCTGGCCAACCACCGCCAGACCGATTTCGACCGTTTCGAGCGGGCGGTGGCGGCCACCCCGGAAATCACCGCCTGCTGGTCGGTCGGCGGCGGGGTCGATTACTTCCTGAAGGTCACTTGCCGCGACATCGACAGCTATCAGCGCCTGATCGACCGCCTGCTGGCCGGCGACATCGGCATCGACCGCTATTTCACCTACATCGTGACCCGCACCGTCAAGGAAGACATCGCGGTGCCGCTGGCGCTGTTCGGGGCGGAATAGAGAAAGTCTCTGCCCCGCCCCCGCAGACCGGCCGATATCTCCACGCGGCGGGCGATGTTCGGTCACCTTCTCTGGCCCGCGCCGGTCATGCTGCGCCAAACCAGTGCAGAGGCCCGATGAACGCGCAGCCCCCCCACCCCGCCCCGCCTCCGGGCCTCGGCCGCCTGACAGACCGCAGCCTGCTGCGCGGCCTCGGCTATGTCGATGGCCGCTGGACCGCCGCCGCCGATGCCGCCGACTTCGCGGTGACAGACCCGGCGACCGGTGCGCTGCTGTGCCGGGTGGCGGCCCTTGGCGCCACCGAAACCGATGCCGCCATCGCCGCCGCCCATGCCGCATTTCCGGCCTGGCGCGACCGCCTGCCGCAAGACCGCGCGACGATCCTGCGCCGCTGGGGCGACCTGATGCGGGCCGCGCAGGATGACCTTGCGCTGCTGATGACGCTGGAACAGGGCAAGCCCCTGGCCGAAAGCGCGGCAGAGATTGCCTATGCCGCGAGCTTTCTCGACTGGTATGCCGCCGAGGCGCTGCGGGTGAACGTGGAAGGCGTCACCAGCCATCTGCCGGGGGCCGAGATGATGGTGCGGCGCGAGGCGCTGGGCCCGGTGGGCGTGGTGACCCCGTGGAACTTCCCCAGCGCCATGATCACCCGCAAGGTGGCGGCGGCGCTTGCGGCGGGCTGCACCGTGGTGGCGCATCCATCGGCCGAAACGCCGCTGTCGGCGCTGGCGCTGGCCGAACTGGCGGAACGGGCCGGCCTGCCCGCCGGGGTGCTGAACATGCTGCCCGGCGATGCCGCGACCATCGTCGGGCGGATGTGCGCCGACCCGCGGCTGCGCGGCTTGTCCTTTACCGGCTCGACCGAAATCGGCCGCCTTGTCGCGGCGCAGTGCGCCCCCGGCCTGAAGCGGCTGGTGATGGAGCTTGGCGGCCACGCGCCGCTGATCATCTTTGCGGATGCCGAGCTGGATCGCGCGGTCCGGATCGCGATGGATGCCAAGTTTGCGACCTCGGGTCAGGATTGCCTGGCCGTCAACCGGATCTTCGTGCAGCGGCCGCTGATGGCGCGCTTCACCGCGGCCCTTGCCGACCGGATCGCGGCGTTGCGGGTCGGCAACGGGCTGGACCCGGCCAGCCAGATCGGCCCGCTGATGCATTCGCGCGCCGTAGCCAAGGTCAAGGCACAGATCGATGACGCCATCGCGAAAGGCGCGCGGCTTGTCACCGGCGGCACGGCGCACCCCGGTCTGGCGCTGGCCTGGCAGCCGACGCTGTTGGCCGATGTGCCCGACACCGCCCTGATCTGGCGCGAGGAAACCTTCGGCCCGGTCGCCGCCCTTGCCGCCTTCGACACCGAGGCCGAGGTGATCGCCCGCGCCAATGCCACCGACTATGGCCTTGTGGCCTATGTGGTGACCGACAACGGCGCGCGGCAGATGCGCCTGTCGCGGGCGCTCGATTTCGGCATGGTGGCGGTGAACCGCGCCCGGATCACCGGCGGCCCGATCCCGTTCGGCGGCTGGAAACAGTCGGGTCTGGGCCGCGAAGGCTCGCGCCACGGGCTGGAGGCCTTCACCGAACTGAAATACATCTGCATCGACACCGCCGCCTGAGGCGCGAAGGGAAACACCATGCTCGACCGTGACAACGACCTGAACGCCTGGGACCGCGATCATTTCTTCCACCCCTCGACCCATGCCGGTGCCCATGCGCGGGGCGAGACGCCGCGGCGGGTGATTGCCGGGGGCGAGGGGGTCCATATCACCGACACCGAGGGTCGGCGCAGCCTTGATGCCTTTGCCGGGCTTTACTGCGTCAACGTCGGCTACGGGCGCAGCGAGATTGCCGAGGCGATTGCCGAGCAGGCGCGCAAGCTGGCCTATTACCACGCCTATGTCGGCCACGGCACCGAGGCCAGCATCACGCTGGCGCGGATGATCATCGAACGCGCGCCTTCGCACATGAGCCGGGTCTATTTCGGCCTGTCGGGCTCGGATGCCAACGAGACCAACATCAAGCTGATCTGGTATTACAACAACATCCTCGGCCGACCCGAGAAGAAGAAGATCATCAGCCGTTGGCGCGGCTATCACGGCTCGGGCGTGATGACCGGCAGCCTGACCGGGCTCGCGCTGTTCCACGCCAACTTCGACCTGCCGCGCGCCCCCGTGCTGCACACCGAGGCGCCCTACTACTTCCGCCGCGAGAACCGCGACCAGACCGAGGAACAGTTCAGCGCCCATTGCGCGGCGAAGCTGGAAGAGATGATCCTGGCCGAGGGCCCCGACACAGTCGCCGCCTTCATCGGTGAACCGATCCTCGGCACCGGCGGCATCGTGCCGCCGCCCGCGGGCTACTGGGCGGCGATCCAGGCGGTGCTGGCGAAATACGACATCCTGCTGGTGGCCGACGAGGTGGTGACCGGCTTCGGCCGCCTTGGCACCATGTTCGGCTCGACCCATTACGGCATGGTGCCCGACCTGATCACCATCGCCAAGGGCCTGACCTCGGCCTATGCGCCGCTGTCGGGGTCGATCGTGTCCGACCGGATATGGCAGGTGCTGGTGCAGGGCTCGGACGAGGCGGGGCCGATGGGCCATGGCTGGACCTATTCGGCGCACCCGATCTGTGCGGCGGCCGGGGTCGCCAACCTGAAGCTGATCGACGAGATGGGGCTGGTGGAGAACGCGGGCACCACCGGCGCCTACTTCCGCGCGGCGCTGTCGGCCGCCCTGGCCGGGCACCCCAACGTCGGCGAGGTGCGCGGCGACGGGCTGATGGCGGCGGTGGAGTTCGTCGAGGACAGGGACGACCGCCGCTTCTTCGACCCCGCCCGCAAGATCGGCCCCGCCGTCTCCGCCGCCCTGCTCGACCGGGGCGTGATCGGCCGCGCCATGCCCCAAGGCGACATCCTCGGCTTCGCACCGCCGTTGTGCCTCACCCGCGACGAGGCCGATATTGTCGTGGATGCCGCGCTGCGGGCGGTAGAGGCCGTGCTGGGCTAGCCCCGCGCCCGCCGACCTTTGCGCGGGCGCCGACGGTCAGGTTCGAGGCAGGCCGCCGGACGGTCGGCAGGCACAGGGCCTGCCGACGCCGGCCCGCCGGGGCTCAGCCCAGGTGATGGGTTTCCGGCACGCCATAGACCGGCGTGTCGATGCCTTCCATCCGGGCTTTCAACTGCAACGCGAGGAACTGCGAATAATGCCGCGACTGGTGCAGGTTGCCGCCGTGGAACCACAGCGCCTCCTGCCGGGTCGGCTTCCACATGTTGCGCTGCTCGCCGACCCAGGGCCCCGGGTCTTTCGGCGTGTCCGACCCCAGGCCCCAGCACTTGCCCACCTTGTCGGCCACATCCTTGCCGATCAGGTCAGCCGCCCAGCCGTTCATCGACCCGAAGCCGGTGGCATAGACGATAAGATCTGCCTCCAGCTTCGTGCCGTCTTCCAGCACCACGCCATCGGGCACGATTTCGCGCACGTTCCCATGGGCCAGCTTGATCTTGCCGTCGATGATCAGCTGGCTGGCACCCACGTCGATGTAATACCCCGACCCGCGCCGCAGGTATTTCATGAACAGCCCCGACCCGTCGGCGCCCCAGTCCAGCCAGAAACCTGCCCGCTCCAGCCCCGCATAGAACTCCGCGTCCATCTCGCGCATCTTGTCATACAGCGGAATCTGGAATTCGTGCAGAATCCGGTAAGGCAGCGAGGCGAAGATCAGGTCGGCCTTCTCGGTCGTCATGCCCGACCGCACCGCCTGTTCCGAATAAAGCCCGCCCAGCCCCACATCCATCAGCGTGTCCGACCGCACGATATGGGTCGATGACCGCTGCAACATCGTCACGTCAACATCGTTCTCCCACAGGGCGGCGCAGATGTCGTGGGCCGAGTTGTTGGAGCCGATCACCACCGCCTTCTTGCCCCGGTACGCGTCCGGGCCGGGGTGTTTCGACGAATGGTGCTGATCGCCCCTGAAGGTTTCCATCCCCTTGTAGGTCGGCATGTTCGCCTTGGCCGACATGCCGGTGGCCAGCACAAGCTGCTTCGGCTTCAGCACCACCTCCTGACCGTCGCGGTCCACGACCACGGTCCATTCGCCGGCGGCCTCGTCATAGCTGGCCGACTTGCAGGTGGTGCGCGCCCAGTAGTTCAGCTCCATCACCTTGGTATACATCTCCAGCCAGTCGCCGATCTTGTCCTTGGGCGCAAAGACCGGCCAGTTTTCGGGGAACTTGATGTAGGGCAGGTGATCATACCACACCGGGTCATGCAGGCAGAGCGACTTGTAGCGGTTGCGCCAGCTGTCGCCGGGACGCTCGTTCTTTTCCACGATGATCGCGGGCACCCCCAGTTGCCGCAGCCGCGCGCCCAGCGCGATGCCGCCCTGCCCGCCGCCGATGATCAGCACATAGGGCTGGGTGGTGGTGCCCAGATCGCGGGCTTCCTGTTCGCGTTCTTCCTTCCAGGTCGGGCGGTGCTTGTCGGCCCCGTGCTTTGCCCCCATCGGGCGGGTAAAGCCCTTGTGCTCCTCGTGCCCCTTCAGCTCCACCATGGTGGTCAGCAGCGTCCAGATCCGGCCCTCCTTCAGCCGGATCAGGCCGAAACCGCGCGCCAGCGCCGTCTCGAACGTGATCCACGCCGTGGTGACGCCGCCGTCCGCGCTGGCGGTCTCGCCCTCGGCCACGCTCCAGCCGCGGGGCGCGGTCGCGGCAAGCTGATGGGTCAGCATGTCCGCAATCTCGGCCTTGCCCTCGCAGGTCTTGAGGTTCCAGGTAAAGCTCACAAGGTCGCGCCAATAGCAGTCGTCCTGAAAGCACGCGGTGGCGCGGGCAATGTCGCCCGCCTCCAGCGCCGCGCCGAATTCGGCCAACACCTGATTGATCTCGGTCTGTGGTGACGTGTCGAGCATCCGTTCCTCCCTGATGATGTGACGACTTCGTGGTCAGGCATCGCGTGATCGCGGGTGGCAGCAGGCGGTCAGGGTCAGCGGGGCCGCAATCATCCGCCCGGGCAGACGCGGGCCGCGGCGCAACACGGCGGCGTCAGGCCGCCGCACCGCCCGCTGCCCCGCCGGTTCACGACGGCACCGATTTCCCGAACACGCTCCCCGTCACCCATCGGCCTCCCCGCGCGATGATCGTGCAAAGGATGGCGCGGAACCGTCGTCGGTCAAGAAGACCTTGGTGGCATGTCGGGGTTTGGGAGGGTGCGCGGGACAAGGCGGCTGGGCTCGGAAGGGCGCACCATATGGTCGCGACCGGCAGCCAGGGCTTGAACTTGGCCGGAACATGCCCGATCACTTGCCGACGGCCTCCCATCAAGTGGATTTCGGCCCAGACGACCCCAACAAATCAGGAGAACTGATTTACCATATACATTTCAGGTGGCTCCAATTCGATGATGAAGGACGGCTGGGTTTCGGTTTTCAGCCGTGACCATCCGGATCTCGTCAATCTGTCCATCGGCGCTTCGTCTTCGGTGATGGGGGCATATCGCTCGATCTTCGGAACCGGCATGCAGGCAGGGGACACGCTGGTCTGGGAATATGCGCTCAACGACGCCAACCATGTGCGCAAGGGCCATTCCGAATCCCGTCTGCTGCGTTTCGTCGAGCACCTGCTCATTCACGGCCGGACATCCGGTATTCACTTTGCGCCGATCATTTTTACGCCCCTTCCAGACGAGAGAAACTTGGATCACAGCCCCTATCATCGCCAGCTGCACGACCTGCTTCGGGCCTACCAGCTTGCGCCATTCGACATGTCGATCGAGTATCGCCAGGCACTCGGGGTCCAGAGGCTGCCGCGCGAGGTCTTCCTGAACGCCGCGCATTATGCGCATGACGACAACGTTAGAGACTTCATTGCAAAGGGCGCGACGCGCGCTGTAGCGCGTCAACCAGCATGTCCGTGACCGTCAACCACGTTGGCCGGTTTTAGGCCGCTGGGTTGGCGTATCTGGAATTGTTTTTCGCTCAGCCTTCTCCTTTGTCCTTGTTGTCGGCGATGGTTGTCGTTGGCGGTCTGCTCAGCGCCTCTTTGTTGGAGGCGGCCGCGCGCTGGCGGAAGCTTTCGGCATTCATCTCCAGGATCGCTGCGTGATGAACCAGCCGGTCGATGGCGGCGACGGTCATCGCCTTGTCCGGGAAGATCTGGTCCCAGCCGCTGAAGGGCTGGTTGGCGGCGATGGCGATGCTGCGGTATTCGTAGCGCCGGGCGATCAGCTCGAAGAGCACGCCTGTCTCGGCCTGATCCTTGTGGGCGTAGGTGATGTCGTCGAGGATGATCAGGTCGAACTTGTCGAGCTTGGCGAGCGCGGCTTCGAGCACCAGATCGCGGCGGGCGGCCTGAAGTCGCTGCACCAGATCGCTGGTGCGGGTATAGAACACGCGGTGTCCCCGCTCGATCAGGGCATGGCCTATCGCGCAGAGAATGTGCGTTTTGCCCGTGCCGGAATTGCCGATGGCGATCAGATTGCCGCCACCCTCCAGCCAGTCGCCGGCCGCCAAGGCCTCGATCCGGGCGCGCGGCAGGGTTGGCAGCGCCTTGAAGTCGAAGGTCGCCAGCGTCTTGCCAGCCGGTAGCTGTGCCTCGTTCATGTGGCGCTGAATGCGGCGCATGTCGCGCTCGGCCAGTTCGTATTCCGCGAGGACAGCCAGAAAGCGGGCAGCGGGCCAGCCTTCGGTGTCGGCACGGGTGGCGATGTCGGCCCAAAGCTTGTGGAAGCTGGGCAGGCGCAGCGCGGTCAGCATGCCTGGCAGCGTGTGGATGTCGATCTCGCGGGAGGTCATGCGCAGGCTCCCAGAAGGGCATCGAAGCTGTCGAGCGAGGGATGGGCGACGGCAACATCTCTCGGCAGCGCCGTTTGCCGCGGGTTCAGGCAGGATGCCAGAGGTCCGGGATCGGGCACCCGGCCCGCGTCCAATTCTGCTGCCAGCAGATGTGCCAGTTCCGCCTCGCAGGCCCGGTCGTGGGCGATGAACAGCAGGTCGACCATGCGGCGGCAGGCGTCGCGGCGGGGCAGATCGCGCTGTAGCACCTTCCAGGCCTCAGCGTATTCGGTTCGCGGGAACAGGCTGTCGCGGTAGATCGAACTCCACAGGGCTTGCGGTTTGCGCCGCAGCGCATGGATGACGTGATGGTAGTTGATGACATGCACGCGATGGCCGTCGCCGCGACCACGCGCCCTTGTATGGCTGACGACCAGGGTGCTGCCGAGAAAGGCCTCAAGGCGATCGTCGTAAAGGTGGACCCGCAAGCGCTGCCCGATCAGCTGCGACGGGGCGCTGTAGAAGATGCTCTTGACCAGAAAGCCGCCGGTGCGGGTGACCGGAACCACGGTCTCTGTAAAGTCGGTGGTGCGCCGGAGCGGCAGGGGCTTCAGATGCGCCCGTTCCACCTGCGTGGCCGCCGCCCGCTGCCGGTTGCGCCGTGCCACCAGAATGTCGACGAAGCGCCGGTAGTCCTCAATGCTGGCGAAGTCGCGGCTGCCGCGCAGGATCAGCGCCTGTTCGATGGCCTTCTTCAGGTGCCGGTTCTGGGATTCCACCGCGCCGTTCTCATGAGCTTCCCCGCGGTTGTTGCGACTGGCCTCCATGCCGTAATGGCCGACGAAGGCATTGTAGCGCGTGGTGATATCCTGGCGCTGGTCAGCCGTCAGGTTGCGGAAAGCGGCCGAGAGGCTGTCGGTGCGATGCTCCTGTGGTGCCCCGCCGAGCGACCAGAGCGCCTGCTGCAGGTTCTCGGCCAAGGCCGTGAAGCTCTCCCCGCCCAGGACCACCCCGACATGCTCCCACCGGCTGTAGACCATGACGAAGTGGTAGAGCAGATGCGGGAATAGCTGGCCCGCGATCGTCACCTCCAGCTCCTCGGCATGAGTGAAGTCGGACTGGGCCATGCGGCCCGGCTCCGGCGTCTGGCGGAAGATGATGTCGCGCTCGGGCCCGTTCAGCGCCCGCCACTGCCGCACCCGCCGTTCCAGGGTGCGCCGGATGCGGTCGTCGGGGAAGGCCAGCGGGTGCAGGCCCTGAAGGTGGCGCAGCAGGGTGACGGCCTGCAAAGTGCTGTCCCTCTCCAGCAAAGGAAGGATGTCGCCCTCCCAATAACCCTCGAGGGGATCGGCCACCGTGCGCCCGTGAACAATCTTGCGGTTCGAGGGCAGCGTCGGATTGGCATCGAACCGTCGGGCCGTGCGCTCACTGAACCCGGCGCGGGCGGCCGACGTGCGCTGACTGTGATATCGGAGGTCGGACATGTATAATCTCAATTGCTGGTCGGTGATGGGTTTGTAGGCCAACCCGGATCCTCCGTTTGACGGCAGAGGAACCCGGCTTACCAACCCGCAGCGACCAGCACCTTCCCCGAAATCACTCAAGCCGGTGGGGCTGCCCTCCAGACGGGCATGCCCGTCTTCCGTTCAGCCCCACCGGCCAAGGTGGTTGCCGGCACCGGCCAAGATGGTTGTCGCGCAACAGCGCGCCGTCGCCGAGGCGCGTGTTCCGGCCGATATCCTGCCGATCTACGCCGGAAACAAGCGGCTGCATCTGCATCACGGTTTTGCCATCGACCGGTTCCGCAACAGCGTGCTCGACGTACCGGTCGCCATGCCTCCGGTCAGCCAGACCTTCGATCTTGATGGCGAACTGGCGGCCCTGGTCGTGCTGACCACGCTCAACGATGCGGCATTTGAGGTCCGTCTAGCGGGACAATCGGTGCATATGTCCGCGACGCAACGGAATGGCACGTTTGCCAAGCCACTACTGAAGGTTTTTTCGTGTAGTCGCGCGTTGGGGAAGCCGTGGCTATATGCCACCGGAGACAGTGTTGAAATCCGCCAGTCCAGCGCGTGCGAACCGACTTACGCGGAAGTGGGCTGCCGCCAGAAATTGAAAAACCCGATGCAAGATCCGCAATCAAAAGTCGTGGGTATCCTGACGGAAGCCTGATCACTCCGCGCCGGGTCACTCTGCGATCCCCCGGCGCGCCGACATTGCAGCGGGCGGAAACGGGTTCACGCGGGGGTCGGCGGCGCCACCTCGGCCAGGCCCTCGAACAGCACGGTGCTGAGGTAGCGTTCGCCCGAATCCGGCAGGACCACCACGATGGTCTTGCCCGCATTTTCCGGCCGCTTTGCCAGACGAACCGCTACTGCCGCCGCCGCGCCGCAGGAAATGCCCGCCAGAATGCCTTCTTCGCGCGCCAGCCGCCGGGCAACCTCCACCGCCTCCTCGTTGCTGACCTGCTCGATGGCGTCGATCAGGCTCAGGTCCATCACCCCCGGCACGAAGCCCGCGCCGATGCCCTGGATCTTGTGCGGGCCGGGGGCCACAGCCAGCCCGTCGCGGGTCTGCGTCAGCACCGGGCTTGCCGCAGGTTCCACCGCGACCGAGAGCACCGCCTTGCCCTGCGTGTGCTTGAGATAGCGCGTGACGCCGGTGATCGTGCCGCCGGTGCCCACCCCTGCCACGAAGATGTCGATGTTGCCGCCGGTATCCTTCCAGATCTCCGGCCCGGTCGTCGCCTCGTGGATCGCCGGGTTCGCCGGGTTCTCGAACTGCTGCAGCAGCACGTACTTCGGGTCGCTTTCGGCGATTTCCATCGCCTTCGCAATCGCGCCCTTCATGCCCTTGGCGCCCTCGGTCAGCACCAGCGTCGCGCCATAGGCCAGCAGCAGCTTGCGCCGCTCGATGCTCATCGTCTCGGGCATGGTCAGCGTGATCGGGATGCCCCGCGCAGCGGCCACGAAGGCCAGCGCGATGCCGGTGTTGCCGCTGGTCGGCTCCACCAGTTCCTTGCCGGGGCCCAGCAGGCCGCGCGCCTCGGCATCCCAGATCATCGCGGCACCGATGCGGCACTTCACGGAATAGGCCGGGTTGCGCCCCTCGATCTTTGCCAGAACGGTCGCCCCCGCTCCGTCGGTGATGCGGTTCAGCCGAACCAGAGGCGTGTTGCCGATGGACTGCGAGTTGTCGTCATATATGGACATCTTGACCCTCAAAGCTGAACTTGCCTGACCGTAGGGCAGGGTGACACCGGGGTAAACTCCAAAGAAATGCCCGGCGGGGGAAGAATACTCTCCGCCAGGGCCCGGCAACAGCAAGGATTCGCCGGGGTCACAGCCGGTCCAGCACGCGCCCCATCGCGTCGGCCACGCCTTGCCAGCCGGGCAGCCCCTGCCCCCGGCGGGCAGAGCCTGCGGCCAGCGCGCCCCGCCGCGCGGCATCGGTCAGCAGCAGCCGCAACCCGCCCGCAAAGGCCGCCGCATCGTCCGTCGGCAGCAGCAGCCCGGCAGCCCCGGTCACGGTGTCGGGCACCGCCCCGGTGGCGCAGGTCACGATGGGCAGGCCGTGGGCCATCGCCTCGGCAAAGACCATGCCGTAGCCTTCATAGCGCGTCGCCAGCGCAAAGATCGTGGCGGCCCGGTAGCGCGCCTGCAGGGCGGCATCGTCCAGCAGCCCGGCCAGCCGCAGCCGCCCGCCCAGCGCCCGGCCCTGCCGGTGCAGGGCGTCCGCCACCGCCGCATCGTGCGTGCCGCCGACGATCTCGGCGCTCCACTCCAGATCGGTGATCCGCGACAGCGCGTCGATCAGCACGTCATGCCCCTTGCGCGCCGCGAGCAGCCCCACCGACAGGATCAGCGGCGGGTTTTGCGGCTGCTGCGGCAGCAACGGCCGGTCCACCCCCGGCGGGGCGATGGTGATGCGGTCGGGCGTCACCGCGAAATCGGCCGCCAGAATCGCGGCGGTGTGGGGGCTTGGCACCACGACATGCGCGGCCAGCGTCAGGTTCGCGGCCTCGCGCTGCAGCAGGGGGCGGGCGCGGTCCGGCGTCAGCCCAGTTTCCAGCCCCAGCGGATGGTGGATCATCGCGACGATCGGTGCGCGCACCAGTGCCAACCCCGCAGTATCGACCGCGCCAAACACCAGCCCGTCGATGATCAGCGGCACATCGCCCGGCACCGCCGCCATCAGCGCCACCGCCTGCGCCATCTCGGCGGGGGAGGGGGCGGGGAAACTTGCCGCCAGTTCCAGATGCGCCACCGCGCGCCCGGCGTCGCGCAGCCCCTGCAGCATCCGGTGTTCGTAGATGTAACCGCCGGTCTTCTGCGTGATGTCGCCCGGCACGGCGAAGGCGGCGGGGCGGGGCGTCATCGCGCCAGATGCTCGCTGGCATAGACCCGCAGCACCGCGCGTTCCAGCATCTCGGCCGCGACATAGGCCAGTGCGGCAGTCACGGAAATCAGCACGATCGCGCTCCACAACATGCCATAGGCCGAGGTCGAGGCGGTCATGGCCATCAGGCTGCCGATGCCTGCGCCGGTCGCCAGCCATTCGGCGGTGGTCGCGGCCAGGATCGCCGCCGGAACCGCCATCCGGGCCGATGCGAAGAAGGCAGGCAGCATCGCCGGAATCTGGGCATGGACCATCCTTTGCCAGCGGCTTGAGGCGTAGCTGTCGAACAGGTCCAGCACCTGCCCCGGTGTCTGGCGCAGGCCCTGCAGGCAGGCGACCAGCGTCGGAAAGAAGATCATCACCGCGACGATGGTGATGGTCCCCGCCGCCCCCCGCCCCAGTGCAATCACGATCAAGGGCGCGGTGGTGATGATCGGCACCGAGCGCAGCGCGATTGCCAGCGGCAGCGCGGTCGCGGCCACCCTGGGCCACAGCACCATCGCCGCCGCCAGCCCCGCCCCCAGCGCCAGCCCGATGAAATACCCCGGCACGGTCAGCATCAGCGTTTCAATGAACGCCGCCAGCAGCGTGGCCCGGTTCGTCGCCGCCCCCGGCGCGGTGACCAGAAAATCCCACACATCGCCGGGGCGCTTGGCAAAGAACGGGTTCAGGTCGAACAGCGCCATCCCCCCTTGCCACAGCGCCAGCACCACCCCCACCAGCAGCCCCAGCCGCAGCAAAGGCGACCCGCCCCTCCCGCCCCGCGCCACCGGCGCCGCCAGAATCAGCGCGGGCGGCGTGCCGCCCCGCCGCCCCAGCCAGCCCAATGCGGCATAGGCCGCCACCGCCACCGCTGCCGCCACGCAGGCCAGCGCCCAGGTTGCGGGCAGGTCCAGCCCGCGCATCGCCCGGATCACCAGCACCCCCATGCCGCGCTCGGCCCCGGTGAACTCGCCCACCATCGCGCCCAGAAACGCGGCCGGGGCGGCGATCTGCAACCCGGCGATGAAATACGGCAGCGCGGCACGAACGCGGATGCGGTAAAGCTCGGTCAGCCGACCCTGACCGTAACTGCGCACCAGATCCAGCCAGCTTGCCGGAGTGGCGCGCAAGCCCACCATCAGCGTGAGATACGTCGTGAAATACACCGCCAGCGCCGCCAGCGTGATCTGCGGCCCCATCCCCGGGCCATAAAGCACCCGCAGGATCGGCCCGGTCGCCACCAGCGGCAGGCAGAACACCAGCAAAGCCAGCGCCGACACCAGCCGCTCGGCCCGCGGCACCAGCAGCACCGCCACCGCCAGCCCCACCGCTGCCAGATTGCCCCACAGAAACCCCAGCGCCGCCGCCTGCAGCGTGACCCCCAGCGCCCGCGCCATCAGCCCTGCATTGGCCCAAAGCCACCCCGCAACCTCCACCGGCCCCGCCAGCAGGTATGACCCCTCCAGCACCATCGCAAGCGCCTGCCACCCCAGCAGCGCGGCCAGAATGCCCAGACCCCGCACACGCGGGCGCGGTGCCGCCAGCGCGATCATTCAGCCGCCAGTGCGTCCGCGTCGGGCAGCGACCCGGCCCACAGCGCCTCGGACACATGATCGGTCAGGTCGCGAAACGCGGGCAGGCGGGTCACCTCATGGCCGCGCGGCTGATCGAACGGCACCGCGATGTCGGCCACCACCGCGCCGGGGCGGGGCGAGAACACGATCACCCGGTCGGCCAGCAGCACCGCCTCGGCAACCGAATGGGTGACCAGAATCGTCGTGGTGCCGCGCTTTTGCCAAAGCTGCGGCAGGTCGTGGTTCAGCCGCATCCGCGTCAGCTCGTCCACGGCGCCGAACGGTTCGTCCAGCAGCAACAGTCCCGGCTCGCCCACCAGACAGCGCGCGATGGCAACGCGCTGGCGCATCCCGCCCGAAAGCTCGGCCGGGCGGCGGTCCTCGAACGCGCCCAGCCCGACAAGGGTGATCAGCCGGTCCACCGCCGCCGCGTCGGCGGGCAGGCGGGCCAGCGTGCGGGCCAGCGCGATGTTCCCGCGCACCGTCCGCCACGGCAACAGCGCCGCATCCTGAAACGCCATCGCGAGGCCCGCCCGCTTGCGCACCGCCAGCGGGCTGTCGCCGTCGATGCTCACCGTTCCCGCACTCGCCACTTCCAGCCCGGCGATCAGCCGCAGCAGGGTGGACTTGCCGCAGCCCGAGGGCCCCACCAGCGCCGTCGTGCTGCCCGCCGCGAACACCAGATCGGTCGGCGCCAGCGCGGGCACAGCCGCCTCTGCCGTCCCGAAGGTGCGGGCAAGGCCGCGGCATACCACCTCGGGCGGTGCCGAAGGGGTCGGTTCAGGTGCCATGCGCCTCTTCCAGCAGCGATCTGTCCCACAGGTCGGGCGTCACGTCGCGGCCCAGCAGGGCCAGCGTTTCGATGTTGGCCGCCACCGTCTCGGGGGTGAACCAGCCGAAGCCATGCGCCGCAGTCAGGTCGGAAAACATCAGCCCGACCTGCCGTGCCGCCTGCAATTCCTGTGTCGGCAGGTCCAGCCCCTGATCGGGATAGGCGGCAATCGTCAGCGCCGCCGCCGCCGCCGGGTCGGCGAGGTAATCGGTCCAGCCCCGCGCCTCGCCCTTCAGCAGCGCCACCAGATCGGCGCGGCGATTTGCGATGCTGTCATCCGTCGCGATGTAGGTCTGCGAATGCAGGGCATAGCCGTGGTCGGCCATCAGCATCGTCACGCTTTCGATGCCCCGGATCGCCATCGCCACCGGCAGGTCGGTTTCCCAGCACAGCAGGCAATCGACCTGACCGGCCAGCAAGGGCGCCGCGTCATACTGGGTCGGCACCACCTCGATTCCGGCAATATCGACCCCGTTCAGCGTGCAAAGCGCCTGCAGCACCGGCGTGTTGGCCAGTGCCATGCCGATCTTCTTGCCCACCAGATCGGCGGGCCGGTTCACCGGGTTGGCGGGCAGCGAGGCCACCACGAACGGGTTCTTCTGCATCGCCACCGCGATGATGCGGAACGGCGCGCCCTCTGCCACCGCCGCAGCGGTGTAATCGGCCGCCGAGATGCCCACCAGCGCCTGCCCCGAAACCACCGGCGGCTCGACCGGGGCATTGGGGCCGCCGGGGGTCAGCGCGACCTCCAGCCCCAGATCGCGCCAGTAACTCCGCGCCTGCGCGATGTAGCTGCCCGCAAACTGCACCGAATGCAGCCACGAAAGCTGCATCGCCACGGCAGTCTGCGCCCGCAGCGGAAAGGGCCCGAAAGCCGCGGTGCCGATCAGACCTGCACCGGCCCCAAGGACGGCGCGGCGGGATATCTGGTTCTTGTGCATGGCGTCCTCTTGATCATCCACAACAGTCTAGGGGCATCTTTGGTTCCGGCAACCGCCAATGGCCGCCAAATGCCCTTGTCGGCATCGGTGCCGGGCCCGGACTCACGGCGCCGACGTACTCAGCGCCCGGATCAGGCGGTCGCGAAACGACTCCATCGGCCAGACCGGCGAATTGGCAGTCGGCATCAGCCCCGGCGTGAAGCCCCAGCCGTCCAGCAGCGCCACCAGATCGGGCGGGCCGATCACATGCACCGGCACGTCGCCGCTGTCGATCTGCGAGACAAAGGCGGCGGGCGGATGGTCGCCCAGCACGATGGTCAGCCGCCCCGCCGCCGCGCTGCGGGCCGTGTGGTCGAAAACGACGCCCAGCGAATAGTCGATCGCCTGTCGATACTGCTCACGCACCCGGTCGCGGTCGCGCCACACCACCTCGGGCGGGTCGCCCGCCGCGGCCATGGCGTCGAACACGCTGCCGTCGCCCACCGCCTGCCACGGCACCATCTGCGGCACCGGCACCCAGGGCGCGTGCGACGAGATCAGCACAATCTGGGCGACCTGCGGCCCGCCGACCCTCGGCAGCCGGTCGAACGCCGCCAGCGTGAACTGGTCGGGCATGGTGACCCAGTTGAAGGGCTTGCCCTTGTAGCCCAGATCGGCGGCCGGGTAGGTGGCGTCGAACCCCAGCGTCACCGCCTCGGGCCAGGGCAGGGTGATTGCGGGCATCACCGCCGTGGTGCGATACCCCGCCGCCCGCGCCAGATGGAACAGCGTCTGCCGGTTGCTGGCCAGCATCGCGCCATAGCGCGACTGGTCGCTGACCTTCAGCCCCGAGGCCAGCGTGGCATGTGCCAGCCAGCTTTGCCCGCCCGATATGGGCGAGGTGAGCCAGCCCGACCGCATTGCCAGCCCGGCCCCGGCCAGCTTCTCCGCCCCGGCCTGCAAGGTGGCAGTGTGGGTCGGGGCATACAGCGGGTTGTCGATGCTGGTGCGGCCATAGCTTTCGACAAAGACGATCAGCAGGTCACGCCCGCCCAGCCGGTCGAACAGGCCGGTCGCGGCGGGGAACGGGTCGGCCGCCGTCGCCGCGCGGAAGGCGGCCAGATCGGCAAGCATGGTGCGATAGGTGCTCGCCCGCTCTACCGCCAGCCGCGCGGTGAAGGCGCTGCCCGGCACCTCCAGCGGCAGCGCCCAGGCCCGCCGCACCTGCCCGACATCGGCCACCGCCACCATCGCCGCCACCAGCGCCAGGGCCGCCGCAACCCGGCGTGGCGCCACGCCGGCCCAGCGCCCCGTCGCCCACCACAGCGCCGCCGCCAGCGCAGGCACCGCCGCCAGCCCCGCCAGCACCGCCAGAGCCGCAGGCACGACTCCCACCGCCCCCGAGACCACGTTCCAGCCCGCCGCCACCAGATTGCCATCGACCAGCGGGTTGAACGGCCGGTTCAGCACCGAGAACATCGCCAGATCCGCCACCTTCAGCACCGTGATGACCGTCAGCCCCGCCACCAGCCCCGCCCGCACCGCCCGGCCCCCCGTCCGCAGCGCCACCAGCCCCAGCAGGATCACCGGCAGTTCCAGCGGAAACAGCCGCAGCGCCGCCCAGGTCATCGCTCCGGGATGGTTGGGCAAGACCAGCACCAGATGCAGCAGCAGCGCCGCCAGAGCCAACCCCGCCCGCGTCATCGCCTGCCCCGCGCCAGCCAGGCCACATCCACGGCAAAAGACCACGCCACCGCCGCCACCGCCGCCGCCGCAAGGCCCTGCGACCACGGTGCCACCACCACCGGCAGCAGCAACACGACAAGCACCGCGATCTGCACGACGCACACCATCTTGCGGCTGAACCTTTCCGGCAGGGGCCGGTCCAGCCAGGGCAGCATCCAGCCCGCAACCACGAAGCCGTAGCGCGCCACCCCCAGGGCCAGCACCCACACCCCCGCCTTGCCGCCCTGCAACGCCAGCACCGACAAGACCAGCGCCAGCGCCGCGTCCACCTCCATGTCGAAGCGCGCGCCGAAACCCGAGGCCAGCCCGGACCGTCGCGCCAGCCAGCCGTCCACCCCGTCAAGCGCCAGCGCCACCGCGGCCAGACCCGCCAGCCCCCAGGCCAGCCCCGCCTCCTGCGCCAGCAGGCCCGGCGTCACCAGCGGCACGGCCAGCACGGCGGCCAGCGCGGCGCGGGTCTGGGTCACCATGTTGCACAGGCCTGCCCGGGCATGGGGGTAATGCGCGCGCATCCCCGCCGCCGCCGCCGCCAGCAGCAGGGCAAACCCGACCGTCGCCGCCACCACCCCGGCACGGCCCGGCGCCAGAATTGCGGCCACCACCCCGACCCCCACCAGATTGCCCAGCCCGAGCCAAACAAAACCCGCCGCAGCCCCGTGAAGGCCGGGCGCGGGATGTCCGGAAGCAAGGGTGCGGCGGTTTGCCATGGCTGCAAAGGTGTTCCCTTTGGCAAAACTGTCAAGTTCGCATTGATTGCTGCAGGATCGCCGGTAATCTTGCCCGACCGGTGCCCGAAAAGAGGAGGCGCATCCATGTCCCTACCCGCTTACCGGCCAACGGCGCGTGCGCTGCACTGGATGGTGGCCATTCTGCTGCTTGCCACGATTCCCGCCGGGGCGGTGATGGTGCAGGAAGGCCTGCCACGTTGGCTTCAGAATACGCTGTTCATCTTTCACAAGAACATCGGCGTCGTGATCCTGTTTCTGGTGGTGCTGCGCCTTGCCTTCCGGGCCACCTTCCCGCCGCCGCCGATGCCCGACAGCGTGCCGACGTTACAGCAGAAGATTGCCCGGCTGACCCATGCAATCCTGTATGTGCTGCTGATCGTGATGGCGGTCTCGGGCTATGTGCGGGTGACGGCCGGCGGCTTCCCGCTGGAGGCGCTGGATGCGCTGATGGTGCCGCGCCCGCTGCCGAAATCCGATGCGGTCGCCGAGGTGGCCAAGTCGATCCACTTCTACACCCGCTTCGCGCTGATCGGCGTGATCCTGCTGCACATCCTTGCGGCGCTGTTCCACGGCTTCGTCAGGAAGGACGGCGTGTTCTCGCGGATGTGGCCTTCAAGCGGGCGCTGACAGACTGGGCGCTGACAGACTGGGCGCCGACAGACGGGGCGCCGACCGACTGGGCGCTGATGGGCCCCGCGCCGAAAATCGGGCCCGCTGCCAAAGGCGGCGCGGGCCCGGGGCGGTTACAGCAGGAAGTCCGATTGCGTCAGCGCCGCCAGATTGGCAATGCCGATGGTGAAATCGGCCGTGCCGTCGCCGTCGACATCACCGAACAGCACGCCGTCCTGATAGCGCAGCTCGCCCGCCTGCGAGGTGAAGGCACGGCCGCCGACAAAGTCGAAGGCCTGATCTCCGGCAAGGGTCTCGTTGGCGTCGATCGCGGAAAGCCGGATCCGGTCGATGCCGGTCTGGAAGTCGCGGATCACGTCGCGATCGTTTCCGAAACCCGACTCTGCGACCGCCGCGAACACGAAAGTGTCGGCGCCGCGGCCACCCTCCATCACGTCGCGCCCCATGCCGCCGCGCAGCACGTCGGCCTGCGTTCCACCGAACAGCCGATCGTCGCCCGCGCCACCCAGCAGCACGTCCTTGCCCGCGTTGCCGATCAGCCGGTCATTCCCGGCGCCGCCCAGCAGCAGATCGCCGCCGCCTGCGCCGCTGATCACGTCCTGCCCGGCATTGCCCTTCAGCGTGTCCTGACCCGCACCGCCATTCACCAGATCGGCCCCGGCCCCGGCCGACACCAGATCGTGGCCGCCGCCCGCGAAGACACGGTCATCACCGCCAAGGGACCGCAGCGTATCATCGCCCTGACCCGCCCGCAGGATGTCGTCGCCGCTGCCGGTGCGCAGCAGGTCGTTGCCGCTGCCCGTGGTGATGGTGAAGGCCTCGCTGCGCTGGAAATCGAGCGTGCTGCCCGAAAGGTCCGCGATGTGCCCGACATAGCCGCTGCCGAAATTGCCGCCGGTCACGCCGCCTGAAACAGCGGTGGTCATGGCGGAATAGTCGATGATCAGCCGGTCGAACCCGGCCCCGGCATCCACCGAATCTGCGCCGCCGCGCAGGGTGATCCGGTCATCCCCGGCGCCGCTGACAATCGTGTCGGCCCCCACACCCGAAATCA
Organism: Paracoccaceae bacterium Fryx2; assembly: GCA_032334235.1. Classification (NCBI taxonomy): domain Bacteria; kingdom Pseudomonadati; phylum Pseudomonadota; class Alphaproteobacteria; order Rhodobacterales; family Paracoccaceae; species Paracoccaceae bacterium Fryx2. Next base: position 2,887,411 of record JAVSGI010000005.1, read on the forward strand.
GGGTGTCGTTGCCTGCGCCCGCCGTGATGGTGTTGGTGCCGTTGCCGACATCGACGAAGTTGCCGCCATCCAGAACCGTCACGGTATCGGATTCCGCGCCGCCGATCACGGTGTTGCGGCCCTGACCCGCCGAAACCGTCGATGCGCCGCTGCCGGTGCGGATGATGTCGTTTCCGTTGCCGGTGGTGATGGTGTCGGCGCCGCTGCCGGTCAGGATGGTGAAATGCTCGATGGTGCCGTCGGTGATGGTGACGCTGCGGCCACCGCCGTCGGCCTCGCTGATGTTGGAGCTTGAATCGCCGGTCACCGCGCCGATGGCCTGCCGGTAATCGACGATCAGCCGGTCCTCGCCGCCGCCACCATCCACGGCATCGACGCCGCCGGTCACGGTGATCCGGTTGTCGCCCGCATTGCCGACGATGCCGTTGCCGTCCTGCGCGTCGCGGATGTCGATCAGCGCAGTCCCCGTCAGCGTGACGGTGGCAATGCCCGTGCCGAGGCGCAGCAGGATTCCCAGTGACGCGCTGCCGCCGGAAACGGTCAGGTTGTTGTGGGTCACGGCAGCAGTTTCATTGCTGTAACCATTTTCGAGGATCAGCGTATCCCCGGGCCCCGAGACCAGCATGGCCGCCTTGATGGAAGGATGGGTCGAGGTCGGTCCGACAGTGCGAAAAGCCATTTCAGTCTCCTTGGGCGGAGACGGCGAAGAGAAATATTCTCCCGGCCGTATGCGCTGGGCGTGCGTTTACCCAAAGCAACGTCGCGAAGGGCGATGCGTTCCGGCGCCGACGGTGCCCGTGTGGAAACAATTTTCGGGGCATCGCATCACCGGCAACCGGGCCGGGGCGAAACCCTTGCCGCAGCGCGGTCAGCGGCACCCCGGCCAGACCGAAGGCCGGGCCGACCAGCCGCGCCGCCCGTGCGCTGACGCCGGTGACGCCGCAGACCGGATTGACCAGCCAGAACAGCAGCGGCGGCTTGTGGCTGTAAAGCGCCCCGTTCGGGTGCGGCACGACCGTCAATCCGCCCTGCCGCATCTTCCATGTGACGCCGAGGTATCGGGTCTTGTCGATCGCGATCAGAGTGCGCAGCGCAAGGCCAGCTCGGCGGCGGTGAACAGGCCGCAGGCGGCCGGAAGGCGAAGGCGCGACATCGGGCGCGGGCCGGGCTCAGGAAGCCCGCTGCCGGGCCGGGGTTTCGGGGTCGGCGGCGGGCGGGGTCACCCGCGCCTCGAACCCGTCGGCGCGCCCGGACGCGGGCGAGAGCAGCGTCAGCTCATGCCCCGCCGCCCGCGTGATGGAGGCCGCAATCGCCAGCCCAAGCCCGGACCCTGCCGCCCGGCTGCCTGCCCGCTCGAACCGTGTGGTCAGGCGGGCGAGGGCGTCCGGGGCGACCACCGGGCCGGCGTTGATCACCCGCAGGCGGCCGGTGCGATCAAGCGCCACCTTCACCGGCGCGGTGGCATCGCCGTGGGTCAGGGCATTCTCGATCAGGTTGCGGGCCAGGATGGCGAAGGCATCGGGGTCCATCCGCGAGGGTGCGGCGCCCTCTGGCGGCAGGGTCAGGCGCAGCCGGTCGTCCTGCCCCGTCCGGCCGAAGTCATCGACGACCATCGCCAGAATCGGCGCCATGTCGGCCGCGGATTCGGCCAGCACGCCGCCCCCTTCGGCACGCGACAGTTGCAGCAGCTTTTCCGAAAGCCGAGCCAGGCGTTTCAGCTCTGCCTCGACGGCCCGCGCGCGCACCCGCAGCGGGCCTTCGGGCGCTTCGGCGATCAGGCGCTGGGTCTGGGCCAGCGTTGCGGCGATCGGGGTGCGCAGTTCATGCGCGGCATTGGCGGTGAAACTGCGCTCGGAGTCCAGCGTGCTTCGCAGCCGCGCCATCAGCCGGTTCACCGCGTCGCGGACCGGCAGCAGTTCCGCCTTCAGCCCACGGGTCACCAGCGGCGACAGGTCCGAGGCATCGCGGCCCCGCACCTCCTGCGACAGGGCGGCGACGGGGCGCAGGCTCACCGTCGTCAGCCAGACGATCACCAGAACCGTTACCGGCAGCAGGAACAGCAGCGGCTTCAGCAGGGCGGCGATGGTATTCAGGGTGGCGGCCTGGCGATGGTTCAGCGGTTCGGCCACCTCGATCGTGTAGGCGCCCGAGACCGCCGAGGCGGCATAAAGCCGGTGATCCTGCGTGGTGCGAAAGCCGAGTTCGGTGGAAAGGCCGAACACCGACAGGTCGGCCCGGTGGGAATAAAGCTGGATCGCCCCGTCGCGGTCGCGCACGACATAGGTCAGGTATTCCTCGTGGGGGCGCACGGGGGACACGCGCTGCGGCGTGCCATCGGGGCCGGAATTGATCAGCTCGATCACCGCCAGCGGCAGGATGCGTTCGGCGGTTTCCTGCAGCGCGCTGTCGAACACCTCGTCCAGCTCGTGGCGTGCCACATGGGCCGCCCCGACGATCGCCAGCGACCACAGCACGATCAGCCCCAGCGACAGGCCAAGCACCAGATCGCGCCGCAGGCTGCGGGGCGGGCGGGCGCCGGTCACGGGCGGCCCAGCCGGTAGCCGAGGCCGCGCAGCGTTTCTATCGCGCCATGGCCAAGCTTCTTGCGCAGGCGGCTTACATAGACCTCGATGGTGTTGCTTTCGACCTCGGCATCGAAGGAGTAAAGCTGCTCCTCGATCTGCGATTTCGACACGATAGTGTTGGGCCGTTTCAGCAGCGCCTCGAAGATCACCCATTCGCGCTGGCTGAGGTTGATCGCGCCATCCGGCCCGGTGATGGCGCGGCTGGTCAAGTCGATGCTCAGGCGTCCGAGTTCGATCAGCGGATTGGGGTTGCCCGCATAGCGCCGCGCCACCGCGCCGATCCGGGCGGACAGTTCGGCCAGATCGAAGGGCTTCACCATGTAGTCGTCGGCCCCGGCGTTCAGCCCGGCGATGCGGTCGGTGATGCGGTCGCGGGCGGTCAGGATGATGACCGGCGTGGCGGCCCCCTGCGCACGATACCGGCGCAGGAAGTCGATGCCGCTGCCATCGGGCAGCATCAGGTCCAGCAGGATCAGGTCGTAGGCAATGGTTCCGGTGCAGGCATCTGCGTCGGCCAGCGTTTCCACCCAGTCGGGCGTGTGGCCTTCGGCGGCGATCTGGTCGCGCACGGCGGCCCCGAGGCCACGGTCATCCTCGACCAGCAGGATTCGCATCGGCAACACCCTTTCTTGCCAGCGGTAAGTGCAGCATCCGCCGCGATGCTGACACTGCGCTGAATGCGACCACAGGCCGCGTTCAGTCAAGCGTCAGCAAATCGGCGCATGAACGTTTAACCTGGGTAACGGAAAAAGGGGAAGACGCCATGAGACGGCAGATTCTGTTGGCAATTGTCGCAGGGGGGGTGGGCGCTGCCCCCGTCTGGGCAGACGACGACTGCAACGCGCCGATGTCGGCGTGGCAGCCGCGCGAGGCCGTCGAGGCCGCAACACGCGAAATGGGCTGGCAGGTGCGGCGGGTGCGCAGCGATGACGGCTGCTACAAGGTTTATGCCCGTGACGCGCGCGGCAACCAGATCGAGGCGAAGTTCGAGCCCGATACGCTGGCGATCCGCACCATCGAGGTCGAGTTCGCCCGCGGCGGCAGCATTGCCGACCTGTGCGCCTCGGTCTGCGTCTTTCAGGAGGGGGTGGCAAAGCCCGTGCTGCCGCCCGTCGCGACCGAAAACGCAGCCCCGGACCGAAAACACCGGCAACCGACGGATTGAGACCATGATCAAGGTATGGGCCCCGGCGCTCCGGGTGTTCCAGTGGGGGCTGGTGGCGGTGTTCGCGCTGGCCTGGGTGGCCGCCGACGAGACCAGCACCGTGCACGAATACGCGGGCCATGTGGCGTGGGCGCTGATCGGGTTCCGGCTGGTCTGGGGGCTGATCGGGCCGCACTACGCCCGCTTCAACCAGTTCCAGAAGCGGCCGGGGGCGGTGGCGGGCTATCTCGGGCAGATGGCCACGGGGCGCGAGCAGCGCTTTGTCGGCCACAACCCGGCAGGGGCGGCGATGATCGTGGTTATCCTTGCCACGATGGCGGCGACGGCCGGGACCGGCTGGCTGATGGCCGAACCGGCGCGCATCGCCCTGCTGCCGGAAATGCCCGCTTTCGTGGCGCCTGCCTTCGCCGATGACGACGAGGGCGAGGGCCGCGAGGCCGGTGGCATGATCGAGGAGACCCACGACGTGCTGGCCAACCTGATGCTGCTGCTGATCGCGTTGCATATTGGCGGCGTCGTGCTCGCCAGCCTCCGCCACCGCGAAAATCTGGCGCGTGCCATGATCACCGGCGCCAAGCGCGCCCCCGGCCCCGGCGATATTGCCTGAGCCTTTCCCATTTTTGCCATGGAGACCAAGATGTTCCGCACCAAAACCGCGCTTTGCCTGTCGCTTGCCACCCTTGCCGCCGCCGGGCCGATCTCCGCTGCCGAGGTCACGCTGACCACCGCGCTCAAGGGCTATGGCGGCGAGGGCGCCTACCTTGCGATCTACCTGACCGACGCCGACGGGGCCTACAAGGGCTCGCTCTGGCTGGCGGGCGGCAAGACGAAATACTGGAAGCACCTGTCGGACTGGTTCCGCGCCACAGGCGGTTCGGCCACCGAGGTTGACGGCATGACCGGGGCGAGCGTCGGGTCGGGCGGCAACCTGGTCGTGACAGTCGATGTCGCCGATGCGCTGATCGACGCGGGCTACCAGATCCGCATGGATACCGCTGTCGAGGACATGCCGGACCGCCCGGCCGAGATCGTGGTGCCGCTGACCCGGGCCGATGCCGGAACGCCGGTGGCTGGCAAAGGCTACGTCAAGTCCTTCCAGTTCGACATGTGATCGCGAAAGGTCGCGCCGATGCTTCGCCAGTTCCATTCCCTTCCCGGCCTGATCCTGGGGCTTGTCGTCATGGTGCTGGCGGTCAGCGGGGCCATCCTGTCGGTTGACCCCGCGCTGGAGCGGATGTCGGCGCCGTCGCTGCCGGTGGTTTCGGTGGCGGATCTTGCGCAGTCGGTCTCGGCGCAGTTCGCGGCGGTCGAGCGCATCGACCGCAGCCCGAATGGGGCGGTTGTCGTCAGCTATGAAGGGGCCGACGGGTTTGCCTCGGTCCAGATCGACCCGGCGACGGGGGCGGTGCTGCGCCCGTCTGAGCCTTCGGCGGTGATGCGATGGGTGAAGGGCCTGCACCGGTCCTTCCTGCTCGACGACATCGGGCGGGCGGCGGCGGGGGTAAGTGCCGGGGTCATGGCGCTGATGGCGGTGACCGGGCTGATGCTGCTGGCGGCGGCGCTGGGCGGCTGGCGGCGGATCGCGCAGCCGGTGCGGGGCGGGGCGGTGCAACGCTGGCACGGCATCGCCGGGCGCCTGGCCGCGGCGATGCTGGCGGTTTCGGCGGCAACCGGGGTCTACATGTCGCTGGCAACCTTCGGTGTGTTCGATGACGGGAGCAGCGACAGCCCTGCCTTTCCCTTCGAGGTGGCGGGCACCGCACCGGCACCTGTCGCATCGCTGGCCGCGTTGCAGGCGGTTGACCTGACCGACCTGCGCCGCCTGACCTTTCCGGCCGCAGGCGACCCGACCGACGTGTTCGGGCTGCAGACTGCGGGCGGAGAGGGGTATGTCGATCAGGCCACGGGCGAGGCGCTGAACTGGCTGCCGCATTCGACCATCCGGCGGGTCAGCGAGGTGATCTACCTGCTGCACACCGGGCAGGGGTTGTGGTGGTTCGGGCTGCTGCTGGGGCTGGGGGCGCTGGCGGTGCCGGTGCTGTCGGTGACCGGCGCGCTGATCTGGTGGGGCCGCCAGCGGGCGCATCCGCGGCTGAAGGGGGCGGTGCGGGCCGATCAGGCCGATGTCGTCATTCTGGTCGGGTCCGAGGGCGGCACGACCTGGGGCTTTGCCGCGACGCTGGGCCGCGCGTTGCAGGCCGCCGGGCGGCGGGTGCATCTGGCGCCGATGAACGCGCTGGGCCCGATGCCCGCGGCCAGGGCGCTGATCGTGCTGGCCGCAACCTATGGCGAAGGCGTGGCCCCGGCTTCGGCCAAGGGCTTTCTTGACCGGCTGAAGCGGTATCACGGCGACCCGGTGCCGGTGGCCGTGCTGGGATTTGGTGACCGGATGTTCGCCCGGTTCAGCGCCTACGGCGATCTGGTGGCCGAAACCTTGGCCGACAAGGGCTGGCCGGAACTGCTGCCGCCCGCCCGGATAGACCGGCAATCGACGCTGGATTTCGCGGCCTGGGGCAGCGATCTGGGCAAGGCGCTGGGGCATGATGGCCTGACGGTTGACCATGTGGCGGCCCTTCCGCCGCTGACCGAACTGGAACTGACCGGGCGCGAGGCGTTCGGGGCGGGGGTAGATGCCCCCAGCGTGATCCTGCGCTTTGCCCCGGTGGCCCGGAAAGGCTGGCGCCGGATCTTCGGCGCGCGCCTGCCGCGGTTCGAGGCGGGCGATCTGGTCGGCATCCTGCCTGCGGGGTCGGACCTGCCGCGGCTTTACTCGCTGGCGTCATCGCGCCGCGACGGATGGCTGGAAATCGCGGTGCGCCGCTTTCCTGGCGGCCTGTGCTCGGGCTATCTGCATGACCTGAAGCCCGGCGACCGCATCCGCGCCTTCATCCGCCCCAACCCGATGTTCCGCCCGGCGGGCGGGCGGGCGCCGGTGATCCTGGTCGCCTCTGGCTGCGGTATCGGGCCGATGGCGGGTTTCGTGCGCCGCAACCCGCCCGGCCGCCCGATGGAGCTCTACTTCGGCGCGCGCGACCCCGAGGCGGATTTCCTTTACCAGCGGGAACTGGCCGGCTGGAAGGCGGAAGGGCGGCTTTCGCGGCTGGTGACGGCGTTTTCGCGCGTGAAGGCGCGGGCCTATGTGCAGGACAGGCTGCGCGAGGACGCCCATCACCTGCGCGGCCAGATTGCCGCAGGCGGGCAGGTGCTGGTCTGCGGCGGCTCGGCCATGGCGCGGGCCGCGGCGACCGAGATCGGCGCGGCGATCGCCCCTCTGGGGCTGACGATTGCCACCCTGAAGGCAGAAGGCCGGTATCATGAAGACGTCTACTGACCTGATCACGCTTGGCGGCCCGGCGATGGGCGCGCGCTGGACCGCGCGCCTTGCCCCTGGGCCGGACCTTGGCGCCATCGAGACGGCGCTGGCCGCCGCGGTGGCAGAGGTGGAGGCGCAGATGACCACCTGGCGCGACGACAGCGACCTGATGCGCCTGAACCGCGCGCCGGTGGGGGAATGGGTGCCGGTGCCACCGCACCTGATGCAGGTGCTGACGGCAGCCCTGCGGATCGGGGACGAGTCTGGCGGGGTGTTCGACATCGGGGTCGGGGGGCTGGTGCGCGCCTGGGGCTTCGGGCCGGCGCGGGGGCACAGCGACACGGCGGTGATCCGGCGCCTGCTGGGCGTGCCGCTGGCATCGGCGCGCAGGCTGGAGCTTGACCCGGCGGGCGGGCGGGTGCGGAAGGCGGGTGAGGTCGAGCTTGACCTGTCGGGGATCGCCAAGGGGTATGGCGTGGACGAGTTGACGCGGGTCGCTGCAGGTTTCGGCGTGACAAGCTGCCTGCTGGGGATTGACGGCGAGATGCGCGCGCTGGGTTGCCGCCCCGATGGCGCGCCCTGGGCGGTGGTGCTGGAAGACCCGGCGTCAGGCAGGCGGGCGGCGCGCGGCGTGATCGGGCTGGCCGACCGTGCGGTGGCGACCTCGGGCGATTATCGCCACTTCGTGCGGGTCGGTGACAGCCGACTGGCGCATACCATGAACCCGGCGACCGGCGGCCCGGTGCAGAACCGGCTGTCATCGGTTTCGGTGCTGGCCGACACCTGCATGGCGGCGGATGCCTGGGCCACGGTGCTGATGGTGCTGGGGGAGGAGGCCGGCCCCGCCTTCGCCCGCGCGCGCGGGATCGAGGCGATCTTCCTGATCCGCGAGGGGGAAACGATCCGCGAGGTCATCACCTCGACGGATCTTCCGGCCTGAGCGGTCAGCCCTTGCGGCGGATCGGGTCGGCCAGCAGCCGCAACCCGTTCAGCACCACCAGAACCGTGCCGCCCTCGTGGCCCACAACGGCCAGCGGCAACGGCAGGTCGAAGAACAGCCCGCCCGTCACCAGAATCAGCATTGCCCCGATGGCAAAGACCAGGTTCTGCCGGATGATCCGCGCGGCGCGGCGCAACAGCCGATGGGCAGCGGCCAGCCGACCCATATCATCGGACAGCAGGGCGACATCGGCGGCCTGAAGCGCCACCTCCGACCCCGCAGCCCCCATCGCGATGCCGACATCCGCCCGCGCCAGCGCCGCCGCGTCGTTCACGCCATCGCCGACGAAGGCGACCTTGCCCTTGGCCGCAAGCTCGGCCACCAGCCGCACCTTGTCTTCCGGCAGCAGGTCGGCGTTTATCTCCTCCGGGGTCAGCCCAAGGTCGGCCCCGATCCGCAGCGCCACGGCGCGGCGGTCGCCGGTCATCATCACGATCTGCCGCACGCCCGCCGCCCGCAGGGCGGCGATGCCCGCAGCCGAGGTTTCGCGCGGCAGGTCCGCGACCGTCACCGCCCCCAGAACGCGCGACCCGCGGCCCAGATAGACCACGGTGTGCGACCCGTCGGCCAGGGCGGCCAGCGCAGGCGTATCCGCCACCGCCTTCATCCGCCCCAGCATCCGGTCATTCCCGGCCCAGAGCGGCCCTTCGGCATCGCGGCCCACCACACCCTCTCCGACCACGGCCTGCACGTCGGTGACCACGGCCGGTTCGATGCCGCGCTCGGCGGCGGCCCGGCGGATGGCGTCGGCGATGGGGTGTTCGGAATGCGCCTCGATTCCGGCGATGGCTTGCAGAAAGGCGGCCTCGGCGCCCTCGGCAGCCAGAATCTCTGTTACCTCGGCGCGGCCGGTGGTCAGCGTGCCGGTCTTGTCGAAGGCGAAGACCCGCACGGCGGCCAGCGTTTCCAGGGCAGCGCCGCCCTTGAACAGCACACCGCCGCGCGCCGCCGCCGACAGCGCCGACAGAATCGCTGCCGGCACGGAAATCACGATGGCACAGGGGCTTGCCGCGACCAGAAGTGTGGCCGCGCGATACATCGCCTCGTCCCAGCTTCGGCCCAGCCCGTAGAACACCGCGAAAGCCAGCACCGAGCCGAACAGAACCGCCACAGTGTAACGCTGCCCGAACCAGGCGCTGAACCGCTCTGACGGGGCCTTGGCGGCTTGTGCTTCCGTGACCAGCGCGATCATCCGGGCCACGGTGCTTTCGGCCAGGCTGCGCGCCACGGTGACATCGAGAACGCCGTTCAGGTTCACGGTTGCCTCGAAGACCTGCGCGCCGACCGCCTTGTGCACCGGCATCGACTCGCCGGTGATGGTCGATTCGTCCACCGAACCCGCGCCCGAGGCGATCACCCCGTCCACCGGCACCCGCGCGCCGGGCCGCAGCACGACCACATCGCCGGGCAGCAGGTCGGCCACCGAGACCTCGGTCACGACGCCATCGGCACCACGACGCAGCGCCGTGTCGGGCCGCAGCGCCATCAACGCCTCGACCGCGCGCCGCGCCCGGCCCATGGCGCGATGTTCCAGCGTGGTCGACAGGCTGAACAGCGTCAGCAGAACCGCGCCCTCCTGTGCCGCGCCGACCGCCGCCGCAGCCAGCGCCGCAATGATCATCAGCAGGTCGATGTCAAGCACCCGGTCGCGCCACAGCGCCCGAAGGGCGCGAAACCCGGTCGGCACTCCGCCCGCCAGATAGACCAGCCCCAGCCCGACCGGCCCGGGAAGATCGAGCGCAACCCGCAGCGCGGCGTCAGGCGAAATGCCGAACGGCAGCGTGAGAGGGAAAGCGATCGGAACCGAGACCGGGCGATCCAGCCCGATGGCGGGGAAAAGCCAGTGGCCAGTCGCGGCGAGCAGCATCCCCAACAGCGTTATTCCCGTCAGGATCAGGTCTGAATTGTCTTCCGTCTTGGCGGTCATTTGCCTTGGGCCCTTCGAGGCTCTGGGTATCGGTCGGTCAGGGGCGTCGCAGCCCTGCCTGACAAGAGCCTGAACGATCGGCATTTCCGGCGATCTGTGGCGGTTATCGCACACGAATCCAGAGCGGCGAAGCTAATCACGCTGCGCCGGGGTCACAGCATAAGTCGCTGCGGCCGACCGATGGCCCGGGCCGCGACGATCCTGCCTGCCGGGGCGCACCGGACGGGGCGGCGCAGCAGGGTGCCCCGTCAGCGCAGCGACAGGCGCGCGGCCGCAGGCCCCGGCGCGCGCGACTTCCACATGGCGCTTGCCGTCTGCGCGATGTCCCGCGCCGTCAGCCCTGCGTCTTCATACATCGCGGCGGGGCTGGCCTGTTCGATGAAACGGTCGGGCAGGGTCAGGGTGCGCAGGGCAACCCCTCGGTCAAGCCCGCCCGCATTCGCCAGATATTGCAGCACCTGCGCCCCGAAACCACCCGCCGCCCCCTGTTCCACGGTCAGCACGGCGGCATGGTGGCGCGCCAGCTGGTCGATCAGGTCGGTATCGAGCGGCTTGGCGAAGCGCGCATCGACCAGGGTGACCGAAAGCCCCTCGGCCTCCAGCAGGGCCACGGCGATACGGCATTCGGACAGATGCGCGCCGAAGGACAGGATGGCGATATCCGCACCTTCCTGCAGCACGCGACCGCGGCCGATCTGCAGCGGCACGCCATGGGGCGGAAGCTCCAGCCCGACGCCCTCGCCACGCGGATAGCGGAAGGCGATCGGGCCTTCGTCATGCCCGGCGGCGGTGGCGACCATGTGCACCAGTTCGGCCTCGTCGGCGGCGGCCATGACGGTGAAGCCGGGCAGGTTGGCGAGGAAGGCCACATCGAACGCGCCTGCATGGGTCGCGCCGTCCTGACCCACAAGGCCGGCCCGGTCGATCGCAAAGCGAACCGGCAGGCCCTGCAGGGCCACGTCGTGCACGATCTGGTCATAGCCGCGCTGCAGGAAGGTCGAATAGATCGCGCAGAACGGCCGCAGACCCGACGCGGCCATGCCGGCGGCGAAGGTCACGCCGTGCTGTTCCGCGATGCCGACATCGAACACGCGTGCGGGAAAGCGGCGGGCCATGATGTCAAGCCCGGTGCCCGATGGCATGGCGGCAGTAACGGCGACGATTCGAGGGTCGCGGGCGGCCTCCTCGGTCAGCGCCGTACCGAAGACGCCAGTGTAGCTTGGCGCATTGGATTTCGCCTTGGCCTGCGTGCCGGAAGCCACGTCAAAGGTGCCCACGCCATGATATTTGTCGGGCGCCCGTTCGGCCGGGGCATAGCCCTTGCCCTTGACGGTCAGCGCATGGATCAGCACCGGCCCGGTGGCCCGTGCCCGCGCGGCGCGCAGGGTGGCCAGAAGCTGCCCCATGTTGTGCCCGTCAACCGGGCCGATGTAGGTGAAGCCAAGCTCCTCGAACAGCGTGCCGCCGCCGGGCATGCCGGTCACCAGTTGCCGCGCCCGGCGCGCCCCGTCGCGCAGCGGGCCGGGAAGTGCCGATTCGAGCCCGGCCGCCACATCGCGCAGCGCGGCCAGCGGCCCGCCCGCCTGGAGCCGAAGCAGATACTGCGACATCGCGCCCACCGGCGGGGCTATCGACATGTCGTTGTCGTTCAGGATGACGAACATCCGCTTGCCGATGTGGCCCGCGTGGTTCATCGCCTCGTAGGCCATGCCTGCGGTGATCGAGCCGTCACCGATCACGGCGATGGCTTCGCCGGTGGGCTGGCCCAGTTCCCGGCCGACGGCAAAGCCCAGCGCGGCGGAGATCGACGTCGAGGAGTGCGCGGCCCCGAACGGATCATGGTCGCTTTCGCTTCGCTTGGTGAAACCTGAAATCCCGCCGCCTTGCCGCAGCGTCTGCATCCGCTCGCGCCGCCCGGTCAGGATCTTGTGGGGATAGCATTGGTGGCCGACATCCCAGATCAGCTTGTCGGCAGGGGTGTTGAACACGGCATGGATCGCCACCGTCAGCTCGACCACACCCAGCGAGGACCCCAGATGGCCGCCGGTCTTCGACACGACCGAAATCACTTCGGCGCGCAGTTCGGCCGCGAGTCGGGCCAGATCGGCATCACTGAGAGACTTGAGATCGGCGGGACCGGCGATCCGGTCAAGAAGGGGCGAAGCGGTCATGCGGACCTCCCTTGAGAAAAAAGGGTGCCGTGGAGTGTTGCCCGCACGGCACCAGGTTCCTGTCGCCAACAGGAAGGGAACCGGGCTGTGGTTATCGCCCAGGGCCCGGGCCGGCGAAGTTGGCCCGAACTTCGTGAAGCCGGGGCGGCAGGATACCCGCCGCCCCGGTCAATTCTGTCAGACGAACGCGGTGAGCAGGGACTGCCCGGCTTCCTGCGCTGCGTTGGGGTCGGTCGGCAGCAGCCAGGACATCACGATCAGCAGGTAGATGAAGGCCAGCCAGCCGAACACCAGAAGTGCTGCCCAGCCCGCGCCCTTGAGCATGTTGCCAAGAACAAAACCGCGGATCGTGGTCGACTTGCCGTGAACGAATTCGTACTTCTCAGCCATAATCCAGTCTCCTCAGTTCAGCGGCGCGTAGCCGTGGTCCTGTGCCCAGACATACCAGTTGTCCACCACGGTCCCGGTCAGCAGGATGCCGATACCACCGGTCAGCGGCACCAGAACCGCAAACCACCAGGCCCAGCGGTGAATGCCCTCGAACGTGGCGTTGAAGCCCATGGTCCAGCGCCAGAACAGCGCCGCGCGTTCGGCGGCCGTGCCGCGGTCGACGATCTGTTCCAGTTCCCGCTCGCCGCCGAAACGGCTGACGGAAAGGATGGTCGCACCGTGCATCGCGAAGAGGAGAGCCGAACCGTAGAGGAAGGCGATCGAAAGCGCGTGGAACGGGTTGTAGAACAGGTTGCCGTAGGTCAGCGAGAACAGGTTGGTCCAGTCGAGGTGCGTGAAGATGCCGTAAGGCACCGCCTCGGACCAGGAACCCATCATCACCGGCCGGATCAGACCCAGCACGAGCGTCAGCCAGATGGCCGACAGGAAGGCCCAGGCCGTGTGCTTGCCCATGCCGAGCGCAGCCGCCCGCAGGTAAGTCCGCAGCCACCAGGTGCTGAGCGATATCAGGAAGAAGAAGCCCGCGATCAGGAAGGTGCCGCCTTCTTTCAGCGGCGGGAAGGACAGCCCGTACTCGGGGGCTGGCGGTTCAAGCGAGAACCAGAAGAGGTCGCGGATGAAGACGGCCGGGTTGTAGCCCGCCTGTCCCCAGTAATGCGCGCCGATGATCATGAACCAGATCGCACCGGTCGCCAGAGAGATCACGCCCAGGGTGCCCAGGTAGATCGGGCCCAGTTGCGCGTTGCCGAACCAGCCCAGGATAGGCCACGAGGTCGCGCCCTTGGTCCGGTTTGCCAGTTCCACGTTCTCGGTCATACCCATGTCGGGGGTGCCGCTTACCTGAAACTGGGTAAAGATGTTCTGATACTCAGCCATTTATGCCTCCTTCAATGCCCGACCAGAGAGGCAACTGAAGCCACCAGTCCCACCAGCTTTCCCAGGTGTCGAACCAGACGGTGCCCGAGATCACGATGCAGACTGCGCTCCAGAACGCTGCGTTCAGCGCCAGCAGAAGGCCAAGGCGGTGGATCCCCAGCGTCCCGATCGAATAGCCGATCAGATCGCGGAAGAAGGTATCTTCATGGTCCGCGGTCCGCATTTCCTTGCCCTTTTCAGGGTTTGCAGCCGAAAGGACCAGAGCACCGTGCAGCGAGAGCGCGAGAGCGTTCGTGAAGAAGAAGCTGATCGCGATCATGTGCGCCGGGTTGTAGTGGAAGTTCCCGTAGGTGTAGCCGGTGTTCGAAACCCAATCGAGGTGGGTCCAGATGCCGTATGGGAAACCGTGGCCCCAGGCACCCATCAGCACCGGGCGGATGACCACGAGGGTCACATAGGCCAGAATTGCGAATCCGAAGGCGACGGGCACGTGAATGCCGATCCCCAGCTTGCGGCAGATTTCAACCTCGCGCAGCGCCCAGCTGACAAAAGCGGCGGTGGCGCAGATCGTGATGATTTGCCAAAGTCCGCCCTCGCGCAGCGGTGCCGCGGCAAGGCCGAGTTCGATTGCGGGCGGATTTACCGAGATAAGCCACGGGTTCCAGGTGCCCTGAAGCGCCGCGCTCCACAGGATCAGCAATACGCCGAGCGCTGCAAAAAAGATTGTCGTGACGCCAAAAAAGCCGACGTAGAAAGGGCCGACCCAGAAGTCGAACAGGTTCCCGCCGACCAGCGTGCCGCCCGGCACGCGGTATTTTCGTTCGAAGCTGAGCAGTGCCATGCTTCCCTCTCCGCTTGCAGGCGACCCTTGCACGCGCATCAGGCGCGGCGGGGCCGTCTCATTGATCGGTTATGAATTGTCGCGGGCGACACTTGGCCGCCCGCAACAGGTGCAGGTCCAGTTATTCGGCCGGAGCGACGCGGTTGTATTTCGCGGCGCTGATTTCCAGCCAGTTGAAGCTGGGCGTGCTGAGCAGGACGAGGTGAATCATCGCCGCCAGCAGGAACAGGAAGACCCCCTGGGCCACGAACACGCGGCGCGGATCGAAGATCAGCCAGATTTTGTAGAAATTGGACATTTCTTGATCCCCCTCAGAGCCACGGACGCCAGATGTAAACCGCCAGGTGGGCGACGACGGCAACGGCAGAGAACAGCCAAAGCCCGCTCATATAGACGGAATGCAGTTCCTGCGCCTGCTGGTCCGTGAGACCTGTGAAGCTCAGGTCAGATTTGTCAGCCATACTATCCTCCGGATGGTCAGACTGAAGCCGCGTAACCCACGGCCAGGTTGACGGTCGGGCGGAATGCCCTTCCGAAAATCCGCCCCCAACCAAGGGGCGAATGGGTGAACCGCAGCCTGTGGTCAGGCGCGGAAAATCATCGTCGCGGCCGCATGCGCCTCGGAACGGGCGCGGGCCAGCGGACTTTGTTCGGGCAGACGCCCATGCAGCGCAAAGGTGACGGGCACCGCGAGCAGGGCGAAGGGAAGGGTGATCATGAAGATCAGGGCGAAGTAGATCGAATACTCGACCCGGCCGGCGCGATGGGCGCGGCACTTGGGTTCGTCGATGCCATAATCGGTCATTCATTCTCTCCCTTGGTGAAGGTATAGCCGGGGCCCCTCAGTGCCTCGACCGTTTCGCGAACCACCCGCTCGGCCCCGGAATCGAGGGCTGCCTTTTCGGCGGCGTCGCGCAGAGTTCTTGCCGCGCTGATGCGCGTCAGGATCGGATGTTCTTCCACGATGCGGTCGAGGGCAGCCTGAGCATCGGCATCCCACGGGAAGTCGCGGCGCAGCGTGGCAGGGGTAGCGGCGGCGCTGTCCATGTCGCTGCCGAGCGGCAGAATATGGAACAGGGCATCAAACAAACTGTTGCACACCTCTTGAAGCAACCAGGTGCAACCTGCATATCCTATTGTGGGGGTTCCTGTAGCGCGGCGGATGGCCGCGCCCGGGAAACTTGCAGCGATAAAGCTGGGTTGCGGGCCATGCCCGCCTGTGCCCATTTCGGCAAGATACATCTTTTCGTTGATCGAACCCATCACCACCAATGGGCGGTGCTGGCGCAAAAGACCGCGAACAGCCTCATTATTGGTCTTTTTTCCCGGAATCCGGGCCACGGCGAAGGCGCAGGGCAGGCCCAGGTCACCTTCCAGATAGTTCCGGATGCCGCGCGCATATGTCTCGTTCGCCACGATGGCGAAGGAGGCGGTGGCAAAGAAGTCCTGTGTGACCGAACGCCACAGATCCCAGACCGGCTTCAGTGTCGAATGCTTTTCCTGCTCGATGAACGGTTCGGGGTCGAGCCCGAGCAGTTCGCCCAGCTTGCGCAGGAATTTCGTCGTGCTGTCGAGCCCGATCGGGGCCTGCAGGTAGGGTTTGCCCAGCACCTCGGCCAACCCGCGCCCGAACTCGCGATACATCACGATGTTGACGTCGGCGTTCACCAGATGCCGCATTTCGGCCAGGTGCGCGCCCAGCGGCATCACCATGTTGATGTCGGCCCCGATTCCTTCGACCAGACGGCGGATCTCGTGCAGGTCGGAGGCCATGTTGAACACGCCATACATCGGCCCGAGGATGTTGACCCTCGGTTTCTGCCCGGCGTCGCGCCGGGTTTCCGGCGGCATCCGGCCCTTGGTCATGCCGAACTCGCTGAAGATCCAGGTCATCGCGCGGTCGGCGGTTTGCCACTGATCCTCGTCAATGGTGCGCGGCAGGAAACGCTGGATGTTGGTGCCCATTGGCGTCACGCCGCCGCCGATCATCTCGGCAATCGAGCCGGTCACCACCACAGCAGGAAGCGCCGGGTCGAGCGTGCGCCAGGCACGGCGCATCGCACCCTCGGTGCCGTCGCGGCCCAGTTCTTCCTCGCCGAGCCCGGTCACCACGATGGGCAACTCGTGCGGCGGCAGGGCGTCGGTGTAGTGCAGCACCGAGGTCACCGGCAGGTTTTCGCAGCCCACCGGACCGTCGATCACCACTTGCAGGCCCTTGACGGCGCAGAACGCATAGACAGCGCCCCAGTAGCCACCCGCCCGGTCATGATCCTGAACCAGCATCAGATGAACTCCTCGGCCTTGGCGGCTTTCGCGGCCTTGTCGAGCTTCTTCTGGTGTGCGGCGCGGAAATCGGGGCGCAGGTTCGGCGCACCTTCCCAGATGCCGGAGGTATCGCCGGTGCCGACACCTTCGAAGAAGACTTTCATGCCATCCATCCGGGACTTGCCCGCGATGGCGGCGTTGACGACCTGACCCAGGCTGCCAGCCCCCGCCGGGCCCATCAGCGGGCGGGCGGAAATCAGGTTGGTGAAATAGAGCGCCGGCATTCCGGCCTGTTTGGCTTTCTGGACGACCGGCGTGGTGCCGATTGCCAGGTCGGGCTGGAAACATTCCATCGCGGCCAGATCGTCTTCCAGGCTGGCGCGGTATTTGACGGCCACGCCCTTGGCTTCCAGCCACTCGCGGTCAGCTTCGGACCACGGCGTTTTCGCGCAGGCTGTGCCGACATAGGGCACATCGGCGCCGCTTTCGATCAGCAGGCGCGCGACCAGCAGTTCCGAGCCCTCGTAACCCGACAGCGTGATCCGGCCCTTGATCGGGTGGGCGGCCAGCGCGCCCTTGATCGCGGGCAGGAAGGCGTTCTGCGCGGCGGCAATCTGGGCGGCGGGCACGTTGTAGGCCTCGCCGATGGCGGCCAGCCAAGCGGCGGTGCCGTCATGTCCGACCGGGGCAGAACCCACGACCTTGCGCCCGGCAGTCACGAATTCGCGCACTGCAGCGGTGTAGAACGGGTGGATCGCGGCGATCACGTCGCTGTCGAGCGCGGCATAAAGCTCGCGCCATTCGCGGCAGGGCACCACGGGGCCACAGGCGAGGCCCATCGGGGCCAGCATCGCGCCGATCATCATCGGGTCGGCGGGGAACATCTCGCCCAGCAGGGTCACGGTCGGGCGGTCGGAGCGGCCCGAGACGGGGGCAGCAACCGGTCCGGCCTCGATCTCGGCGCGGGCATATTTCAGCATCGCCCCGGCAAGCACGTCCTTGGCCTCGGCATGGGTCGGGATGCCGAAGCCCGGCACGTCAATGCCGACAACCCGAACACCGTTGATTTCATTAGGCAACAGCTTCAGCGGAACGCCCGAGGCAGTTGGCACGCAAAGGTTGGTCACCACGATGGCGTCATAGCGGTCGGGGTCGGCGAGTTCGTGGACCGCATCGCGGATATCCTCGAACAGCTTGCCGGTCACCAGCGATTCCGAGTTGAAGGGCACGTAGCCCACCGACCGGCGCGCGCCGTAGAAGTGGCTCACGAAGGTCAGGCCATAGACGCAGCAGGCCGATCCAGACAGCACGGTGGCGACCCGGCGCATCCGCAGGCCGACGCGCAGCGACCCGAAGGCCGGGCACATCGATTGCGGCTTGTCGTGCGGGCCCTGCGGATAGTCGGCCGCATACTGGTCGAGCAATTCGGAGTTTCCGGCCGCACGGGCGGCCGCCTCCATCGTGGCGGCACCGGCATGACAGCCCATCCCGTCAACCGGGGCGGCAGTCATGGCAGCCTCCGGCTCGGCGGGGCCCACGTCCGACAGGGGCGTGGCTTGGGCATTGTCATAGCCGACTTCGCTGGTCATTTCGCACCCACCGGGGCGGAACGGGTCGGCTTGGCGGAAATCTGGGCCAGAGCCCGGTCGAAGGCTGCGAGAGCGTCGAGGTCAAGCATTATCATACACCACTTCAAGCGATTTCTTCAGGACAGCGTTCTTGCCGCGCATGTCGGCGTCCGAGGCGGGGGTCAGCACGAAATCCTTGCCGGTGGTTTCGGCCGAGAACAGGTTCAGCAGGCCATCCTGCGTCAGCGGCGCGGGCCGGACCGGCGGCGCGATGGCGACCGCGTCGGCAAGGGCGGCGAACAGCGAGCCCCACTGGCTTTCCGAGGTGCCGACGATCTGGTAATTCGCCGATTTCTTGCGCAGATCATCGTCCTGCGGAATGGCGGCCAGCACCGGGATGTTCACCGCCTTGGCAAAGGCCGCAGCCTCGCCGGTGCCGTCATCCTTGTTGATCACCAGGCCCGCGATGCCGACGTTGCCGCCCAGCTTGCGGAAGTATTCGACCGCTGAGCAGACGTTGTTGGCGACATAGAGCGACTGGAGGTCGTTCGACCCGACGAGGATCACCTTCTGCGCCATGTCGCGGGCGATCGGCAGGCCGAAGCCGCCGCAGACCACGTCGCCCAGGAAGTCGAGCAGCACATAGTCGAAATCCCAGTCATGGAAGCCCAGCTTTTCCAGCAGCTCGAAACCGTGGATGATGCCGCGCCCGCCGCAGCCGCGACCGACCTCCGGCCCGCCAAGCTCCATCGCGAAGACGCCGCCGCGCTTGAAGCACACATCGCCGATCTTCACCTCTTCCCCGGCCAGTTTCTTCTTGGTCGAGGTTTCGATGATGGTCGGGCAGGCCTTGCCGCCGAACAGCAGGCTGGTGGTGTCGGATTTCGGGTCGCAGCCGATCAGCAGCACGCGCTTGCCCATTTCGGCCATCATGTGGCTGAGGTTGGCCAGCGTGAACGACTTGCCGATGCCGCCCTTGCCATAGATCGCGATGATCTGGGTTTTCTTGGTCGGCTCGCCCTGCGGAATCTCAAGCGTCGGCTCTTCATGAGCCTCGTCGCGAAGGCGCTGATCGAAATCTTTCAGGTTCGGGATATCGAGGGTCATGCCTGGGCCTTCCAAGAGAGGATCATTTTGAGACAGTCCGGGTCGGTGAATGCGGTTTCGTAGGCTTCCTTCGCGGCGCTGGCGGGGCGGCGATGGGTCACCAGACCCTCCATCGACAAGGCGCCGCTTTCGATCAGCGACCGGGTCGCCTCCATATCCTCGGGGTCCCATTCGGCGGCAATGCGCAGCCGCGCCTCGCGCATGAAGGCCGGGGCAAAGGTGAACTGTATCGGCACGGTGTAGAACCCGGCCAGCACGACTTCGCCACCCTTGGCGATGCGCCCGATCAGGGTATCAAGCAACTTTGCATCGCCCGACGCGTCGTAGATCGACCGGTAATCGCGGCGCGGATCGGCCTCGGGCGTGGTGACCTCGTAGCCGATGGCTCCCTGCGCGCGGGCGGGGTTGACCTCCCACACCGTGGGCGCCGCGGCGCCGGCCGCAACGGTCAACCGGGCGAGCAGACGACCCAGAACGCCATGGCCGACGATCAGGTCGGGAAGAGCGTAGTTGAAGCCCGCCAGAGCATGGCGCGCAGTGGCGGCCAATGCCAGCAGGGCACCTTCGGCCCCCCAGCCCGGATCGATTCGCGTCACGCGTGTGGCGGCCGTCACCAGATGGTGCGAGGCACCACCGAACAGACCGCGCACCGGTTCGCCATCGCGCGGCAGAAAGCAGTTGGCGCCTGGAACGAACACCCGCTCGCCGACCTTGAAGCCGCTGTCGGCCCCTGCTTCCACCACTTCGCCCGCAGCCTCGTAACCCGGAACCAGCGGATAGCCCATGCCGGGGAAGGGCGGCATCGTGCCGGACCAGAAAAGCTTTTCAGTGCCTGTGGAAATGCCGGAATGCGAAATCTCCACCACCAGGTCGCCCGCACCGGGCGCGATCAGCGAAAGGGACTCTATCCCCAGCTGTTTCGGACCCGAAAGGATGACGGCGTTGGTTTCCACTAGATGCTCCGTTCCCTGCCCTTGGTGACTCGCCCGTTTCGGACTCAGTCGCTGCCTTGGGTGTTGGTGTAACTTTAGCCTTACAAGTCGAACTGTCAATCAAAATAGACACTTTTGCGACAGCCGCTGTCTTACGCCGCAGGCGCAGCGCCGGGTTTCCGGGCCGTGACGGCGCTTGTCACATAAGGGCGCGGCCCGGGGTGCGCGGTGACCCGCTCGAACCCCGCCGCGCGCAGCAGGGCCGATATCTCGGCGGCCGAGCGGGTGCGCCCGGTCTGCATCGCCATGGTATAAAAGGCAAAATAGACATCGGTCGCGCGATCGGGCTTTTCGCCGCCCGACATCGGTTCCGAAATGATCAGCCGTCCGCCCGGCGGCAGGGCGTCGAAAACGCGGGCCAGCAATGCCGTCACCGTGGCATCCGCATGGTCGAAAAGCACGCGGATCAGACTGATCGCATCGGCGCCGTGCGGCAAAGCGTCGTCGCGGAAACTGCCGGAATGGATGGTGACTCGGTCACCCAGACCAGCCTCGGCCAGTCGCGCGCGGGCACCCGCCGCCACCACCGGAAGGTCGAAAAGCGCAAGCTCCAGCCCCGGATGCGCGCGACCGATGGCTGCGATGAAGGCTCCGGTGCCGCCGCCGATATCCATCAGCCGTCTGATGCCGGAAAAATCGACAAGGCGCAGCGTGTCTTCGGCAACCAGCCCCTGACTGTCGGCCATCAGTTCGGAATAGACCGCCACCACGGACGGGTCCGCGGCCCCGCCCGCGCCGTGGACGTAGGGCCAGAAGCCTGCAAGTCCCGGCGTGGTTTCGCCGCGCAGAAAGGCAACAGGGTCGGCCAGGTCGCGGTAAAGCACGGAATGGTGGCGCACCATCGGCTCCAGCCCCGGCACGGCAAGGAAGGCCGCGCCGCGGCGGGCCAGCCCGAAGCTGCCGTCACGGTTGCGACGGAGCAGCCGCAGCGCGGCACCGGCCTGGAGCAAGACCTGCATCCGCGGTTCTGCAATGCCGCACTGGTCGGCAAGCGCGCGGGCGTGACGCGGCCCCTCCGCCACCAGATGCAGGATGCGCAGTTCCACCAGCGCCAGCAGCGCCTGCGACTGCACGAAGCCCGAGATTGCGTCGAACAGCGCCATGCCTTCGCTGCGCACGATCCGGCGCAGGAACGGCACGCGGGCAGCCGCCGCCTGAAAGCGGCGCGATCCGACCATGCGGTTCAACAGGCCATGCATCCGGGCGCGGCCCGGCCGACCAGCTTCCGTCAGGACAGACACCTCAGGCCCGGGCGGCCGCAGCAGCTGCAGGGGCCACCGGGGTCATGCGTTCGGCATAGCGGCGGACCATGTCGGCCAGCATCGCCTCGCCCTTGCAGGACGGGATCGACGAGATCGCGCCCCCCAGAATGTCGCGCAGACGGCGGATCGCGCCTTGCACCCCCAGTTCGGCCACCGCCGAGGGGCGCCCATGCACCGCGTCCTGTCCGGCGGGCTTGCCCAGCGTTTCGGAATCGTAGAGCGCGTCGCGCAGGTCGTCTGCGACCTGGAACGCCTCACCGATCCGGGCGCCAAGCTCGGTCCAGGGCTCGGGGTCCTTGCCCGCGGCCAGCGCGCCCATCTGGGTGGCCGCAATGAACAGCGCCCCGGTCTTGGCACGGTGATAGGCGGAAAGGTCGACCTTGGCCTCGCTTTCCCAGCCCTGCCCGGCGCAGATGCCGTGCGGCATCCCTGTCCGGCAGGCAAGGGTACGAATCAGCCCCAGCGCACGGTCGGGCGAATCACCGGCGGCGGCGGCCAGCACGTCGAAGGCCATCACGATCAGGCTGTCGCCCGCCAGCACCGCCAGCGGTTCGGAGTAGGCGCGGTGCAGCGTCGGCTTGCCGCGCCGGACGTCGGCATTGTCGAACGACGGCAGATCATCATGCACGAGGCTGGCGCAATGGATCAGCTCCAGCGCGGCGGCAGCGGCATTCGACAGCGCCGGGCGGTCGTCGCCGCAGGCGATGGCAACGCTGAGAAGGATCGTCGGCCGGATGCGCGCCCCGCCGGGGGTCACCGCATAGGGCAGTGCCGAGGCCAGCCTTGGCGGCGCATCCGCCCCACCCCCCGCTGCCACGGCTGCGGCGATTGCCGCCTCGATCCGCGTGTCCAGTGACATGCCATCCCCCTGTGATCCGGAGCGGTGTAAATAATTCCTTACACCAAACTGTAAATCATACTGGACAGTTCCCGCCGCCGAGTCAACAATCCTGAGCTATGGAAGCGGTGCACGCCCGGAGCCAGGGCAAGACAGGTGATCGTGTCGTCGTGATCGGCGCAGGAGTCGGCGGCTTGTGTGCCGCCGTCAGGCTTGCGCACGCCGGTCTGGACGTGACGCTGGTCGAGGCGCGGCCCACGCCGGGCGGCAAGATGCGGGTGGTTGGCAGCGCCGCCGGGCCGGTGGATGCCGGGCCGACCGTCCTGACCCTGCGCGGCGTGTTCGAGGATGTCTTTGCGGCGGCGGGGGCGCGGCTGGAAGATCACCTGACGCTGGTGCCGCAAACGATCCTCGCGCGCCACTGGTGGCCCGACGGCAGCACGCTGGACCTGCACGCCGACCCCGAGGCCAGCGCGCAGGCTGTCGCCGCCTTCGCCGGGCCGGTGGCCGAGACGGAGTTCCGCCGGTTCCATCACAGAACAACCAATGTTTACAAGGCGTTCGACGCCCCGATGATGCGCGCGTCGCGGCCGATGCCGGGGGCAATCGCCTGGGCTGCGCTGCGCGATCCCGCGCTTTGGCCGTCGCTTCTGCCCGGCATGACGCTGGCACGCTCGCTTGCCATGGCGTTCACCGACCCGCGTCTGCGACAGCTTTTCGGGCGTTATGCGACCTATGTCGGCGGGTCGCCCTACCGATCGCCCGCCGTGCTGGGTCTGGTCTGGCAGGCCGAGGCGGCGGGGGTCTGGGCGGTCGAGGGCGGGATGCACCGGCTGGCGCAGGTGCTGGCGGGGCTGGCAGAGGCCGGGGGGGCCCGGCTGCGCTACGGTGTCGCCGTCGAACGGATCGTGCCGCAATGGGGCAGGGTGTCGGAGGTGGTTCTGGCCGACGGCGCCAGCCTTCCGGCCGACCATGTGGTGTTCAACGGCGACCCTGCTGCCCTGACAACCGGCCTGCTGGGCAGTGCGCCCCGCACGGCACTGCGTCGTTCGGCCACAACGCCGCGCAGCCTGTCGGCCTGGGTCTGGAGCTTTGCCGCCCGCCCCTCGGGGCCGGATATGGTGCATCACAACGTGTTCTTCGCGTCCGACCCCCGGGCCGAGTTCGGCCCCCTGTCGCAGGGGCTGATGCCGGAAGACCCGACGCTTTACATCTGCGCGCAGGACCGCAGGGGCGCCACGATGCCGACCGGACCCGAACGGTTCGAGATCATCCTGAACGCTCCTTCGACTGCGACGCTGCAATCCCAGCCGCAAGAGGATACAAGATGCCGGGACGTGACCTTCCAG
This sequence comes from Paracoccaceae bacterium Fryx2, assembly GCA_032334235.1. NCBI lineage: Bacteria > Pseudomonadati > Pseudomonadota > Alphaproteobacteria > Rhodobacterales > Paracoccaceae > Paracoccaceae bacterium Fryx2. The sequence continues at coordinate 2,911,120 of JAVSGI010000005.1, forward strand.
CGGCTGGCCCGCTTCGGGCTGACCTTCGATCCGACTCCGGGGGTATCAGCGCTGATGGCGCCCTCGGGGTTCGCGCGGATGTTCCCGGGGTCGCAGGGGGCGCTTTACGGTCGCAGCCCGGAAGGGCTGATGGCGGCATTCCAGCGGCCGGGGGCGCGGACGGCGCTGCCGGGGCTGTATCTGGCAGGGGGCGGGGCGCATCCGGGGGCGGGGGTGCCGATGGCAGCCCTGTCCGGTCGGCACGCGGCCGAGGCGATATTGACCGACCTTGCTTCTCGGTCGAGGTCGGGCCGGACGGCTATGCCTGGTGGTATATCGACGGCGTCTCCGACGACGGCAGCCGCGCCGTCTCGGTCATCGGATTCATAGGCTCGGTCTTTTCGCCCTGGTATTACTGGTCGGGCCGGCGCGAGCCGCAGAACCATTGCTGCATGAACGTGGCGACCTATGGCCCCGGCGGCCGCTTCACCATGACCGACCGGGGCCGCGGCGCCCTGCGCCAGACCGACGATACCCTGACGGTCGGCCCCAGCCGGATGCACTGGAACGGGCGACAACTGGTCATCGACATCGACGAGATCGGCGCACTGCCGATGATCGAACGGGTGCGCGGCCGCATCACCGTGACGCCCAGCGGGCTGAGCGATGTCGAGGTGCTGCTGACGCCCGATGGCGCGCATCTGTGGCGGCCCTTCGCACCCACCGCGCGGGTCGAGGTCGATCTGACGCAGGGGCAACGCTGGGAGGGGCACGGCTATTTCGACGCCAACTTCGGCACCCGCGCGCTTGAGACGGATTTCGACTACTGGACGTGGGGCCGCTTTCCCCTGGCGGATGGCGCCGCCTGTTTCTACGACGCGACCCGGCGCGATGGCAGCCACCTGTCGCTGGGCATGACCTTTGCGGCCTCGGGTGAATCAAAGGTGATCACGCCTCCGCCGCTGACCCGGTTGCCGCGCACCTTGTGGGCGCTGCGGCGCGAGACGCGGGCCGACGCCGGGCACAAGCCGCGGCAGGTGATGCCGATGCTGGAAGCGCCGTTCTACAGCCGCTCGATGGTGGAAACCCGCATCGGTGGCGAGCTTTCGGTCGGAGTGCATGAGGCGCTCGATCTGCATCGCTTCCGCATTCCGGCGTTGAAGGCGATGCTGGCCGTGCGCGTGCCGCGCCGCCCCACCTGGTCGTTTCAGGACTGAATCGACCCCGACCCCGGCATGAACGCCGGGGTCGGGGTTGTCGTGTCAGGCCTCTTGCGGGTTCATCCGCCAGACCCGGAAGTTCAGCGCCGAGGCGATGCTGGTCCAGATCAGGTAGGGCACGAACGCCAGACCCGCCCACACGTCGAGTTGCAGGAAGGCGACCGTGGTCGCCGCCACCGAAAGCCACAGGCAGGTGATGATCACCATGCCGGCGCGCAGTTTCTGCTGCCCGAAGAAGATCGGCGTCCACAGCGTGTTCAGCGCGATCTGCAACCCCCAGAAGGCCAGTGCCTGCCCCGAATCCGGCAGCACCGCGATGCGGGCCGCCGACCAGGACATGGCAATGTAAAGCACGAACCAGGTGACCGGAAACACCCAGTTCGGTGGAGTCCATGCCGGTTTGCGCAGGCTGTCATACCATGCGCCCGGCTTGATCATCGCGCCGGTGGTTGCCGCCGCCATGCAGGCGGCCAAAAAAGTCAGAAACAAGCCCCAGTCCATCACAGCTTCCTTTGCAGATGCAGAATGAACACTAGCCGATCACGGGCACCAGGTAAGCCCCGATTCGCCCGCCGGGGGCGTGACCAAATGAAACGGGGTGCCCTGCCTGCGCAGGACACCCCGGAACGCATGTCTCGGCCGTTGCTCAGTTCGTGACGGCCGGTGCCGGTGCCGCATCGGCTGCGGGAGCAGCCGCATCCGCCGCCGGGGCCGCCGGGGAAAGCGACGCGATATAGGCGTAAAGGTCGGCCGGATCGTCGGTCTTCTTCAGTTTGAACGCCATGATCCCCTTGGCTTTCTTGTCGTCGAGGTAATCCTTCAGGAAGGCGCTGGGGTCGCGGACGTAGGTTGCGAAATGCTCCTCATCCCAGACAAGGCCCTTTTCGCCCGCGGCGATCATGTCCTTGCCGTATTTGAAGCCGGGGTAGGAGCCTGCCGCGCGGCCGAACACGCCATAGAGGTTCGGCCCGGTGATGGCCTTGCGGCCTGCCAGCACGTTGCCTTCGGGATCGACCACGACGTGGCAGGTCTGGCACTGGTTGAACGCCTTTTCGCCTTTGGCGATGTCACCCTCGGCCAGCACGGGGCTGGCGAAGGCGAATGCCGCGAGGGCGGCGATGGTGAAACAAGATGTCTTCATTGGAAGTCCTCCGTAGTTGTCAGTTTGTACGCGCAAGCATGCCGATCGGATCAGGCGACGGCACGCGCCAGGGCGCAATGCTGCCACAGGGCCGCAAGCGCCGCCACCAGCCGGTCGATATCGGCATCCGAATGCAGCGGACCCGGCGTGATGCGCAGACGCTCGGTGCCCTTCGGAACGGTGGGATAGTTGATCGGCTGAACATAGATGCCCCAGTCATCCATCAGGATGTCGCTGATCATCCGGCATTTCATCGGGTCGCCGATCATCACCGGGATGATGTGGCTTTCGTTCGCCATATGCGGAATACCGTGCTTGTCAAGCTTGGCGCGCAGGGTGGCGACGCGGTCGCGCTGCGCCAGACGTTCGGCATCGGATGTCTTGAGGTGCCGGATCGAGGTTGCCGCCGCAGCTGCCACCGCAGGCGGCAGCGCGGTGGTGAAGATGAAACCCGACGCGAAAGAGCGGACGAAGTCGCACAGCGCCGCCGATCCGGTGATGTAGCCGCCGACCACGCCGTAAGCCTTGCCCAGCGTGCCTTCGATCAGGTCGATCCGGTCGGCCAGCCCCTCGCGCTCGGTAACTCCGCCGCCGCGCGGGCCATACATGCCCACGGCGTGAACCTCGTCGATGTAGGTCATGGCGCCATGCGCCTCGGCCACCTCGACGATCTCGCGGATCGGGGCCACGTCACCATCCATCGAATACACCGACTCGAATGCCACGATCTTGGGCCGGTCGCCCACGGCGGCCAGCTTGCGGTCTAGGTCGCGCCAGTCGTTGTGCTTCCAGATCACCTTGTCGGCGCGCGAATGGCGCACGCCTTCGATCATCGAGGCATGGTTGCTCGCGTCCGACAGGATCACCGCACCGGGAATGCGCGCGCCAAGGGTCGAAAGCGCCGCCCAGTTCGACACGTAGCCCGAGGTGAACAGCAGCGCCGCCTCCTTGCCGTGCAGATCGGCCAGCTCGGCCTCCAGCACCAGATGGTGATGGTTGGTTCCCGAGATGTTGCGGGTGCCGCCGGACCCCGTACCGCAGGATTTCACGGTGTCCACCATCGCCTGCACCACGGCCGGATTCTGGCCCATGCCGAGATAGTCGTTGGAACACCACACGGTCACTTCGCTGACATTTCCGCCCGAATGGCGGTCGGCCTTGGGGAAGGCACCGCAGTGGCGTTCAAGTTCGGCGAATACACGGTAGTTGCCGTCTGCCTTCAGCTGATCCAGCTGGGCGGTGAAGATCTTGTCAAAGTCCATGGACGTCCTCTTGCAACCTGTCTTGAGCGATGGGTTTGGGTGCCGGGATCATCCAGCGCCAGAGTTTTTGGTCAGGCAGGGGAAGCACCATGAACCAGTGTTCCAGCAATGCCAGCAGCGTGAGGGCCGCAAGCAGGGTGAAACCCGTCACTGCGCCAGGAGTCGGGGCAGACCAAACCCTTTCCATCCAGCAGGCAGAAGCAAAGCTTATCGTGGTAATCGACACGGGGAACAGCGGATTCATTGTCGCACGCCGGAAATGGCTCGACAGATGCGCCAGCGGCCGGGGGAGGAATTCGGTGTTGATTCTCGGCACCCCGAGAAACAGGTTCAGCTTGGCCGAGATGCGGGCGAAGAACAGCACTATGAAGGTGTAAAGCGCAAAGCTGTTCACCGCATCCTTCGACAGCACGATCAGGGCCAGCAGGGCCACGACCAGCAGCGTCTCGTGCCAGGCCAGCGTGCCGAAGCCGCGCAGGAACCGATCCCATTCGGTTGCGCCTTCCGGGCATTCGCGGGTGTTCGGCCCGGTGACGATGCCGGACAGGAACGCAAGTTCGATCCAGCCCCAGATCGCCAGCGCAGACAGGAAGGCCAGATAGGCACCCTGCGGCGACCCGTCGGGAACGGTATGGACCACGCCGTAGAACCCGGCGCCCAGCAAAGGCAGGCCCAGCAGCACCGACCAGAGGTGCTGTTCGGGGCCGCCATTGTCGGCGGCCTTGACGCGCCACAGAATCGCGCCCGTGAAGAACCACCACAGGAAAAGCGCGGTTGCGACGGCCATCCAGGGATTGTCGGTCATCATGGCCTACCCTCGCACGGCAGGCCACGTGCCAAGGCGGGGGCATCCGCCCCGCGCCTCGTGCAGGATGTGGCCCGCCCGGTCAATAGATCGGCTCCAGTCGCACGTTCTCGGGCAGCACGTTGTTCTTGACCGGAATGGTGTAAAGCGCCACGAACGCGACCGCCGCCTTGGCTGCCGCCCCCCATTCCTTGAACTTGCCGCCGATCCCGCCCTCGCGCTTCGCCGCATCCATGGCGATGAAGGCGGCGTTCATCCGTTGCAGATTGGGAATCCAGCGCGGGTGGTCGATGTCGATCTCGATCGGGAACACCTGACGCGCGATGGTCGAGGTCTTGCGGAACACCTCCTGGTCATACCATGCGATGTCGACGCCAAGCGCCTTGTGAAACTCCGGCCGGGCATGGTCGCGCACCCACATCGTCGAGTAGACGGCGGTCAGAAAGAAGCGGATCCACAGCTTGTTGGCGAAGCTCGTGGTCAGTTTGGGGTCGGTGCGCATCAGCAGCGCGAAGGCCTCGCCATGGCTGAACTCGTCGTTGCACCATTCCTTGAACCATTTGAAGATCGGATGGAACCGGTGTTCCGGGTTCGCCTCCAGATGGCGAAAGATGGTGATGTAGCGGGCGTAACCGATCTTTTCCGACAGGTAGGTGGCGTAGTAGATGAACTTCGGCCGGAAATAGGTGTATTTCTTGGCCTTGGTCAGGAAGCCCAGATTCACTGCAACACCCGCCTCGCGCAGCGCGTCGTTGATGAAACCGGCATGGCGGGCCTCGTCGCGGGCCATGTAGTTGAACAACTCGCAGATGTCGGGGTTGTTGCCGCGGCGCTTCATTTCCTTGTAAAGCACGCAGCCCGAGAATTCGGCTGTACAGGACGACACCAGAAAGTCGATGAACTCGGCCCGCAGCGCGGGGTCCATGCCGGCCCAGTCGACCTTGTCCCAGGACTCGTTTTTCTTGAAATGGCCCTTGTTGGGGTCGGATTTCATCTGGGCGATCAGCTTGTCCCACGCGGGACGCACCGGGGTGACATCGATCCTGTCCATCTCGTCGAAATCGGTGGTGTAGAAGCGCGGGTTCAGCAGTGTCGTCTGGGTGGCCATCGCCGTGGTGTCGGTAGTGACCGGAATGATTTCGGTATGGTCGGGGTAGAGATCCTGCGGGGTGGCGTTCACAGCTTGACCTCCTCTGAAAATGAAAATTCGCACAGTTCCATGAACTCGAAGTCACCGGTCATCCGGGTCCACAGCCGTTCCAGCGCGCTGGCCCGGGTGATGGTCGCGATGCGGTCTTCGATCACCAGTTCGCCATAGGCCGCCACGACCGGCGCGCCATGCACCAGAACCTCGTCTCCAGGATAGACGACGGCCCCGTTGTTGAAACGCACATGCGCGTGAAGGCTTTCGAACCGATGGCTTACTTCTACGGTGCAGGGCACCCTTTCAGCTTCCTTGGTGAAAATTCCCATGATTTGGTTCCCATTTTTGTTCGGTCGTCACTGCGACATCAGCCGTTCGAATGCAGCCTTGTTGTCGCCACCAAAGGCATAGAGCTCTGCGCTCCAGCCGGTTTCCGGGTCGAGCAGGGCGAGCCTGCCGTTGGCGAAGCGCACGAGACGCACCGGCAGCGACTGATCGACCCCCTTCGTCAGGCGCGCGCGCTGCAATCCGTTCTGCACCACGGTGATGAAACCGCCATGCGCCAGATCGGCGATCACGGTGCCGTCTGCGGCAAGAACCGTCACCGCCTGTGCCCCCCCACCCTTGAGAACGATCAGCCGTTCCTGAACCACGTCGGCCGCCTTCGGTTGCCCGACCGGTTCGCGGCCGGTCGCAACGGAAAAGCCCACGATGGCAAGTGACAGCAGCGCCAGGGCGAACATGGCGCGCAGCAGCACCACGGGAACCATTTCCTTGTCGGGATCTTTCGACTCGGGTCGAACGTCCACGGCCATCGGCGTCTCCTATTGTGCGGCCAGGGCCGAAGCCGACGCTGACCCTCGGGTGATGACGGGCTGCGAGATGCGGGTCTCCGCAGCCTCGGCCAGAATTCCTGCGACGCGTGCGGCATCGGGGATGCAGCGCAGCGCGGGCTGGGTGTGACGGATGTACCAGGGACGGACATGAGGCCAGCACACCAGATAGGACAGCCGCGTGTTGCCCAGCGTTTCAAGCGCAATCGTGCCGGTGCCGTTGCGCTTGAGATCCAGGCGCGCGGTGCCGACTTGTGCATAGGGCAGATTGAAGGTGACCGACAGGGCCGCGCCGATGCGCATTGCAACCCGGGCCGTCGTGATCGTGTAGACGGTGGCGCGGGCCTGCACCCAGGCCATGAGCAGGATCACCAGATAGGCGGCAACGCCAAGGCCGACATAGGGAAGCCCCATGGCGAGAGCAAGAACGGCACCGCCATCGGCCCAGCCGACGGCGGAACGCCAAAGCACGATCAACACGAAATAGCCCACCACCCAATTCAGGCCGAAGGCATCGCGCGCCAGGGTCCAGGTGTGGGGACGGCCCTGCCACAAAAGGGTTTCCCCCTTGGGCGGCAGGGCAGGGAGGCCCTCAACCGGCTCGAATGCAAGATCATCATGTCCGGTCATGGGTCAAATCCTCCGTTTCAGCCGAACATCAGCTTCATCTTGGAAGCCTTGTTGGAGTACATGGTGCCGCCGGCAAACCAGCCGCAGATCTTGTCTTCTTCCAGCAGCGTGACCTCGGTCGCGGATTTGGTCGCGGGCACGCCCGGGAACCGATCGGAAGACAGAGATTCCACCACGACGCGCTGTTTCTGGACCTTCGCCATGGTCATCGGGATAAGCCGCTTGGCCCCGCTGTCAAGGGTGACTTCCAGATAGCGCACCAGCTGTTCGGGGCCATCGAACCAGATATCCGAAATCTTGCCCACGAACTTCAGATCGTTGGCGAAAACCGGCAGGCCGCGCGGGTCGCGCCCGGCCGAAACCACAAAGCTGGGCGACTGCGACATCGGGATGATCTTGTTGTGGCCGTGACCGTCAAGCTCCGGCACGTCGCGGCGCGGGGCCCAGGAGGCCGGGCCCACACCGTCCACCATCGGATCGCCGGTGGGCACATGCGGGAAACCCTCGGAGACGGCCGTGCGGGCCAGCGCCACTTCGCGGGCTTCACGCTCGCCATTGGGCTGGGTCACGGTGCCGCGGCCATGCGGCAGCAGGAAGGTCTTCTGCGCCGGCAGCGGGAACAGGCCCTGGTTGGGCGAAGGATTGCCGTCCTCGGTTTCCAGCGGATAGCCTTCGCGCATGTTTTCGGTTTGCAGGTAGTAGATCAGCAGGGCAAAGAAGGCCCAGAAGCCCCAGATGGCCAGGCTCGCCAAGTCGAAGTCGCCAAAGAAATTAACGCCAACCATATCGGTTCCTCCGCGTTAGGTGGGAAAGTCGGCAATTCCGATCCTGTCGGTGCCGCTTTGGGTTTCAGGGGACAGGATCGCCAGTTTCACAAGCGGCCCCAGGACGACAAGTGTCGCAAAGAGCAACACGATTTCGAAATTATACACGACTGTGTAGCCGATGGCGGGGGTTGCAAATGTCGCACCCGCCCCGCCGGCCTCCGCCCAATGGCCCACCAGATCGCGCAGGCCGCCGCCGACGAAGACCGAAAGCCCGGCCGCCGTGGCTTGCGCTGCTCCCCAGGCCCCCAGCGCCAGCCCGCGCCCGGCCTTGCCTTGGGCGGGCATCGTCATGGCCGCCGTCAGCGTGCCCACGGCGAACAGCCCGCCACCCAGCCCGATGCAGAACGCGCCGATGTAGAACAGCATGGCCGAATCGACCGGAGCCGCGAACAGCACCGCGGTGAAGGCCGCAATGCCGATCAGAACGCCGCGCCCGACCATTCTGTAAGGGTCCAGCCCCCTTGCAAGCCAGCGGGCCGACAGCCCGAAGCCCAGCAGGGCCCCGATCGCGGTCATCGCGGTCAGCAATGTGGTGGCCGACACGGACAGGCCGAGGATCTCGCCGCCATATGGTTCAAGCAGCACATCCTGCATGTTGAACCCGAACGACCCGATCGCCACCACCGCCAGCAGCCGCCCCGCCGTGCCCCCGGTCATCAGGTCGGCCCACGCTTCGCGGAATTTCGGACGGGGCTCGGCGCGTTCGGCATCGCTCATCGGGCGCAGTTTTTCCTGCTTCCAGAGGGCGACGATGTTCAGCAACAGCGTTACTATGCCACAGCCCTGCACCACCCGGATCAGCCGGATATCCGAGAAATCGCGCAGCAGCCAGCCGACGATCACAGCCGAAACGGCCATGCCCAGCAGATACATCACGTAAAGCAGCGCCACGACCCGGGGCCGCGTCTCGTCGCTGGCGCGGTCGGACGCCAGCGCCAGGCCGGCGGTCTGCGTCATGTGCATCCCGAGCCCGGTCATCAGGAAAGCAAGCGCCGCAAGAACCTCGCCCGCCCAGGTCGGCCCCAGCACCTGGTCGCCGCCCAGCACGATCAGCGCGAACGGCATGATCGCCAGCCCGCCCATCTGCCACAGCGAGCCGAACCAGAGGTACGGCACCCGCTTCCAGCCCAGCGCCGACCTGTGCGTGTCGGACCGGAACCCCAGCAGCGCGCGGAATGGGGCCACCAGCACCGGAAGCGCGATCATGGCCGCCACCACCGTGGCCGAAACCGACAGCTCGACAATCATCACCCGGTTCAGCGTGCCCAGCAGGAGCACCATCGCCATGCCGACCGACACCTGGAACAGCGACAGGCGCAGAAGCTGCCCCATCGGAAGCCCTTCGGACGCCGCATCCGCGAAAGGCAGCGACCCCATCGTCAGCCGTTTGAGCGATGCCTTCCCCAGGATCATGGGCGATACTCCAGGCATTCCGAAATGTAGAAACCCCGCGACACGCGCTCGACCTGTTGCAGGTTGCCACCAGTCGCGGCGGCCAGCGGCTCGAACGCATGAGGGATCATGATCGGCGAGCGGTCGGACCGGGGGAACAGCTTGCCCATGGTCCAGAACGCCATCAGGAACGGGGTCTTGGGCGCCACGGTGAACACCACCGCCTCCGCCGTGCGCCCGCCCAGCCGCTCCAGTGCTCGGCCGATGTCGGGCGCGGTGTAGTAGATCAGGCTGTCCATCGCCAGAACGAAGTCGAACGCCCCGTGACTGTCGCACAGCATGTCGCCCGCGGCAAACCGCACCTGTGGCGCATGATGCGCGGGCAGGCGCGACTGCGCGATGTCGATCAGTGCGGGCGAGATGTCAACGGCCGTCACGTCTGCGCCGCGTGCCGCAAGCTCCATCGTCATCTGCCCGGCGCCGCAACCCGCATCCAGCACCCGCGCACCCTTGAGGTCGGCGGGCAGGCGCGACAGCATCACGTCGCGCATCCGGTCACGCCCTTCGCGCACCGTCTGCCGGATGCGCGAAACCGGCGCATCCGAAGTCAACCGCTCCCACGTCCGGGTCGCGGTCCGGTCGAAATAGTCCTCGACGCGGGCGATGGTGTCGGAATAGTCGGCCATGATCAGTCGAACCCCAGCAGTTCGAATATCTCGCGGTCCGGCAGCGGGGCCGGGGCCAGCGGGTCGGTTCCGCGCCACAGGGTTTCGGCCAGACGGATGTATTCCTTGCGGACCTGCACCACGTCCTCGGCGTCTTCCATCTCGAACAGCGTCTTCTTTTTCAGGCGCGAGCGGCGGATGGCATCGAGATCGGGCATGTGTGCCAGCCGGTTGAAGCCGACGACCTTGCAGTACCGGTCAACCTCGTCGGTCTGGTGACTGCGGTTCGCGACGCAGCCAGCCAGCCGGACCTTGTAGTTGGCCGATTTCGCCTGAACGGCGGCGATGATGCGGTTCATCGCGTAGATGCTGTCGAAATCGTTGGCGGTGACGATCAGCGCCCGGTCGGCATGTTGCAGGGGGGCCGCAAAGCCGCCGCAGACCACGTCGCCCAGCACGTCGAAGATCACAACGTCGGTGTCATCGAGCAGGTGATGCTGCTTCAGCAGCTTCACCGTCTGCCCCACAACATAGCCGCCGCAGCCGGTGCCGGCCGGCGGGCCGCCCGCCTCGACGCATTTCACGCCGTTGAAGCCTTCGAACACGAAGTCTTCGGGGCGCAGTTCCTCGGGGTGGAAATCGACTTCCTTCAGGATGTCGATCACCGTCGGCACCAGACGCCCGGTCAGCGTGAAGGTGCTGTCATGCTTGGGGTCGCAGCCGATCTGCAGCACCCGCTTGCCCAGCATGGAAAAAGCCGCCGACAGGTTGCTGGAGGTGGTCGACTTGCCGATCCCCCCCTTGCCATAGACCGAGAACACTTTCGCGCCCTCGATCTTCACATCGGCGTCCTGATGCACCTGAACCGAGCCGTCGCCGTCAAGGCCACGCAGGTCGGGAATTTCATCTCGCGGGCTCATGATGTGCCCCTTTCATCTTGGCGTAAATTTCCCCGCCGGAGGCATATCCGGCAAGGGTCGCATTACTCCTCCGGGGGCGCGCGGTCATTCGGCCGCGATCCCTTCCAGTCGGTCTTCCAGTTCGTCGGCGGCCCCTTGCAGGGCGGCCAGCGTTGCGGCGTCGGGCTGCCAGTAGTTGCGTTCGCTGGCTTCCAGCAGGCGGCCCGCCATCCTGGCGCTGGCTTCGGGGTTGAGGTCGGCCAGACGCTTGCGCATCGCCTCGTCCAGCACGAAGGTTTCGGACAGGCGCTGGTAGACCCACGGATCGACCGCCTGCGTCGTGGCAGACCAGCCGAGCGTGTTGGTCACCTGGGCCTCGATCTGGCGTACGCCTTCCGAGCCGTGGTTCAGCAGCCCCTCGTAGTATTTCGGGTTCAGCGCGCGGGTGCGCGATTCGAGCGCGATCTGGTCGCGCAGCGTGCGGACCTTGCCCGCGCCGCGCGTCTGGTCGCCGATGTAGACCGGCGTATCGGTGCCGCCGCGCGCCCGCTTCACCGCCCGTGCAATCCCGCCCAGCGTGTCGAAGTAGTGGTCGACCGAGGTCACGCCCAGTTCCACCGATTCGAGGTTCTGATAGGCCAGATCGACGTTCTTCAGCGTTTTCTGCAGCAGTGCCGCGTTCTGCACCGGCTTGCCGTTGCGCCCGTAGGCAAACGACTTGCGGGCCTCGTAGGCGTCGGCCAGTTCATCCTCTTGCCCGAAGGCCGAGCTGTCGACCAGCTGGTTGACGTTGGACCCGTAGGCGCCTTCGGCGTTCGAGAACACGCGCAGCGACGCCACCTCCATGTCCACGCCCATCTGGTCGGCATAGGCAAGGGCATGGGCGCGGATGAAGTTCTGCTCGGGCGCCTCGTCGGCGGTTGCGGCTTTCCAGGCGGCTTCGGCCAGCATCCGGGTCTGCAGCGGCAGCAGGTCGCGGAAGATGCCCGACAGCGTCATCACCACGTCGATGCGCGGGCGGCCAAGCTCGGCCAGCGGAATGAGGTCGGCGCCGCACAGGCGGCCGTAGCCGTCGAACCGTGGTTTCGCCCCCATCAGGGCCAGCGCCTGGGCGATCGGGCCGCCGTCAGACTTGATGTTGTCGGACCCCCACAGCACCAGCGCCACCGAGCGCGGCAGCGTCGGATGCGCCGCCAGCAGCCGCGCCGCCTGCGCCGCCCCGTCGCGCAGGGCGAATTCGGTCGGCATCCGGAACGGATCGAAGGCATGAATGTTGCGGCCGGTCGGCATGATTTCCGGCGCGCGGATCAGGTCGCCACCGGGCACCGGCGAGATGAAATGCCCGCCCAGCGCCCGCATCAGCGCGGGCAACTCGTGGTCCTGCGACATCATCGCATCGGCGCGGCGGGCCTCTTCGCCGCTGATGCCCATCAGGTCGATCATCTCGGCCCGGGCGGCGGCGGACATCGGGCGGCCGACGACATGCAGCCCGTCGGGAATCAGCGAACCCTCGGCTTCCAGCAGCTTGAGCCAGAGGGTTTCGGGGGCGTTGCCGCCCATGTCGACCGTGGCTGCCTGTTCCGCGATCAACGCTTCCAGCTCGCCGCGCTCGGGGGCGTCTGCGGCAATCGCGCGCCAGCGGGTCAGGCTGTCCTTCAGTTCCAGCAGACCCTTGTAAAGCCCGGCCGATGCCAGCGGCGGCGTCAGGTGGGTGATCGTCACCGCATTCGAGCGGCGCTTGGCCAGCGTCGCCTCGGACGGGTTGTTGGCGGCATAGAGGTAGACGTTGGGCAAAGACCCGATCAGCCGGTCCGGCCAGCATTTGCCCGAAACCCCCGCCTGTTTGCCCGGCATGAATTCCAGCGCGCCGTGCATCCCGAAATGCAGCAGCACATCGGCGCGGAAGTCGTTGCGCAGCCAGGTGTAGAAAGTCGAGAACGCATGAGTCGGGGCAAAGCCGCGTTCGAACAGTAGGCGCATCGGGTCGCCTTCATAGCCGAACACCGGCTGGACGCCGACAAAGACGTTGCCGAAATGCTTGCCCAGCACGAAGACGCCGCGCCCGTCGGTCTGGTGCCGACCGGGGGCGGGGCCCCAGGCCGCCTCGACCTCGGCCAGCCAGGGCGTGTTGGCCACGATCGTGTCGGCAGGGACATTGGCTGCGACAGCCGCGCGCTGGCCGTAGGTTCCGGTCAGCACGGCGGCGCGCAATTCCTCGACCGTTGCAGGCGGGGTCAGCGTGTAGCCCTCGGCCGCCATGGCGTGCAGCGTGTTGAACAGGCTTTCGAAAACCGAAAGATAGGCGGCCGTGCCGACCGAACCCGCATTTGGCGGGAAACCGAACAGCACGATGCCGACGCGCCGTTCCGACACCTTGCTGCGGCGCAGGGCGGCCAGCCGGACCACCTTGTCGGCCAGCGAGTTGACTCGCTCGCGACAGGCCGACATCGCCTTGGCCTCGGCACCTGGGCGGCAGCCATGGGTGCAACCGTCGCAACCGGCCAGGCCGTGGCGGCCGGCAAACACCGTGGGGTTGGTGGCGCCGTCAATTTCGGGCAGCGCGATCAGCATTGTCGTTTCGACCGGCCCAAGCCCACCCGCCGAACTGGACCATTGGCCCAGCGTCTGGAATTCCAGCGGATGTGCCGTGACATAGGGCACATCGAGCGACGACAGTGCCTCGACCGCTGCCGGGCTGTCGTTGTAGGCCGGGCCGCCGACCAGGCTGAAGCCGGTCAGCGAGATCAGCGTATCCACGGCGCTGCCGCTGGCGGTGCGGAAATAGGCATCCATCGCCGGTCGGCCGTCGAGCCCGCCGGCAAAGGCCGGCACAACGGCGAGCCCCTTGGCCTCCAGCGCCTCGATCACCGCGTCGTAATGCGCGCAGTCGGACGCGAGGATGTAGGACCGCAGCAACAACAGACCCACCGTGCCGCGGGCCCCTTCGGGGCGGGGCAGATCGGCGGCGCGCGTCGTGATGCGGTTGGCGAGACGGGGGTGATAAAGCCCGACCTCGGGATAGTCGATCGGTGCCTTGGCCTGGGTGCCGGCCCAGTCCTTGCGGGTGGAGTAGCGCGAGATCAGGAAGCGGATCATCTGCTCGATGTTGTCGTCGGACCCGCCCAGCCAATATTGCATCGACAGGAACCAGGCCCGCAGATCCTGCGCCTTGCCGGGGATGAACCGCAGGATCTTGGGCAGGCGCCGCAAGAGCGACATCTGCTTTTCGCCGGACCCGGACGAGGGGCCCTTGGACGAGCCGCGCAGCTTCTTGAGCAACGCCACCGCGCCGGACGCGGGCTTGGACATGTCGAGGTCGCCCATCTTCGTCAGGTTGACGATCTGGGCATCGGCGATCACGCCGACGAAGGCATCGGCGCGCGCCCGTGCGGCCTTGAGGTTGGGCAGGATGGCGGTGATGTGTTCTTCGATGAAGATCAGGTTGGCAACGACGATGTCGGCATTGTCGACGGCAAGGCGCGCGCGCGCCAGGGCTTCGGGGTTTTCGGCCCATTCGGCGGCGGCGTGGACGGTGACCGAAAGGCCGGGGAAGTCGCGCGCCAGACGGGGCGTGATGCGGGCAGCAGGGCCGGCGGAGTGCGCGTCGAGCGTGACGATCACCACGCTGTAGCCGGAAGTGACGTCTCGTTCAGCGCGCATAATGTGCCTTCGCCTCGTAGAGGGTTTCGACGCTGATCCGGTCAAGACCCTTTTCAGCAGCAAATCTTTCGGTGTTGCGCCGGGCCTTGCCGCGCACGAAGAAGGGTATCTTCTTCAGTTCTTTTTCGGCGTCGGTCAACCAGATGATGTTGGTCGGATCGACGCTGGCGGTTCCCGCCGCGGGGGCGGGTTCGGCGGCGGCCGGGGGCGCGGGGGCGGCGGCCTCGGAGGGCATCGAGCCCTCCTCCTCCGCCGCCGCAGGCGCGGCGGTCACGGCCGGGGCCGGATGGTGCTTGCCGCCATGATGCGACGCGCCGGCGGCGTCGTGAAACTCGAAATCCTCGCGGAACATGGTCAGCAAGTGTTCCTCGAGCCCCATGACCAGCGGATGCACCCAGGTGTCGAAGATCACGTTCGCGCCTTCGAAGCCCATCTGCGGGCTGTAGCGCGCCGGGAAGTCCTGCACGTGTACCGGGGCCGAGATCACGGCGCAGGGAATGCCGAGGCGCTTGGCGATGTGGCGCTCCATCTGCGTGCCGAGAATCAGTTCGGGGGCCAGCGCCTCGATGGCGGCCTCGACCTCGAGGTAGTCCTCGGAAATCAGCGCCTCGACCCCGTAGCCCTTGGCAAAGGCGCGCAGCGGGCGGGCGAATTCGCGGTTGTAGCAGCCCATGCCGACCACCTCGAACCCGATCTCGTCGCGGGCGATGCGGGCGGCGGCCATGACATGCGTGGCGTCACCGAACAGGAACACCCGTTTGCCGGTCAGGTATGTGCTGTCGACCGAGGCCGACCACCACGGCTGGCGCAGCCGGGTTTCGTCGACGGTGGCCGGTAGCCCCGACAGGGCCGACACTTCCGCCAGGAATTCGCGGGTCGCCGCCACGCCGATCGGCACGGTTTTCGTGAAGGGCTGCCCCAGCGCCTTTTCGCACCAGCGCGCCGCCGATTCGGCGGTTTCGGGGTAGAGCAGGACGTTGAAATGCGCCGCCCCCAGCCGCTTGATGTCTGTGGGGCTTGACCCCATCGGCGCCGTGACGTTGACGGCAATGCCCATGCCGGTCAGCAGCGTGACAATCTCGGTCACGTCGTCGCGGTGGCGGAAGCCGAGCGCGGTGGGGCCGAGGATGTTGCAGCTGACCTGTTCGCTGCGCGGCATCGGCTTGGCCAGCGCGCGCGCAATCTGAAGAAACGTCTCGTCGGCGCCGAAGTTTTCCTTGCGCTGATAGCTGGGCAGCTCCAGCGGGATGACCGGGCAGGGCAGGCCCATGGAGGCCGCAAGGCCGCCCGGATCGTCCTGGATCAGTTCGGCGGTGCAGGACGCGCCGACGATGATCGCTTCGGGCTTGAAGCGGTCGTAAGCCTCCTGCACGGCGGTCTTGAACAGCGTCGCAGTGTCGGACCCCAGATCTCGGGCCTGAAAGGTGGTGTAGCTGACCGGCGGGCGCGCATTGCGCCGTTCGATCATTGTAAAAAGAAGATCGGCATACGTATCACCCTGCGGCGCATGGATGACGTAGTGCAGGCCCTTCATGCCCGTTGCCACGCGCATCGCGCCGATATGAGGCGGACCTTCGTAGGTCCACAGGGTAAGCTTCATTTCCAATCTCCGAGACCGGTGTTCCGACGCCAGTGGGCCTTGAACGAAGGAGCCCCGAGCGCAATGCCCGTGACGATCTGGGCAAGGACGAAAACGATGATCATGACGTCGGTCATTCGGCGGCCTCCACATTGGCAGGACGGAGAAGAGCGGCACGGCGCAGCGGACGGGCGAACAGCGAGGCTAGATCGCCTGCCTGTTCGTAGAAATGCACGGGCGTGAACACCAGCTCGATCGCCCATTTGGTGGTAAGCCCTTCGGCTTCCAGCGGATTCGCAAGCCCGAGGCCGCAGACCGTCAGGTCGGGGCGGGCGGCGCGGGCACGGTCGATCTGGCGATCCACGTCCTGGCCCTCGGACATCAGCGGGCCGGGTTCGATCAGGTCCAGATCAGGTCCGACGATGTCGCGGTGCAGGAAGGGGGTGCCGATCTCGATCGCGGTCATGCCGCATTCCCGGGTCAGGAAACGCGCCAGCGGCGGTTCAAGCTGGCTGTCGGGGAAGAAGAAGACCGACTTGCCCGACAAGGTGGTTGCCGCCGCGGCGATGGCCTTGCGGGCCCGGGCGCGCGGGGCCGCCGTCACGGCGTCGAACACGTCCTGCGGCACGCCGAATTCGGTGGCAATCGCCTGCAGCCAGGCGGTCGTGCCCTGATCGCCGAAGGGAAAGGGCGCTGCCAGATGGCGGGCGCCGCGCCGGATCAGCGCGGCATGGGTGTCGCCGAGGAAAGGCTGGGTCAGCGCGAAAACCGTATTTGCCCCAACCCCTGGCATGTCGCCCGCCAGCCGGGCGGGCAGGCAATGGACCGGGGTGATTCCCAACGCCCCAAGCAGGGCGAGCGCCTGATCCTCGACCACGTCGGGCAGGGCGCCGACCATCAGCAGGCTGCGCTGATCGGTCTCAGGCAAGGTGGGAACCAGGGCGGCCAGACAGGCGTCTTCTCCTTGAGTAAAGGTGGTCTCGATCCCCGACCCCGAGAAGTTGACGCACTGCACACGGTCGCCGTGGGCGGCATTGATTCGCTCTGCCGCGCGGGTCAGGTCGAGTTTTATGACCTCCGACGGGCAGGAACCAACCAGAAACAGCCGCCGGATGTCCGGCCTGCGGGCAAGCAGGCGCGCCACCTCGCGGTCCAGTTCGGCATTGGCATCTGCGAGGCCCGCAAGATCCTTTTCTTCCAGAATTGCGGTGCCGAACCGCGGTTCGGCAAAGATCATCACCCCGGCGGCAGATTGCAGAAGATGCGCGCAGGTGCGCGATCCGACCACCAGAAAGAAGGCGTCCTGCATCTTGCGGTGCAGCCAGATGATGCCGGTCAGGCCGCAGAAAACCTCGCGCTGGCCACGCTCCTTCAGCACCGGGGTGTCGCGGCAACCGCTCGGGGAAAGTGTGGCGTTCATGGCTGAGCCTCCGCATCCAGACGGGCCAGACGCAGTTTCCACAGAAACTGGAAGGCGTTGATCGCATAGGCGGCATAGGCAGAAAGTGCCAGCCACATCAATTCGTTGGCCGACATCGTCCCGGCGAGCAGACCCCAGATGTAAACGGTGTGCAGGGTGATTACGACAAAGCTGAACACGTCTTCCCAGAAGAAGGCAGGTGCGAACAGATACTGGCCGAACACCTCTTTCTCCCAGATCGCGCCGGTGACCATGATGGTGTAGAGGAAGCCGGTCTTGATCAGGATCGACACGGTCGCGGCCACGTAGCCTTCGCCCGTCCACAGGAAGCGCACGACGAGCGCGAGCGAAATGGCGAACACAAGGAACTGCGCGGGGGCAAGGATCGCCTGCACCATTGTCCAGCGTGACGCATCCCGTCGAGACCTTTCGGCCTCGGTGTACAGACGCCGACGTGGCGAAGGGGAGGCGCTGGAATGCGTCATTTCGTGGCTTTCGCGTTGGACCCTATCGGGCAAGACTACTGCCTCCGCCGGAAAAGTGTCAACTAAAACTTACACGGTCCGGGTTGACAGGTGGTGCCGAAACGGCCTTGGGGCAGCCCTGCGCGCAGGGGGCGGCAATCCGCTATTCGGCATGAAAATCATGGGGTTGAAGTCGGTTTGGCACGGGTGTAAACTTGGGAGTGTCAATTTTCTTTGACATTTTTCCTGCTGTGGAGGACAGTTTGACTAGGGCGTGTTGACGTTCACCGGAGCCGGATGACGGTTGATGCGAGGGAGATAAATGCGCTGAAACTGGTGTCGGTCTTGCAGCATCTTGTTGCTATACCCCTATATTCCTTAAGTTTTCCAAAGAAGTTCTCGATCAGGTGACGCCATTTATAGGTGTCGCAATCGAACTCGGCAGGGAAACGGCGGTTGGATTTGGGCGGGATAACCGCCTCAATCTTGGCCTCCGCCAGCATCTCGCGCAGCCAGTTCGCGTCGAAAGCACGGTCCGCGAGGAGCTTTCCGCAGGATAGCCCTTCGATGAGCGCCGCCGTGCCCCGCAGGTCGTGAGCCTGTCCCGGCAGCAACCGGAAGTCGATCAGGTTTCCGAGTGCGTCTGTCAACGCCATGATCTTGGTAGTTATACCGCCGCGAGAACGCCCAATGGCTTGACTTTGAGTCCCCCTTTTGCGCCCTGACCGTGACGGTGGACTTTGACAATGGTTCCATCAATCATGGTGTATTCGAAGTCGCTATCTTCGGCCAACGCCCTGAACATACAGTAGAAAGCGTCTGCTTTCACCCATCTGCGGAACCGCTTGAATACTGAATTCCACTTGCCGAAGTCTTCTGGCAGGTCGCGCCAGGGGCTGCCCGTGCGGGCAATCCACAGCACCGCCTCAACGAAAAGACGAGGGTCGGGTCCGGTGCGGCCGGGGTCGCATGCGCGGCCAAGACAGTGCGGAGCGATGGTTGCCCACTGGGCATCAGTCAGAGTAGTGCGGATCAAGGTTGCCTCCCATGTTGGCAACCTTGAATCAGTCAGCGGGTGATTTGGGAATCCTCAAACGTCAACAGGCCCTAGGGGGACTTTCCGGTCGTCATGTCGTGTCCGGATTCCATGTGTCGCTTCCCTGTCCGCGGAGCCGTCACCATGCAGGATTTACAGAACCGGCTGATCGCGCAGCATGCGGCGGCAGAAGACAAGGGGGTGCTCCACTTCGCCTCCCATGTCGTGGCATTGCTTGCCGCGCGCAATTCCCAGCCCGAGTCGCTTTTGCGCGAAGACCTGGTGCACCTGCTGGTCAATGCCGTCACCTCCGACAATTCCGACCGCCTGCGCGACCTGCTGCGCGAACTGAAACGGCAGAAAATCACCGCCGAGGCTTTGGCGGACCGCTATATTCCGGAAGCGGCGCGGGCGATGGGCGCGGCCTGGTCCGATGATCGTCTGGGCTTTATGGAGGTTTCGATGGGGTCGGCCCGGCTGCAGGGGCTGTTGCGCGAAATCGGGGCGGCCTGGGTCGCCGACCATTGCGAGACCGAAGACAATGGTGCATTGCTGCTGATCGTGCCGAAGGCGGAACAGCACACGCTGGGCGCAATGGTGCTGCTGGGGCAATTGCGCCGCATGGGCGTTTCAGTCTGCATACGATTCGCCCCGACCGAGGAAGAATTGCACAGCCTCCTGCGGCCGGGGCGTTTCAACGGGGTTCTGGTTTCGGTGGCGAGTGCGGAAAAACTTGATGTTTCCCGGCGGTTGGTAAAGAGCATCCGCAAGACGGGTCCGCAGGGTCTGCCTGTGGTTCTCGGCGGGCCCGTCCTCGAAATCGCCGGTGAAGCAGAGGCCGCCACGGGCGCCGATCTTGCAACCAACGATCTTGTCGCGGCATTGCAGGCATGTGGCCTGGCGAGCAGTGCCAAAGGTGTGCGCAAGCGTGCGTAAAACAGTCGCTGTCCCTGAATTGGGTATGCGGCACGGTAGACGGTCTGATACTTGAAGAGCAATGGTTCAACCTTACTGGACGGCGGTTCGATGCCCCTGATATCGCCCGATCTCCTGTCCGAGATCATATCGACGGCGTCGGATATTGCTCTGCTGCTGACCGCAGGGGGCATTATCGCATTCGTGCTGGTCAATCCGCATCACCGGTCTTTCGGCCAGCTTCAGCATTGGGAAGGCCGCCTCGCGCGCGAAGTCCTGACCACCGAAAGCATATCCAAGCTGGAAAACCGCCTGGTCCAGCTGAATGCCCGGCCCGAAGGGGAATCCCTGTCGGTCGAGCTGAACCATTCCGATCAGAGCGATTGGGAATTCCCGGTGCGCTATTCCATGCACCGGCTGAAGCCGGACGGGTCGGTGCTGATGCTTGGCCGCGACCTGCGTCCAATCGCGGAGATGCAACAGAAGCTCGTTTCGGCGCAAATGGCGCTGGAACGCGACTATGAAGCACATCGTGAAATGGACACCCGCTATCGCGTGCTGATGGAAATGACCCGGGATGCCATCGTCCTCGTGGCGATGAGCACGGGCCGCATCACGGATCTGAACGCGGCCGCAGCCTTGTTGCTGGGCGGCAGCCGCAGCGACCTGCTGGGTGCCGCCATTGCGCAGGAGTTCGAGGGGCGCAGGCGCGGCGAGTTTCTTGAGGCGATGTCGAACCTCGCGGTGGCCGATTCCGCCGCCCCGATCGAACTGCAGGCCCGCCGGTCGCAGAACAGGCTGGTGGTGGTGCCGCTGGTGTTTCGGGCCGCGGGCGAGCGGATGCTGCTGTGCCGGCTGGAAAACCCGGCGCAGGCCCCGGCCAAGCCCGACGAACTGGGCGAAAATCTGACCCGGCTGTATCACGAAGGCGTCGATGCCATCGTGTTCACCGACCGCGACGGTTCGATTCGCGGCGCCAACGAGGCGTTCCTGAACCTGACTGATTCGCCCAACCTTGCCGCCGTCCGGGGCCGCTCGCTGGCCGAGTTCATGGTGCGCGGTGCGATCGACCTCAAGGTGCTGATGGACAATGCCCGCCGCGCAGGCCAGATGCGGATGTATTCCACCAAGCTTACCAACGCCTTCGCGGGCCAGATTGCCGCAGAAGTTTCGGCCACCTGGATGAACGACCGGCCCAATCCGGTGCTGGGTCTGGTGATCCGCGACGCCAGCCGCGCCGAAGCGATGCGCCGCCCCGGCTTCGTCACGACCGAAAGCGGCATGAACAGCGTGATGGAGCTTGTCGGGTCGTCCACCCTAAAGGACATCGTGGCGGAAACCACGGATGTCGTTGAAAAGATGTGCATCGAGACTGCGGTTGAGCTGACGCGCAACAACCGCGTCGCCGCGGCCGAGATGCTGGGCCTGTCGCGCCAGTCGCTCTACGTCAAGCTGCGCAAGTACGGCCTGCTCAGCAAGGATGTCGACTAGGCGGCCCGGTGGCGGCCGGGCGCCGACGCCCGATCCCGCTGCACGCGGATTCATTGCGAACTTTGATGTATGTCAATTTTTTCTGACAGCCCTTGTGTCAACAGTGCGTGACACATCCCCGGAGGGTACAGCATGCGCATTGTTTTCGTTCACCCCAACTACCACTCCGGCGGGGCCGAGATTGCAGGCAACTGGCCGCCGGCCTGGGTGGCCTATCTGACCGGCTCGCTCAAGAACGCCGGGTTCGACGACATCCATTTCATCGACGCCATGACCAACCACATCGGTCATGACGAACTGCGTGCCCGCCTTGCGGCGCTGAAGCCCGACGTGGTCGGGACCACCGCCATCACCCCCGCGATCTACGAGGCCGAAGAGGTGATGAAGATCGCCTCGGAGGTCGTGCCGAACGCGCTGCGGGTTCTGGGCGGCATCCACGCCACCTTCATGTATCGCCAGGTGCTGACCGAAGCGCCGTGGATCGACGTGATCGTGCGCGGCGAAGGCGAAGAGATCATGGTGGCGCTGATGCAGGCGGCCGCCGAAGGGCGTCTGCCCGCAGACCGCCGCACCATCAAGGGCATCGCCTTCATCGAGGGCACCGAGATCGTGGCGACGCAGGCGGCCCCGACCGTCAAGGATCTGGACGGCATCGACCCCGACTGGACGATCCTCGAATGGGACAAGTACATCTACGTGCCGCTGGGCGTGCGGGTTGCCATTCCGAACATGGCGCGCGGCTGCCCCTTCACCTGTTCCTTCTGCAGCCAGTGGAAGTTCTGGCGCGACTACCGCGTGCGCGACCCCAAGAAGGTGGTGGACGAGATCGAGCGTCTGGTGAACAACCACGGCGTCGGCTTCTTCATCCTCGCGGACGAGGAACCCACGATCAACCGCAAGAAGTTCATCGAGTTCTGCGAGGAACTGATCAAGCGCGGCCTGCCCGACAAGGTCAAATGGGGCATCAACACCCGCGTGACCGACATCTACCGCGACCGCGAACTGCTCAGCTTCTACCGCTCGGCCGGTCTGGTTCACATCAGCCTCGGCACCGAAGCCGCGGCGCAGATGAAGCTCGACCAGTTCAACAAGGAAACCACCGTCGCCGAGAACAAGGAGGCGATTCGCCTGCTTCGCGAGGCCGACATCTTCACCGAAGCGCAGTTCATCGTCGGGCTCGACAACGAAACCAAGGAAACGCTGGAAGAAACCTTCCAGATGGCGTGGGACTGGCAGCCGGATCTGGCCAACTGGGCGATGTATACGCCTTGGCCCTTCACCCCGCTGTTCCAGGAGTTGCGTGACCAGGTCGAGGTTTTCGACTTCTCGAAATACAACTTCGTGACGCCGATCATGAAGCCCAAGGCGCTGACGCGCGGCGAGCTTCTGGACGGGGTGATGAAGAACTACCGCCGCTTCTACATGCGCAAGGCGCTGTTCCACTATCCGTGGCGCGGCACCGGGTTCCGCCGCCGCTATCTGCTGGGCTGCCTGAAGGCGTTCCTCAAGGCCGGGGTCGGGCGCACCTTCTACGATCTGGGCAAGGCCGGCTACTGGGGCCCGCAATCCAAGGGCAAGGTCGACTTCCACTTCGACGAGACGCGCACGATCGCGGCGGCGCAGATGGAGGATTGGGACAGCAACGCCGACAAGGCCCGTCGCGCCGCCGAACGCCGCGAGGCGATCAAGGCGCAGGGCAAGGCCCGGGCCGAGGAGCGCAACGCCGCCCTGGCCGCCGAACCGGTCATCGACGAGTTCGAACAGCCGATCCGTGACGCCGTCGAAGTCGAAGTGCCGGATCTTGGTCCGATGGCCTGCGGTGGCGGCAAGCGGCAGATCACCGAAGCGGCTGAATAGATGATCGCCATGGCGCGCCCCTCTGGTCATGACAATGTGCAGGGGCACCGCATCGGCCCGAATGCCGTCCTGCAACTTCACGACGTGCTGGAACGGGAGGAGGGCGCGCAGATCCGGCGCGCCCTCTTCGCCTGCGCCGACCTGATCCCGCCGCCGCCTGATGCCGGAATGCTGCCCGAAGACGAGGTGGCGCGCCTGCACCATGCCCTGCGGCTATACCTGCCGCACAAGGCGCCGCACCTGTCGCGGCTCGCCGGGCTTGCGGTGGGTGACTACATCCTTGCCAACCGCATCCCGAAGCTGGCGCAACGCCTGATCAAGGCCTTGCCCGCGCCGCTCGGCGCACGGCTGCTGGCGATCGCGATCACCAAGCACGCCTGGACTTTCGCAGGGTCGGGCGCGTTTCGCGTCGTCAACCACCGCCCCCTGACCTTCGAGATCGCGAACAACCCGCTGGTCGCCTCCGATACCGCCGCGACGCCGCAATGCCACTGGCACGCCGCGGTGTTCGAGCGGCTGTTCTCGCAGCTGGTCTGGCCGGATGTGACGGTCGAGGAAACCACCTGCTGCGCCTGCGGCGACCCCGCCTGCGTGTTTGTCCTTCACCCGAACGGCAAGCACTGAAGGCTTGCCCGACTCTGCAATGTGGTGTCTAGTTTACACATGACTGTCAGCTCAAACTTACACATTCGCACCCTGCCACAGCCCCGCGCCCTGCTGGAGCTGATAAAACCGATCACCTGGTTCCCGCCGATGTGGGCTTACCTGTGTGGTGTGGTTTCGGTGGGCGCACCCATCCTGCCGCAGTGGCCGCTGGTCCTGGTGGGCATCGTGCTGGCCGGCCCCGTGGTCTGCGGCATGAGCCAGGCCGCGAACGACTGGTGCGACCGGCATGTCGACGCGGTGAACGAGCCGAACCGGCCGATCCCGTCGGGGCGCATCCCGGGCCGCTGGGGGTTGTGGGTCGCGCTGATCATGTCGGCGCTGTCACTGGCGCTCGGCTGGACACTGGGGCCATGGGGTTTTGGCGCGACGGTGGTCGGCGTGCTGGCCGCCTGGGCCTATTCGGCAGAGCCGGTGCGGCTGAAAAGGTCCGGCTGGTGGGGGCCGGGGCTGGTGGGCCTTTGCTATGAGGGCCTGCCATGGTTCACCGGGGCGGCGGTTCTGGCTGCCGGTGCGCCGGGCATCGAGATCGTGATGATCGCGACGCTTTATGCCCTTGGTGCTCACGGTATCATGACGCTGAACGATTTCAAGGCCCTGGAGGGCGACAAGCAGCATGGCGTGCGCTCGCTTCCGGTGACGCTCGGCCCCGATGTGGCGGCACGGCTGGCCTGCACGGTGATGGCGCTGGCGCAGCTTCTGGTGATCGCCCTGTTGGTGATCTGGGGGCGCCCGCTTCATGCGCTGGCCGTGGCTGCGGTGCTGGGCGGCCAGATCGCTGCGATGCGGGTGCTGCTGCGCGACCCGAAAGGCAAGGCACCGTGGTATAATGGCACCGGCATCGTGATGTATGTCTCGGGCATGATGGTTTCCGCCTTCGCGCTGCGCGGGCTGGAGTCGATGTGATGCTTTCTTGGCTTTCCATTGTCCGCATGGGAATGGTGCAGATGTGCCTTGGCGCGATTGTCGTGCTGACCACATCGACGCTGAACCGGCTGATGGTGGTCGAGCTTGCGCTGCCTGCGGTACTGCCCGGCGCGCTCGTGGCGCTGCATTACGGCATCCAGATCACCCGGCCGAACTGGGGCTACCGCTCCGATACCGGCGGCAACCGCACCCGGTGGATCGTCGGCGGCATGGCGATCCTTGCGGCCGGTGCCTATGGGGCGGCGCTGGCGGTGCTGCTGATGGAGGCGTCCTTCTGGCCGGGGCTCGCGTTGTCGGTGCTGTCCTACGCGATGATCGGGGTCGGGGCGGGGGCCTCGGGTACCTCGCTGCTGGCGCTGCTGGCCTCGGCCACGCATCCGCGCAGGCGGGCGGCGGCGGCCACCATCACCTGGCTGATGATGATCGCGGGCATTGCGATAACCGCGGGCACCGCGGGGGTGTTTCTTGACCCCTATACACCGGCGCGGCTGATGGAGGTGGTGTCGGTCGTGACCATCGGCGCGGTTCTGCTGACGGCGATGGCCATCGCGGGAATCGAGCGTCGCTGTCCGCGCGGCATTCCGGATGCCCGGCCGATGCCCTTCATGCTGGGCCTGCGCGAGGTCTGGGCGGAGCGGAAGGCGCGGATGTTCACGATCTTCATCTTTCTATCGATGACCGCCTATTTCATGCAGGAGCTGATTCTCGAACCCTATGCCGGGCTGGTGTTTGGCTTCACGCCGGGCCAGACCACGTCGCTGTCGGGGGCGCAGAATGGGGGCGTGTTCGTCGGCATGGCGCTGGTTGGCATCGCGGCCACGGGCCTGCGCTTCGGGTCGCTGCGCAACTGGGTGGTGGCGGGCTGCGTCGGCTCGGCGTTGTCGCTGGCGCTGATCGCCGGGCTGGGCCAGACCGGCGGCAACCTGTGGCCCGCGGTCGTGATGCTGGGCCTGTTCAACGGCATGTTCGCGGTTGCCGCCATCGGGTCGATGATGGCGCTGGCGGGCGAGGGGCGCGGCGCGCGCGAGGGCACGCGCATGGGCCTGTGGGGTGCCAGCCAGGCGATTGCCGCCGGCTTTGGCGGGCTGACCGGGGCGGGCCTCGCCGATCTGTTGCGGCTGGGGCTGGATGTGCCCGCGGCCTTTGGTGCGGTGTTCCTGCTGGAAGCCGCCCTGTTTCTAGCCGCCGCCGCGCTGGCGATCCGGATCATGGAGGGGGCGGCGCGCGCGCCCTCCGCCAGTCTTGTTGCGGGGGAATGATGATGGGATATGACGTTTTCGTGGTGGGCGGCGGGCCGTCTGGCGCTACGGCTGCCGAAGACCTGGCCCGTGCCGGGAAACGCGTGGCGCTGCTGGACCGGGCCGGGCGCATCAAGCCCTGCGGCGGGGCCATTCCGCCGCGGCTGATCGCCGATTTCAACATCCCCGATGAACAGATCGTGGCCAAGATCCAGACGGCCCGGATGATCTCGCCCACCGGCCGCGCCGTGGACATCCCGATCGAGAACGGCTTTGTCGGCATGGTCGACCGCGAGTTCTTCGACGAATTCCTGCGCAAGCGTGCCGCCGACGCCGGGGCTGAACGGCTGACCGGCACCTTTCTGCGGATCGAGCGCGATGTCGAGGGCACACATGTCGTGTGGCGCGACAAGGCCAGCGGCGAGGAGCGGCGCACTGCCACGAAGATCGTGATCGGCGCTGATGGTGCACGGTCCAACGTAGCCAAGGCCGAGGTGCCGGGCGGCGACAAGATCCCCTATGTGATCGCCTATCACGAGATCATCACCGCCCCGCCGGCGTCGAACTCTTACGACCCGACGCGCTGCGACGTGATCTATGACGGGCGCATCAGCCCCGATTTCTACGGCTGGGTGTTTCCGCACGGCAAGCACGCCTCGGTCGGCATGGGCACCGGGGTGGACGGGGTCGACCTGAAGCAGGCCACCGCCGACCTGCGCGCCTCCTCCGGCCTGACGGAATGCGAAACGCTCCGCAAGGAAGGCGCGCCGATTCCGCTGCACCCGATGGACCGCTGGGACAACGGGCGCGACGTGGTGCTGGCGGGCGATGCGGCTGGCGTCGTGGCACCGTCTTCGGGCGAGGGCATCTATTACGCAATGGTCGGCGGCCGGGTGGCGGCAACGGCGGCGCAGGCGGTTCTGGCCTCGGGCAAGACGCGCGATCTGGCGCTGGCCCGCAAGCTGTTCATGAAAGACCACAAGACCGTGTTCAAGGTGCTGCGCTCGATGCAGGATGCCTATTACAAGTCGGACGAGCGGCGCGAGCGGTTCGTCAGCCTGTGCCATGATGTCGATGTGCAGAAGCTCACCTTCGAGGCCTACATGAACAAGAAGCTGGTGGCGGCGCGCCCGATGGCGCATCTGAAGATCGGGGTCAAGAATCTCGCCCACCTGATGCGGCTGGTGCCGCCCGCCTGGACATGACGGGTCTGATCCCTGCCTGGGTGAACGGCACGCTGACCCCGGTCGACAAGCTGGAGGCACATCGTCTGGGCCTGCGGCATCAGGCGATCTCGGTCTTCGTGATGGCGGGGCGGCAGGTGCTGATCCAGCAGCGGGCGCTGACGAAATACCACACGCCGGGGCTTTGGGCGAATACCTGCTGCACCCACCCGCACTGGGGCGAGGGGTCCGCCGCCTGCGCCCTGCGCCGGATCGACGAGGAACTGGGCATTCGCGGCCTGACGCTTGCCCATGCCGGGCAGGTGGAATACCGGGCCGATGTCGGCGGCGGCATGGTGGAACATGAGGTGGTCGAGGTCTATCTGGCAGAGGCGGGCACCGACCTGCCCCTGACACTCGACCCGGCCGAGGTCGCAGCGACGCGCTGGGTCGACCTGGCCGAACTGGCAGCCGAAACGCAACGCTGGCCGGAACGGTTCACGCCCTGGCTGCGGATCTATCTGGCGGACCACATGGATCTGATCTTCGGGGCGCACGCGCTGCGGGCCTGACGGGCAGGGGGCGCTGCCCCCCCACGCCCCTGCCTGACCAAATGTCAGGCGTTCGGCGCCGAAAACCGTTCCCCGGGCGCTTTTCCGGGCGCGCCTCACCCCCCGGGACGCTCGGGCCAAGGGTCAGGCGCCCAGGTGGCGTGCGAGGAAGGGCAGGATCAGGCTGCCGGTCAGTGCCGGGTCTTCCTCGTGCAGCAGGTGGCCGAAGTTCCTGATTTCCAGGTATTCGGCATTAGGCATCCGTTCGGCGGCGCGGCGCGAGGTGGCGGCCGGCACCGTGTGGTCGAGGTCGGTGGCGATCAGCAGGCTGGGGGTCGCGATTTGCGGCAGGCGGGACAGCAGACCGTCAAGCCGCCACTGTGCCATCATCGCCAGCGTGGCATCGACGTGGGTCGGGCTGGTGACCAGGCGGCGGTAGAGCGCCACGCCTTCGGGCGACAGCTTCGACCCGGTGGAGGCCAGCAGGTTCCCCACCCGGTCGCCGCCCATCGACAGCCGGGCGAAAAGTTGCGGCACGAGCGGCGTCAGGGTCAGCACCCGGGCGATCATCGGGAACAGCCAGCCCGCCACGCCTTCGAACGGCCCCAGCGCCGCGTTCAGGCCGACCAGGGCGCGCGGCGGTTCGGGCAGCAGTTCGGTGAGCCGCAGCGCCACGGCGGCGCCGGCCGAATGGCCGATCAGCGCCGCCGGATGCCAGCCCTGCGCGGCGCACAGATGCACGATGTCTTCGGCCATCGGATCGAGGCCAAGCCTGCCGCGTGCCGAGGTGCGGGTAAAGCCCTGGCCGGGCAGGTCGATCACCAGCACGCGGTAGTGCGCCGCCAGCAGCGGCATCAACCCGCGCCAACTGTGGCTGGCCCCGCCCGCGCCGTGGATCAGCAGCAGGTCCGGGCCCTGACCCATCTCCTGCACATGCCAGCGGTGCGGCGCCACGGCGGCAATGCGCGAGGTGCTGCGGTGCGGCCAGTCGGGCGGGACGACGCTGATCATTCTAGACCCCCAGCGCGCCCGCCAGCGCCGCTGACAGGCGGTGCGCGTCGGCGCGGGGCAGCGGCAGCCACGGCGCGCCCATCTGGGCCGCCAATGCGCGCAACTCGGGCTGCGGCCGGGTGGCGGTGTCGATCACCATGGCGGGAATGCCGCTGAGCAGCAGCACCCGCGCCATGCGGGCGGCATCGGCCATTGCGGCGGGGCGGCTGGCGGTGCCGTCAAGCGCGATGTTGGCGCGCCCGTCGGTCAGCAGCGCGATGGTCGGCGTCATGCCGTGCCCGCGGGCGAGGTTCGCCACCTCCATCGCGACCTGCAAGCCGGCGGCCAGCGGCGTGCCGCCGCCGCCCGGCAGGCCGGCAAGGCGGCGCTTGGTCTGCACCAGCGATCGGGTGGGGGGCAGCAGCATCTCGGCCTTGGTGCCACGAAAGGCGACCAGCGCCACATGGTCGCGCCGCGCATAGGCCTGCGCCAGCAGCAGTTCTACCGCGCCCTTGGCCTCGGCCAGACGCGCCAGCGCGGAGGAGCCCGAGGCATCCACCGTGAAGATCAGCACCCGGTCGGAGCTTTCCTGGAATTTGCGCAGCCGGAAATCCGACGGGCGGATCAGGAGGCCCACCGCATCGGGTTGCAGGGCGCGACGCACCGCCTGCCACGGGGCGGCGGCGCGCAGGGTGGCAACCGGATCGATGCGCGACTGGCTGTCGGGCTGGCCCGCGCGCGAGGGCAGCGGGCGGCCGCGATGGTTGCCCTTGCGCACCGCACCGGTGCCCGATGTGCCCTTGGAAATGCGCGCAGCCCGGCCCATCGCCAGCCTGGCCAGCAGGTCGGCGGGCAGGGCAGCGCGTGCCGCTTCGAGCAGGATCTCGTCGGGCAGGGTCAGATTTTCGGGGTCGGGCGTGTTGGCGTCATCGCCGGGGTCGGGCGGGTTGTCCGGCGGGGGCGGGGGCGGGGGCGTGTCTTCGGGCGCGTCCTGTTCCGGGAAGGTCAGCGCGCGGTGGGCATAGATCAGTTCGACCGCGCGGCGCAGATCATCGGGGCCGACCTCGTCGGCCCCGCGCAGGGCGGCGGCGGCGCGGGCGGCGGCCAGCGCCAGCAGCGGCGCGCGCAGGCTGGCAATGCCAAGCGCGGCGGCGGTGCGGGCCAGCGCATCCAGCGCGTCGGGCGGGGTCGTGACGTAGGGCAGGTTGGCGCGGGCGCGGGCCAGCCGCTCGGGGTCAAGGCGGATCGGGGCCGAATCCTGCCAGCCGAGGCCGTCGAGATCGACGAACAGGCCGAGCCGGTCGGTCAAAGCGTGGGGCGGTGATTCGTCCTCGGTGCCCTCGTCGAGCGCGATCACCACGCCCGGCACTGAATCGAGCCACTGGCCCAGCCGCACCGCCAGCCCCGGCGGGCAGCGTTCGGCCATGGCCAGCACCAGTGCCGAGGGCAATTCCAGCACGCCCCGGTTGCGCACCGTGCGCCCGTTGGCCAGCGTGGCGGCCAGATCGACGCCGCCATACAGCGCCTCGTCAGACACGCCCGGGTGCAGGCGCAGGCGCGGCAGCGGCAGCACGTCGAGCGCGGCGGTGACATGGTCGCGCTGCGGGCAGGCGCGGGCGCGAAGCCACAGGCCCTTGAGCCCACCCGGATCGACCGCCAGCAGCGCAAGCGCCACCGTCGCACGCTCCATCGTGCCAAGCGGGGCCGGGGCTTCGACCGGCTCTGGGGCGGGCGCGTCGGTCAGGACAGCACCTCGGACACCTGGCGCGCGACGCGGGCGGTGCTGCCGGCCTCGTCCAGCGGGTCGCGACGCAGTCGGTGGCGCAGCGCCGAAGGGGCCACGGCGCGCAGATGGCTGCGCCCGACCGCAGGCGCACCTTCAAACGCGGCCAGCGCGCGGGCGGCGCGCAGCAGCGTCAACTCGCCGCGCAGCCCGTCCGACCCCAGCGCGATGCACAGGGCCGCGCAGTCGTGCAGCACCGAGTCGGGGGTTTCCAGCCCCGGCAGGGCGACGCGGGCGGCAAGGATGGTAGCCTGCAGGTCGGTGTCGGTCGGACCCCAATGGTCCAGAAACACGTCATAGTCGTTCTCGTAGGCATCGCGGCGGCGGATCACCTCGACCCGCGTCTCGATGTCGCGCGGGCTGACAACCTCGACCGACAGGCCGAACCGGTCGAGCAGTTGCGGGCGCAGCTCGCCCTCTTCGGGGTTGCCCGAACCGACCAGCACGAAGCGCGCGGCGTGGCGGATCGACAGGCCCTCGCGTTCAACCACGTTTTCGCCCGATTGCGCCACGTCAAGCAGCAGGTCAACGATGTGGTCCTCCAGCAGGTTGACCTCGTCGATATACAGATAGCCCCGGTTGGCGCGGGCCAGCAGGCCGGGTTCGAACGCCTTTTCGCCGCGTGTCAGGGCGCGTTCGATATCCAGCGCGCCCACCACCCGGTCTTCGGTCACACCCAGCGGCAGGTCGATGACCGGGGTCGGGCGGGTGACGATGGTGGTCGAGGTCACGTTGGCCCAGGCCGGGCAATCCTCGACCCGGGCGGCGTTCACCGGGCAGCCTTCGACGGCCTGGATCGGCGGCAGCAGCCCGGCGAGGGCGCGCACCGCGGTGGATTTGCCGGTGCCACGGTCGCCGAACACCAGCACGCCGCCGATGCCGGGGTCGATGGCGGTCAGCACCATCGCCTGTTTCATCTCGTCCTGACCGACGATGGCAGAGAAGGGAAAGGGTTGCTTCATGCCGCTTCCTTGAGGGTGTTGCTGCCGCCGGCCTTGGCCAGCGGGTCCTTGTGTTCCCAGCTTCCTTCCGCACCAAGCAGGCGGAACCGGGCGTAGAAATCCTCGACGAACCATTTTTCGCCGTAAGCCGCCTTGATCGCCGCCGCATGGGGTGTGTCGCCGCGCGCGAAGGCTGCCATGGTCTTACTATCGGGCCAGATCGAGAAGGTCATCTGGTAAAACAGCGGTGTTTCGCCCATGCCGATCTTGAACAGGATGTTCGGGTCCTTGCCGATCATGTCGGAGATCTTGGGCACCCGGTTCCAGAACCGCACCGCAGCCCCCAGCTTGACCTGCGCACGGGTCAGCGCGACCATCGGGCCATCATGCGCGGGGGCGGCCGGATCGACCGGATTGGCGGTGAAGGGCACCTTGCCGCCCCATTTGCCCTTGGCCGCGATCGGGTCGAGATAGACGGTCCAGCATTCGGCGGCACGCTTGCGCCACGATCTGAACAGCGGTTCGCTGGCGATGTGGGCGCGTGCGGTCGCCTCGTCGGGCCAGACCGTCAGCATCCCCCAGACGGCAGTGTTCGGTTTCGGGGTGAATCCTTCCTCGGTGCCCGACCCCAGCAGCTTGTAGAATTGCAGATCGCGCATCTGCGACAGCGGAAAGCGGGCATAGGCCATCTGGCCAAAAACCCAGAGGCGGTCAGCAAGCGAAGAAAAGTGAAAGATGCTGAGACAAACGGTCGACATGGCACACTCCCAATTGCATGTGTAAACTAAACTAAATCTGACACTTTTGTGCAAGAGAAGAAAGCGCAACCGGCGCGCTGAAACTGCGGCATGTTGGGTTCTTGTAAACCTGACTGGACAGGATACCTTGAAGCGATGTTGACCAAATCCCCCTCCGGTTCCGTGAAAATCCCTGACATTCAATCTGGTGCGCGCGCTGTCGTGGTCGGCGCCGGTCTGGGCGGTCTGTCCGCCGCGATGCGGTTGGGGGCCAAGGGCTACCATGTGACCGTGATCGACCGGCTGGACATGCCGGGCGGACGCGGGTCGTCGATCACGCAGGGCGGCCACCGGTTCGACCTCGGCCCGACCATCGTCACCGTGCCGCAATGCCTGCGCGAGCTGTGGGCGGTCTGCGGCCGCGACTTCGATGCCGATGTCGATCTGCGCCCGGTCGATCCGTTCTATGAAATCCGCTTCAGCGACGGTTCGCACTTCACCGCCAGCCAGAGCACCGATGCGATGCGGGCCGAAGTGGCGCGGTTGTCGCCGGGTGATCTGGCCGGTTACGACAAGTTCCTGAAGGACAGCGAGGCGCGCTACTGGTTCGGGTTCGAGGATCTGGGGCGGCGCTCGATGCACCGGCTGATCGACCTGATCAAGGTGCTGCCGACCTTCGTGCTGATGCGCGCCGACAAGTCGGTCTATGCCCATGCCGCCAGCCGGGTGAAGGATGAACGCCTGCGCATGGCGCTGTCGTTCCACCCGCTGTTCATCGGCGGCGACCCGTTCAACGTGACCTCGATGTACATCCTTGTCAGCCACCTGGAAAAGCAGTTCGGCGTGCATTACGCGATGGGCGGGGTGGCCGCGATTGCCGCCGCCATGGCGCGGGTGGTCGAAGGGCAGGGTGGTCGGCTGATGCTGGGGGCCGAGGCCGACGAGGTGCTGGTTGACAAGGGCCGCGCGTCGGGCGTGCGGCTGGTGTCGGGCGAGGTGGTTCCCGCCGATGTCGTCGTGTCGAACGCCGATGCGGGCCACACCTATGACCGACTGCTGCGCAACCAGACCCGCAAACGCTGGACGACGCCGCGCCTGAAGCGCACGCGCTGGTCGATGGGGCTGTTCGTCTGGTATTTCGGCACCAAAGGCACGCGCGGCATGTGGAAGGACGCGGGGCACCACACCATCCTCAGCGCGCCGCGCTACCAGGGTCTGGTGCATGACATCTTCATCAAGGGCCATCTGGCCAAGGACATGAGCCTTTATGTCCACCGCCCCTCGGTCACCGACCCGTCGGTGGCGCCGGAGGGGGATGATACCTTCTATGTCCTGTCGCCGGTGCCGCATCTGGGCTTCGACAATGGCGTGGACTGGAAGGCCCAGGCCGAAGACTATCGCCAGTCGGTGCGGAAGGTGGTCGAGGATCAGCTTCTGCCCGGCCTTGGCGACCATCTGACCGAGAGCCTGGTCTTCACGCCCGAGGATTTCCGCGACCGCTATCTGTCGCCGCTCGGCTCCGGCTTCTCGATCGAGCCGCGCATCCTGCAATCGGCGTGGTTCCGGCCGCACAATGTGTCAGAAGAACTGCCGGGCCTGTATCTGGTCGGGGCCGGCACGCATCCGGGGGCCGGCCTGCCGGGCGTCATCGCCTCGGCCGAGGTGCTGGGCACGCTGGTGCCCGATGCCCCCGGCCGCGCCACACTTTCCGACGCCCAGAGGATTGCCGCCGAATGATCGCCGAAGCCGACATGGCACATTGCCGCGAGGCGATCCGGGTCGGGTCGCTGTCGTTCCACGCCGCCTCGCGCCTGCTGCCGCCAAAGGTGCGCGACCCCGCACTGGCGCTTTATGCCTTCTGCCGTCTGGCCGATGATGCGGTGGACGAGGGCGACGACAAGGCCCGCGCCGTGCTGAGCCTGCGCGACCGGCTGGATGCCGTCTATGCCGGGCGCCCGCGCAACGCCTGCGCCGACCGCGCCTTCGCCGCCGTGGTCGAGGATTTCGACATGCCGCGCGCCCTGCCAGAGGCCCTGCTGGAGGGGCTGGCGTGGGATGCCGTGGGGCGGCGCTACGATACCTTCTCGGGCGTGCTCGACTATTCCGCCCGGGTGGCCTCGGCGGTCGGGGCAATGATGTGCGTGCTGATGCGGGTGCGTCACCCCGATGCGCTGGCACGGGCCTGCGATCTGGGCCTGGCGATGCAGCTGACCAACATCGCCCGCGATGTCGGCGAGGATGCCCGCGCCGGGCGGATCTACCTGCCGCTGCACTGGCTGGAAGAAGCCGGGATCGACCTGAACCGCTTTCTGTCCGACCCCCGTCCCGATCCGCGCGTCAATGCGCTGGTGGCGCGCCTGCTGGCCGAGGCCGAGCCGTTCTACACCCGCTCCGGGGCGGGCATCGCCTTGCTGCCGTTGTCGTGCCGGGCCGG
This sequence comes from Paracoccaceae bacterium Fryx2, assembly GCA_032334235.1. Taxonomy (NCBI): domain Bacteria; kingdom Pseudomonadati; phylum Pseudomonadota; class Alphaproteobacteria; order Rhodobacterales; family Paracoccaceae; species Paracoccaceae bacterium Fryx2. The sequence continues at coordinate 2,945,766 of JAVSGI010000005.1, forward strand.
GATTCATGCCGCGCGCATGATCTATGCCGGCATTGGCGGGGCCGTGGCGCGCAACGGGCATGACAGCCTGTCGCAACGGGCACACACCGGGCGCGGGCAGAAACTGCGCTGGCTGGGGCTGGCGATGGGCCAGACGGCAACCTCGATGTTCCTGCCGGTGCCTGCCACCCTGCACGCCCGACCGGCGCGCGAGGTCGAGTTTCTGGTGCAGGCCGCAGCCTACCCGCGCAAGACCCACAGCCGCAGCGAGGCGGTGCTGTCGGTGCTGTCGCAGCTTGAGGCGCAGGACCGTTCGCGCCATGCGGGCTTTGCAGGGATGCGCGCCTGAGCGCCAGGCGCCTTCGCATGAACCTGCGCGGGCGGGCGGCGACGCTGGCTGCTGCCTCGTGACACGCAGGCCATGCGGCCGGGTGCCCCGCCGAAAGCCGGGAGCCAAAATTCTTCCAAGAATTTTGCAAGAGTATTTGCAAAACTCTTGGTCACCCCTCCGGCCCGCTGCACGGCTCCTGCCCCCGTCATTCCCTCAAGGCCGCCGTCCGGCCTGCCAGACGCGGGCTAGCCGCCAGTCGGCATCAAGATGGATCATGTCCGCCCTCCGCCCGGGGACCAGATGACCCCGTGCCCCGCCTTGCCCGATCACGGCGGCGGGAACCGAAGTCGCCATGGCCAGCGCCCGCTCGGGGTTCACGCCCGCCCTGCCGATCAGCACGGCCACCGCCTCGGCCAGGGTCAGGTCAGCCCCGGCCAGCGTGCCATCTTCCAGCGACAGGCGGCCGTCGCGCCGCAGGATGCGCCGCCCGCCAAGGGTGAATTCGGTCAGCGTCGTGCCCGCGACCGCCATGCAGTCCGACACCAGAAACACCCCCTCGGGCTTTGCCGCCAGCGCCACCCGCATCGTCGCGGGCGCGACATGGATGCCATCTGCGATCAGCCCGGCAAACCCCGCCCCGCCCAGGGCTGCCCCCACCAACCCCGGCTCGCGGCTGCCGAGCGGGCTCATGGCATTGAACAGATGTGTGACGCAGCGCGCCCCCGCCGCCATCGCGGCCGTTGCCTGTTCATGGGTGCAATCAGAGTGGCCAAGGCTGACCACCGCCCCCGCCCGCGCCAGCGTGGCAATCTGGTCCGGTGTCGCCGCCTCGGGGGCGAGCGTGACCATCAGCGCGGGCAATGCCTGCGCCGCGTCGCACAGGCGGGCAAGATCGGCGGCCTCCATCGGCCGGATCAGACCCGGGTCATGCGCTCCCTTGCGGCGCGGGTCGAGGTGCGGCCCTTCCAGATGCAGGCCGAGAAATCCCGGCACTCCGGCACGCGCCGCAGCCACCCCGGCGGCAATCACGGCGGCGGTCGCCTCAACCGTGTCGGTGATCAGCGTCGGCAGGATGCCCGTCGCCCCCAGCGCCATATGCGCGTCACAGATCGCGCGCAGGGCGGCAAGATCGGTCTGGCCGCCGACCATCCGCCCGCCCCCGCCGTTGACCTGCAGGTCCAGAAGCCCCGGCGCCAGCACGCCCCCGGCCAGTTCGACGCGGTCGCCGGCAATCTCGCCCTCGGGCAGCAGGCCGACAATCACGCCCTCCTCGACCGCCACCGCAAGCCCCGACCGCAGCGCCGTTCCGTCGAACACCTGCGCCCCGCAAAACACCTGCCGCATCACATCGTCTCCGTCACCTTGCGCAGATGCGGCGGCGTGTCGGGGTCGAAGCCGCGACGCCGTGCCAGCGCCTCGATGAAGCCATAGAACCCCGCCACCAGCACCAGCGGCGCCACCAGCGGATGCAGGCCGGGCACCGACGGCAGCAGCACCGCCCCCTTTGCCCCGGCCCCGGTCAGGAACACGTCGGCCCCCTGCGCCGCCAGACGCTCGGCCGTGGCCACCAGTTGCGGCAGGGCGGCATCGGCCACCCCCAGCGCCAGCACCGGGAACCGCGCCTGCACGATGGCCGCCGGGCCATGCAAGACCTCGGCCGCCGAATAGCTTTCGGCATGAAGGCCGCAGGTCTCCTTGAACTTCAGGGCGGCCTCGTTGGCAATGGCGAACCCCGGCCCGCGCCCCAGCACGTAAAGCGACGACGCCCGCGACAGCCGGGCCGACAGCGGCTCCCAGTCCAGCGTCAGGGCCGTGGCGAATGCCTCGGGCAGGCCGGCCACCGCAGTCCGCAACGCCTCGTCCTGCTGCCATTCCGCCACCAGCGCCAGTGCCGCCAGCACCGAGGTGACGAAGGTCTTGGTTGCCGCGACCGAGCGTTCCACCCCCGCCTGCAACGGCAGGCAATGGGCGCAGGCCTGCGCCATCGGCGCGTCGGCGGCGTTGGTGATCGCCACTGTCAGCGCGCCGCCAGCGCGCGCAGCCCGCATCATGTCGACGATATCGGGGCTGCGGCCCGATTGCGAAATGCCGATGCACGCCGCCCCCGCCAGCCGCAGCGGCCGACGGTAGATCGAGGCGACCGATGGCCCGACCGAGGCAACCGGCACCCCCATCGCCAGTTCCACCGCGTATTTCAGATAGGTCGCCGCATGGTCCGACGACCCGCGCGCCACCGTGACCAGCAGTTGCGGGTCCATCGCCCGCAGCGCCGCCGCCGCCTCTGCCACCGCAGCGCGCGACCCGTCCAGAAACCGCGCCGCCGCCTGCGGAATCTCGGCCACTTCCAGCGCCATCAAGCTTTGTGTCATCCCGTCATCCTTTCGCCTTCCGGCGCCAGCTTCAGTTCCACCGCGAAATCGTAGGCATCGCCCCGGTACAGCGAGCGGGTGAATTCCACCACCCGCCCGGAGGACAGGTAGCTGACCCGCTCGATCTTCAGCCCGGCCACGCCGGGGGGCACGCCCAGCAGGTCGGCATCGCGCCCGGCAAGGTTGGCCGCCGCAATGCGCTGCACCGCCCGCACCGGACGCAGGCCGCGCGCACCGAGCAGCGCGTAAAGCGAGCCTTCCACCGCCTCGGGGTCGGGCAGCAGCGTGCCCGACAGGGCAGCGCGCTCGATCGCCAGCGGCAGGCCGTCGCTGCGCCGCACCCGTTCCAGCCGGGCCACCCGCTCCCCGGCAGTCAGCCCCAGCGCCATCACCTCCTCGGGCGAGGGGGCGTGCAGCGCCCGGCTCAGCCAGACCGATTCCACCGACCGGCCGCGCCGCGCCATGTCTTCGGTGAACGAGGTCAGCAGCGACAGGGCCTGCTCCAGCCGCTCGACCTTCGGGGCGACGAAGGTGCCAGACCCGCGCCGCTGCACCAGCGCGCCCTGCGCCACCAGCGCCTGCACCGCCTTGCGCACCGTGACCCGGCTGAGCCCGGTCATCACCGCCATGTCGCGCTCGGCGGGCAGGCTGTCGCCGGGGGCCAGCCGACCTGCGGCGATGGCTTCCGCGATGCGGCGCTGCAACTGAAGATACAGCGGCCCGGACCCGGCCGCATCGAACCCGGCGGGGGAAAAGATCCGGTCCATCATGCGGGCACTCCTGCGCCGCCGCTGCGAGCCATCCACAGCGCCCCGTCCAGCCCGTTCCCCAGCGGCGCCCGTATCGGCCAGCGCCCGTCAAGCCGCGCCGCGAACACCCCGCCCAGACCACCCAGAAACACCACCGGCAGCGCCTCGCCCGCCTGCAACAGGTCGATCGCCGCCGCCACCTCGTCCAGCGCCATGCCCATCACGGCGACCGCCGCCGGATCGTCCGAGCCCGTGACGCGCGGGGCGAGGGCGGCAAAGTAGGCCGGCCGCGCGGCAAGCGCGAAGCTGACGACCCCCTTCGGGCCGTCCATCCCGGCCAGCACCTCCTGCAACAGCGGGGTCATCGGCACGAACCCGTCATCGGCCCGCAGCGCCCGCGCCAGCAGCGCCCGCCCGATCCACGCGCCGCTGGCCTCGTCGCCCAGCACCAGACCCCAGCCGCCGATCTGGCGCAGCACGCCCGCGCGCTGCACGGCAAATACCGACCCGGTGCCAAGCGCGGCCACGATCCCGTCGCCGTCGCGCAGCGCGCCCTTCAGCGCGATGGTCGCATCGCTTTCCACCCGGGCCGAGGCGAAGGGCAAGGCTGCCGCCAACCGCGCGGCAAAGCCGGGCACATTGGCTCCCGCCAGCCCCAGCACCGCTCGCAGATCGGCAAGCCCGACGCCCGCCGCATCCGCCGCCTCGGTCGCCGCAATCAGAATGGAGTCCCGCGCGCCGTCCGGGTCGCTGGCGATATTGGCGGGCCCGCCGCTGCCGACCCCCAGCACGCGCCCCGAAACATTGGCCACAGCCGCCCGGCAACCAGTGCCGCCCCCGTCGATGCCCAGAAAGACCGCCATGCCGACTCCCTTTGATCGGATGATACCAAACCAATACCATACAGGAACGACCATCAGGAGAAAGGTGATTTTTCGTAGAAAAATCGTCCTTGGAACTTCATGCTTTACTACTGGTATTAATTTGGCATTGTAATTGCCAAAGGGGGGAATCGCATGGCCGACCGTCGCACCGAGGCACGTCACCCCGCGTCTGACGGGCTGCACACCCGACCGGCGGCCGAGGTCATGACGCAGCTTCTCGACGCGCAGGTCACGGCCCTTGCCACCCTGCGCCCGGCGCTGCCCGCCCTGATCGCCGCAGCCGGGGCTGCGGCCAGCGCGCTGGGCGCCGGCCACCGGCTGGTCTATGCCGGGGCGGGCAGTTCCGGGCTGATGGCGCTGGCCGACGCGCTTGAGCTTGCGGGCACCTTCGGCCTCCCGCCCGACCGCACGCCGGTCCTGTTCCCCGGGGGGCCGCGGCCCTGCTGCACCTGGAAGGCGGGGTCGAGGATGACCCGGCACTGGCAGAGGCCGACCTGGCTGCCGTGGCCTCCGGGCCGGGCGACGTTGTGCTCTGCCTCTCGGCCTCGGGCAGCACGCCCTACACGCTGGCGATTGCCCGTGGGGCGGCGCGGGCTGGCGCCTTCGTGATCGGGCTGGCGAACGTGCCCGGCAGCCCGCTGCTGGAGGCTGCCGATCTGGCCGTGCTGCTGGATACCGGGCCCGAGGTGATGCCGGGCTCGACCCGCCTTGGTGCCGCCACGGCGCAGAAGGTGGCGCTGAACCTGATCTCGGTGCTGGTGGGCATCCGGCTTGGCCATGTGCATGACGGCTACATGGTCAATCTGGTGGCCGACAATGCCAAGCTGACCGACCGCGCCGCCCGCATCGTTGCGGCGATCTCGGGGCAGGGCCGGGCCGCGGCCGAGGCGGCGCTGGCGCAGACCGCGGGCGCGGTGAAGCCCGCCGTTCTGGTGGCTCGGGGGGCCACACCTGCACAGGCGGCGCGGGCCCTGACCTCCAGCGCGGGGCACCTTGCCCCGGCGCTGGCAAGTGCAACCTTCAGGCAAACATGAACCGGGCAAAAGCCCGACCATCAGGGAGAAGACCATGACCGCCAAGACCTTCCGCATCGCCCTTCTGACCAGCACGCTGCTGGCAGGCGCGGCAGCAGCCCAGGACGTGACGCTGACCATCGAATCCTGGCGCAACGACGACCTGACCATCTGGCAGGACAAGATCATCCCGGCCTTCGAGTCGGCCAACCCCGGCATCAAGGTGGTGTTCGCCCCGACCGCCCCGGCGGAATACAACGCCGTGCTGAACTCGAAACTCGATGCAGGATCGGCGGGCGACATCATCACCTGCCGCCCGTTCGACGCCTCGCTGGAACTGTTCAACAAGGGCAAGCTGGCCGATCTGACCGATCTGCCGGGCATGGCGAACTTCAGCCCGGTGGCGAAATCGGGCTGGTCCACCGACGACGGGGCCAAGACCTTCTGCGTGCCGATGGCGAGCGTGATCCACGGCTACATCTACAACAAGGATGCCTTCACCGAACTGGGCATCGAGGTGCCCAAGACCGAGGCCGAGTTCTTCGCCGCGCTCGACAAGATCAAGGCCGACGGCACCTACATCCCGCTGGCGATGGGCACCAACGACCAGTGGGAAGCCGCCACGATGGGCTACAACAACATCGGCCCGAACTACTGGAAGGGCGAGGAGGGCCGTCTGGCGCTGATCGCGGGCACCCAGAAGCTGACCGACCCGCAATGGGTGGCGCCCTTTGCCCAGATGGCAAAGTGGAAGGACTATCTCGGCGACGGTTTCGAGGCCCAGACCTACCCCGACAGCCAGAACCTGTTCACCCTCGGCCGCGCCGCCGTCTACCCGGCCGGATCTTGGGAGATCAGCGGTTTCCGCGCACAGGCCGGGTTCGAGATGGGCGCCTTCTATCCGCCGGTGCAGGCAGAGGGGGACGAGTGCTACATCTCGGATCACACCGACATCGGCATCGGCATGAACGCGGCCACCCCCAATGCCGAAGCCGCGAAGACCTTTCTGAACTGGGTCGGCTCGACCGAGTTCGCGGCACTCTACGCCAATGCGCTGCCCGGCTTCTTCCCGCTTTCCAACGAGCCGGTCACGCTGGAAGACCCGCTGGCACAGGAGTTCATCGGCTGGCGGGGCACCTGCCAGTCCTCGATCCGCTCGACCTACCAGATCCTGTCGCGCGGCACGCCGAACCTGGAAAACGAGACCTGGAACGCCTCTGCCGCCGTGATCAAGGGCACCGAAACGCCCGAGGCTGCGGCAGCGCGGCTGCAGTCGGGGCTGGCCTCGTGGTACGACCCGCAGAAGTAGGCGGCACCGGCGGAGCGGGGGGCTGTCTGCCCCCCGCACCCCCCGAGGGTATTTGGGCCAATGAGAAAGGGGCAAGGGGGCATGATCAGGCGCAGGCCGGTCCGCTGGCATATCGCGGTGTTTCTGGCGCCTGCGGTGGCGGTCTATACCGCGATCATGATCATCCCGCTGTTCGCCACGCTGAACCTTTCGCTTTACAACGTGGCGGGGGACAACCGGGTGTTCGTCGGGCTGGCGAACTTCGCCACGCTGTTCGGTGATGCGCGCTGGTCGGCGAGTTTCTGGAACGCGCTGGGCAACAATGCCTGGTTCTTTCTGGTGCACATGCTGGTGCAGAACCCGATCGGGGTCTTGCTGGCGGCGCTCTTGTCCAGCCCGCGCCTGCGGATGGCGGCGTTCTACCGGACGGCAATCTTCATTCCCACCATCCTGTCCTTCGTGATCGTGGGCTTCGTGTGGAAGCTGATCCTGTCGCCGATCTGGGGCATAGCGCCTGGAATGCTGGATTTCGTCGGGCTGAAGGGCCTGTTCGCACCGTGGCTGGGGAAAGAGGCATACGCGCTGACCACGCTGGCGCTGGTGTCGGTGTGGCAGTTCGTCGGCATTCCGATGATGCTGATCTATGCCGCCCTGCTGTCGATCCCCGACGAGGTGCTTGAGGCGGCCGAGATGGACGGCATCACCGGGGCGAGCCAGTTCTGGAAGATCAGGCTGCCGCTGATCCTGCCCAGCATCGGCATCATCTCGATTCTGACCTTTGTCGGCAATTTCAATGCGTTCGACCTGATCTACGTGGCGCAGGGTGCGCTGGCCGGGCCGAACTATGCCACCGACATTCTGGGGACATTCCTCTATCGCACCTTCTTCGGGTTCCAGCTGCAATTGGGTGACCCGCACATGGGGGCCACCATCGCCACCGCGATGTTCGGGATCATTCTGGTCGGCGTGTGCATCTACCTGTTCGGCATCCAGACGCGGCTGCGCCGCTATCAGTTCTGAGGGATCATGGCACAGGCACGCACCCCGATGTTCCGCTCCATCGCCGCCCATGCGGTGCTGATCACCTATACCGTGATTGCGCTGTTTCCGGTGTTCGTGATTGTGATCAACAGCTTCAAGTCGCGCCGGGCGATCTTTGCCGAGCCGCTGGCGCTGCCGACGCGCGAGACCTTCGACCTGATCGGCTACACCACGGTGCTGAAGCAGGGCGATTTCTTCCAATATTTCCTGAACTCGATGACCGTCACGCTGGGCAGCCTGTTCTTCGTGCTGCTGTTCGGGGCGATGGCGGCCTTTGCGCTCAGCGAATATCGCTTTCGCGGCAACACGCTGATGGGGCTATATCTCGCGCTGGGCATCATGATCCCGATCCGGCTGGGCACGGTGGCCATTCTGCAGCTGATGGTGGCAAGCGGGCTGGTGAACACGCTGACGGCGCTGGTGCTGGTTTATACCGCGCAGGGGTTGCCGCTGGCGGTGTTCATCCTGTCGGAGTTCATGCGGCAGGTGTCGGACGACCTGAAGAATGCGGGAAGGATCGACGGGCTGTCGGAGTATCGCATCTTCTTCACGCTGGTGCTGCCGCTGGTGCGCCCGGCGATGGCGACCGTGGGGGTTTTCACCATGATCCCGATCTGGAACGACCTGTGGTTTCCGTTGATCCTGGCCCCGGCCGAGGAGGTGAAGACCATCACGCTGGGGAGCCAGGTCTTCATCGGGCAGTTCGTCACCAACTGGAATGCGGTGCTGGCGGCGCTTTCGCTGGCCATCGTGCCGGTGCTGGTGCTGTATCTGGTCTTCTCGCGGCAACTGATCCGCGGCATCACGGCGGGGGCGGTGAAATGATCAGGATGATGGTGGCGGGCTTGGGCAACATGGGGCGCAGCCATGCGCTGGCCTATCACCATGATCCGGCGTTTCAGATTGTGGGGCTGGTGAACCGGTCGGCGGTGGACCTGCCGCCAGAGTTGCGCGGCTATCCGCTGAGCGCGGATTTCGCAGAGGCGCTGGCGCGGCTGAAACCCGATCTGGTCTGCATCGCCACCTATTCCGACAGCCATGCCGACTATGCCTGCGCCGCGATGCAGGCCGGGGCCGACGTGTTCGTGGAAAAGCCGCTGGCGACCACGGTTGCCGATGCGCGGCGGGTGCAGGACATGGCAGCGGGGCTGGGGCGCAAGGTGGTGGTGGGCTACATCCTGCGGCATCATCCAAGCTGGATCAGACTGATCGCCGAGGCGCGTGCCCTGGGCGGGCCTTATGTGTTCCGGCTGAACCTGAACCAGCAATCCTCCGGCCCGACATGGGAGGTGCACAAGGCGCTGATGCAGACCACGTCGCCCATCGTCGATTGCGGGGTGCATTATGTCGACGTGATGTGCCAGATCACCGATGCGGCGGCGGTCGAGGTGCGCGGCATGGGGCTGCGGCTGTCGGCCGAAATTCCGCCGGGCATGTATAACTACGGCCATTTTCAGGTGCTGTTCGCGGATGGGTCGCTTGGCTGGTACGAGGCGGGCTGGGGGCCGATGATGTCGGACACGGCGTTTTTCGTGAAGGATGTGGTCAGCCCGAACGGGGCGGTCTCGATCCGGATGCCGGAAAGCGCGCGGTCGGATGACATCGACACCCATACAAAAACCGCCATGCTGCGGGTTCACAAGGTGGCTGGCGGCGACACCGACATCTCGATGGCCGACGAGCCGGGGCATCAGGCGCTGTGCGACCGGCAGGCCGCCTTCGTCGCCCGCGCCATTGCCGAAAACGTGGACCTGACGCGCCACATGCACGATGCCGTGCAGTCGCTTGCCATCTGCCTTGCGGCGGATGAAAGCGTGCGCTCGGGTCAGCCCGTGAAACTGTAAGGAGCCGCCATGGGTGCGCTGACGCTGAGCCACGTCACCAAGTCCTTCGGCGCGACCGAGGTGATCAAGGGCGTCGACCTGACCGTGGCGGCGGGGGAGTTCTGCGTCTTCGTCGGCCCCTCGGGCTGCGGCAAGTCCACCCTGTTGCGCATTATCGCGGGGCTGGAGGATGCCACCGGCGGCACCGTCGCCATCGACGGGCTGCGGGTGAACGAGGTGGCCCCGGCAAAGCGCGAGATCGCTATGGTTTTCCAGAGCTACGCGCTTTACCCGCATCTGACGGTGCGCGACAACATGGGGCTGGCGCTGAAACAGGCGGGCCGGTCGCGTGCCGAGATCCGGGCCGCCACCGACCATGCGGCGGGGATGCTGTCGCTGGAGGCGCTGCTGGATCGCCGCCCGTCGGAGCTTTCGGGCGGGCAGCGGCAGCGGGTGGCCATCGGGCGGGCCATCGTGCGCACACCGAAGCTGTTCCTGTTCGACGAGCCGCTGTCGAACCTCGATGCCGCGCTGCGGGTTGCGACGCGGATAGAGATTGCGCGGCTGCATCGCGATCTGGGGGCGACGATGATCTATGTCACCCACGATCAGGTCGAGGCGATGACGCTGGCCGACCGGATCGTGGTGCTGCGCGCGGGCCGGGTGGAACAGGTCGGCGCCCCGATGGAGCTTTACAACAACCCGGCCAACACCTTCGTCGCGGGCTTCATCGGCTCGCCGCAGATGAACTTCCTGAAGGCGGGCGCGCTGGGGATGCGGTCCGACACGCTGGGCATCCGGCCCGAGCATCTGGCCCTGTCGCGCAGCGGGGGCCAGATTGCCGGCGTGGTCAGCCATGTCGAAAAGCTGGGCGGCGAAACGCTGGTCTATGTGCGCTCCGAGGCGCAGGGGCTGCTGACGGTGCGGCTGTTCGGCGAGCATGACCACGCGGTGAACGAGGCGGTGTTCCTGACCCCCGACGCCAGCCGCGCCTTCCACTTTGCCGCCGACGGTGCGCGGATCAGAGCCTAGTCGAGCGTGCGGTCCAGCAGCGCCAGCCAGTTTTCATGGCAGAGCTTGCGCATCAGGGCATCGTCATAGCCATGGGCGCGCAGGGCGTCCTGCAGGGCGGCCAGACCCAGCACGTCGGTGATGCCTTCGGGCACGGTGGCACCATCGAAATCCGACCCGAAGCCGACATGGTTTTCGCCAAGCTGGGCGATCAGGTGATCCATGTGGCGCAGCACCGGCTCCCATCCCATCACCGGCGACTTGCGGCCATCCTCGCGCAGGAACACGGTCGCGAAGTTCAGGCCCACCATGCCGCCGCTTTCGCGGATCATCGCCAACTGGCGGTCGGTCAGGTTGCGGGTCGAGGGCGTCACGGCATGGGCGTTGGAATGGGTGGCGACCAGCGGCGCATCCGACAGCGCGGCCACATCGTCGAACCCGGCCTCGTTCAGGTGGCTGAGGTCGAGCATGATCTTCAGCGCGTTGCATTCCGTGACCAGCCGCTTGCCCGCATCGGTCAGGCCCGGCCCGGTGTCGGGGCGGCCCGGAAAGCGGAACGGCACGCCGTGGCCGAAGATCGTCGGGCGGCTCCACACCGGGCCGAGCGAACGCAGGCCCATGGCGTGAAAGGCGTGCAGCGCGTCCAGCCGGTCGTCGATCGCCTCGGCGCCCTCCATGTGCATGATCGCGGAAATCACGCCCTTTGCCACACAGTCGCGCACCTCGGCGGCAGTGCGGCAGATCTTGAAGGCCCCCTTGGCGGCGCGTTCCATCCACAAGAGATGCGCGGCCATCGCCAGCGCCACCAGCTGCGCCGCATCGGCCCCGATCAGGGCGGGCAGCGGCAGGTCGTAGGGGGGCGCGTCCATCATCGCCTCGAAGTCGGGCGCGTCATCCGCCATCGGCGAGGGGATGTAGATCGCAAAGAAGCCCCCGGCGAATCCGGCCCGCTGCATCCGTGGCAGGTCCAGATGGCCGTCGCCCTCGCCGGTCAGCCAGATCCGGTCGCGATTTTCGGGGTTGCGCAACAGGCGCAGCAGGAAATCGTTGTGTCCGTCGAAAACTGGCAGGGTCATGGTGTTCTTTCGGCAAGGGCCGCCCGGGTGAAGCCCTCGGATGCGGTCAGCAGGTTGCGGGTATAGTCTTGCGTCGCCTGCCGCGACTGTAGCGCGGCGCGGGTCAGCGATTCCACCGCCTGCCCGTGCTGCATCACCAGCAGCCTTTCGCACATATGGGCCACCACGCCGAGATCATGGCTGACAAGGATGTAGGTCAGCCCGCGTTCCGTCCGCAGCCGGTCGAGCAGGTTCAGCACCTCGGCCTGGATCGAGGCATCCAGCGCGGATGTCGGCTCGTCGAGCAGGATCACGCGGGGTTCCAGGATCAGCGCGCGGGCAATCGCCACCCGCTGCCGCTGACCGCCCGAAAGCTGGTGCGGATAGCGGAAGCGGAAGCCGCGCCCCAGCCCGACCTCGTCAAGCGCGCGTTCCACCCGCGCCTCGCGGTCGGAAAAGCCGTGGATCGCCAGCGATTCCGACAGCACGCGGTCCACCGTGTGGCGGGGGTGCAAGGATGCGTAGGGGTCCTGGAACACCATCTGCGCCCGGCGGTAGAAGGCGGCGTTTCGCGGGGCGGTCAGGGTCTGGCCGTCGATCCTGATCGTGCCGTCAGAGGTGGGGGCAAGCCCGCAGATCGCCCGCAGCACGGTCGACTTGCCCGACCCGCTTTCGCCGACGATGCCGAAGCTTTCGCCCTCGGCCACGTCGAACGACACGCCGCGCACGGCATGGACCGGGCCGAAGCGCACATGAAGGTCGGAAATCTCGATCAGCGGCATCAGAGCAACCAGGCCTCGTCTCTTTGCAGGGTGGGCAGCGGGCGGGCGGAGCCGTCGATTTTCGGCAGGCAGTTCATCAGGCCCCGCGTATAGGGGTGCTGCGCCTGCGACAGGTCGGCGGCGGCCAGTTCCTCGACCACGCGGCCGGCATACATCACCAGAACCCGGTCGCAGAAACTGCTGACCAGCCGCAGGTCGTGGCTGATGAAGATCAGCCCCATGCCCCGTTGCGTGACCAGATCGTCCAGAATCCGCAAAACCTCGATCTGCACGGTAACGTCGAGCGCCGAGGTCGGCTCGTCAGCGATCAGCAGGTCGGGCTCGGTGATCAGCATCATCGCGATCATCGCGCGCTGGCCCATGCCGCCCGAAAGCTCGTGCGGGTAGGCGGCCATGACGCGCGCGGGGTCGCGGATCTGCACCGCCTCCAGCATCGCGATCGACCGGTCGCGAGCCTCGGCGCGCGAGGCGGTGCGGCGGGCGGCCTCGATCAGCTGCCGCCCGATGGTCATCACCGGGTTTAGGCTGAACTTGGGGTCCTGCATCACCATCGACATCCGGGTGCCGCGCAGCGCCCGCCATTGCGAAGCCGAGGCGCGGCGCAGGTCGATGCCGTCAAACTCCAGCCGTTTCGCCGTGGCGGTGCCGGTTGTGGGCGTCAGGCCCAGCAGGGCGCGCCCGGTCTGGCTTTTGCCCGAGCCACTTTCGCCCACGATGCCCAGACGTTCACGGCCCAGGTTGAAGCTGACGCCGCGCACCACCTCCACCGGGCCGTCGCGCGATGGAAAGCTGATGCGCAGGTCATCGACGGCAAGCAGGGTCATCGGTGCTGACCTTCCGGCATGGGTGTGGGGCGGCAGGGGGCAGAGCCTCCGGCGGGGATATTTGAGCCAAGATGAAAGTGCTGAGTCATTTCTGGCCCTTGGGGTCAAGCACGTCGCGCAACCCGTCGCCGAGGAAGTTGAAGCCCAGCGAAATGATGAAGATCGCAAGGCCGGGCATGGTGGCGACCCACCAGTAATCCAGGATGAAGCGCCGCCCGCCCGCGATCATCGCACCCCATTCGGGCTGGGGCGGCTGCGCGCCAAGGCCGAGAAAGCCGAGCCCGGCGGCGGTCAGGATGATCCCGGCCATGTCGAGCGTGACCCGCACGATCACCGACGACAGGCACAGCGGCGTCACATGGCCCCAGATGATCCGCGCGGCGCCGGCGCCTTGCAGGCGGATCGCGTCGATGTGGTCGGCGTTGCGGATCGTCAGGGTCTCGGCGCGGGCGAGGCGCGCGTAGGGCGGCCAGGAGGTGATGGCGATGGCGATGATGGCATTCTCGATGCCGGGGCCGAGGGCTGCGACGAAGGCCAGTGCGAGGATCAGCCGGGGGAAGGCGAGGAAGATGTCGGTGATCCGCATCAGCACGGTATCGACCCAGCCGCCGAAATAGCCGGACGTGGTGCCGACCAGCAGACCGATCGGCGTGGCGATCACCGCGACCAGCGCCACCACCAGGAGCGTGATGCGCGCGCCGTAGAGGATGCGGCTGAAGATGTCGCGCGCCTGGTCGTCGGTGCCCATCAGATGCTCCCACGATGGTGGCAGCAGCCGCTCGGTCCGCAGGTCGCCGCCGACCAGCGGGTCGTAGGGCGCGATCAGCGGGGCGAAGACCGCCATCGCGATCAGCACCAGCACGATGCCAAGCCCCACCATCGCCAGCGGGTTGGCGGTGAAGGCAACCCAGGTCCGGTAGGCCTGCCCCAGCCGGGCCTGCCGCCGTGAGGCGGGTTGTTCGGTCAGAAGCCAGTCGCGCGATCCGGTCATTTGCGGCGCACCCTCGGGTCAAGCAGCGTGTAAAGCAGGTCGGACAGCAGGTTCAGCCCGACAAAGATCGCGCCGATCACCAGCGTGCCGCCCAGCACCGCGTTCATGTCGGCGCTCTGCAGCGAGTTGGTCAGGTATTGCCCCAGCCCCGGCCAGGCAAACACCGTCTCGGTCAGGACCGAGCCCTCCAGCAGACCGGCGTAGGACAGCGCGATAACCGTCACCAGCGGAACGGCGGCGTTGCGCATGGCATGGACCCAGATGATCCGCCATTCCGGCACGCCCTTGACCCGTGCGGTGATGATGTATTCCTGCGCCAGTTCGGTCAGCATGAAGCTGCGGGTCATCCGGCTGATGTAGGCCATCGAGAAATAGCCCAGCAGCGACGCGGGCAGGATGATGTGCGAAAAGACGTTGCGGAAGGCCGCCCACTGGCCCTGCCACGCGGTGTCGATCAGCAACAGCCCGGTGCCCGGTGAGATCGAGTATTCATAGGCAATGTCGATCCGCCCCGGCCCCGACACCCATTGCAGCCGGGCGTAGAACACCAGGAGCCCCAGGAGGCCAAGCCAGAAGATCGGCGCCGAATATCCGATCAGCCCGACCACCCGCACGATCTGGTCGGTCAGCGTTCCCTGCCGCACGGCGGCCAGCACCCCCAGCGGGATGCCCAGCGTCGTGCCGATCAGGATGGCGACGGTCGCAAGTTCCAGCGTGGCCGGAAAGGCGCGCGCGATGTCCTCTGCGATCGGCTTCTTGGTCAGGAAGCTTTCGCCAAGGTCGCCCGAGGCGATGGTCTTCAGATACATCCAGAACTGTTCGTAAAGCGGCCGGTCCAGCCCCAGTTCGATGTAGACCCGGTCATAGACCGATTGTGATGCGCGGTCGCCCACCACCGAAAGCACCGGGTCCACTGGCACCACCCGTCCGATCAGGAAGGTGACCAGCAGCAGGCCCAGAAAGGTCAGCGCCACGGTGGCCAGCAGTTTGACCACCTTCCACAGAAAGGCGGGAAGGGCGCTTTTGCGCCCCTCCCCTGATGTGGTGTCGGCCATCTACTTGGTCACGGCCTTGAACGAGTTGTCGTTGAACGACGGCCCGACGATGAAACCTTCGACGTTCTTGCGGCGTGCCAGAACCTCGATCTCCTGGAACATGATCACGAAGGGCGAGGTTTCCTGATGCTCCTTCTGCAGCTCGACATACATCGCGGCGCGTTTGTCGGCGTCGGCCTCCAGCACGGCGGCATCGGCCTTCAGCGTCATTTCCGGGATGTCCCACGCGTTGCGCCAGGCCAGCGGCTTGGAGGCCGCCTCGTCCGCGTTGTCGGGGTTGCGCGCGAAGGTGTCGGCGTTGGTGTGGGGGTCCTGATAGTCGGGGCCCCAGCGGCCGATGTAGATGTCATGCGTGCGGGCGCGGTATTTGGTCAGAGTCTGCTGGCCGTCGCCGGGGATGATCTCCAGCGTGATGCCCGCCTGCGCGAAGGTCTGCTGCATGGCCTGCGCGATGCCGGTGATGTCGTCGGTATTGCGCGTGTCCATCGTCACGGTGAAGCCGTCGGCCAGACCGGCGGCTGCCAGCAGTTCCTTGGCCTTGGCCACGTCGAGCGCGAAGGGCGTGTCTTCCAGCGCGCCAAGGAAGCCCTTGGGCAGGAACGCCTGATGCACCTCGACCTTGCCCTTCATGATGGTGTCGGCGATGGTCGCGTAATCCACCAGGTATTTCAGCGCCTGACGCACCTCGGGCTTGGCGAGGTTCGGGTTCTTCTGGTTCAGGCCCAGATAGTAGATGGAACCCTTCACGCCGCTGTCGATCGCGATGTCGGGGTTGGACGACAGCGCGATGATTTCCTCGGCGCCGACGTTTCGGGCAATGTCGATGTCGCCCTGTTCCAGCAGCAGGCGCTGGGTCGAGGTTTCGGGAATGTGACGGTAGATCGCACGCGCCATCGGTGGGGCTTCGCCGCCATAGTTCGGGTTGCGTTCCAGAACGACAACCTCGTTGGCACGCCATTCGCGGATGCTGAAGGCGCCCGACCCGGCATAGCCGGTCTTCAGCCAGTTGTAGCCGAAGTCGCCATCGGCCTCGTTTTCCATCGCGAGCTTCTCATCGACGATGAAGCCGACGGTCGAGGTCAGGCAATACAGCACCAGCGTCGGGGCATAGGCTTTGTCCATCTCGAATTCGAAGGTCATGTCGCCGGTGGTGCGGATCATCGCGTCGGCGTTGTCGGCGGTGAAGCCGAACTGCGTCAGGATGAACGCGGGCGACTTGTCGAGCTTGACCGCCCGGCGCAGCGAGAACACGGCGTCCGACGCCGTGATCGGGTTGCCCGAGGCGAACTTCAGGCCGGGCTTCATCACGAAGCTGAAGGTCTTGCCGTCTTCCGAAACCGTCCAGCTTTCCGCCAGCACGCCGAAGATGTCGGCGACGTTGTTCACGTCATAGCCGATCAGGCCCTGATAGGCGTTGCCCAGAATCTCGGATGCGGTGAATTCGAACACCTCGGCCGGGTCAAGGCTGATGATGTCGTCGATTGCCCAGGCCTGGATCAGCGTGTCGGCCGGGGTTGCCGCCCGCGCTGCCGGCGCGAACAGGGACAGCGATGCCACAAGGGCAGCGCCGACCAATAGGGGGAAGTGTTTCATGTCAGTCTCCCAAACGTGTTGGATTTGTTTTTGGTTTTCTTGGCGCTGGCAGGCCGCAGGCCAAAGCGCATCCCGCAGGTTAACCTTCGAATGACATGCGATGTCAAGGATCGCCTCTCTTCCGGCAGCATGGGGCAGCGGCAGGTTGCGGATGCGCCGGCCGGTCGGCGCGCTTGTGGCATTGGCCCGCGCCGGGGCGGCGGGCGCGGTGCCGGGATCGCCAATCCCCCCGGTCCCCCTGCCGTTCTCCGCAAAGGGCGGTGATCGGCAGGGATTGACCCGACCGCAGCGGGTCGGCGCCTTGAAAGGTGACCGGCCGGGCGTGGCCGCCGGCAAAGGCGGCCTCGCCCGCGATGACCGCCGACCGGCCAGGGGTCATCGCCCCCGCTCCGGCACCATGATGATGCCGGGGCCGGGTTCATGCCTGCCCCCGTCGCACTCTGCCATCAGAACAGGCGCAGCAGCGCCCGCGACAGCTCCGTGTCGGCATCGCAGAGATCGAGGATCACATCGAAATGGTTGCGCCCCGGCACCGTCAGCAGCGGCGCACCCAGCACCTGCGCACAGGCGCGCGACTGGCGGTGAAAGCCGGGGGTTTCACGCTCTGCCATCACGATGTGCGCCGGCGGGGCACCGGTCGGCTGGCGCAGCAGGCCGAGGGTCGCCACCTCCTCCGCCGTCAGGGCCATCCAGTCCTGCACATGGCTGGCGGCGATCGGCGCAAGCTCGAACAGCCCGCTGACCGGCATAGCGCCGCGCAGCGGTTGCGCGGGCAGGCCCAGCGCGCCCTGCCAGCCGGTCATCATCAGCGTGCCCGCCAGGTGCCCGCCCGCCGAAGACCCCGCGACCACGATCCGCTCACGGTCGAGGCCCAGCGCATCGGCGTCGTGCCACAGATGGGCCAGCGCGGCGCGCATCTGCCGGGTGATCTCGGTCAGCCCGGCCTTGGGAGCCAGCGTGTGGTCGGGCACGGCGGTGGCAATGCCGCGCGCCGCCAGCATCGGCGCCATGAAGGCGGAATGACCCTTAGACAGCGCCCGCCAGTAGCCGCCGTGCAGGAACAGCAGCACCGGGCGGCGTTCGCCCGGCACCGTGCCGAACAGGTCCAGCCGCTCGCCAGAGCGGTCGTCATAAATCAGATCCAGCCGCGCCCCCGGCATCAGGCGCGCCGGGGCAGACTGCGCGGCATAGTCCGCGATGATCCGGGCGAACTCCGGCTGCGAAACGCAATCCCTCGGGGTATAATCAGCATCCAGCCGGGCGCGGGGCCACAGGGCTTCGGCCTGCATCACAGCACCAGCGGCCCGGCGCGGTTCTCGATCATCCGCACCAGCGACAGCGCCGTCATTTCCGACGACTTCGGGTTGCCCTGCAATGCGCGGTTTTCCAGCACGATCTCCATCCGGCCGAAATCGCCGCTGGCCGTGATGCGGTGGCTGTTGCGCGTCGCCGCCGGGTCGGCCACCAGCGCCACGGTCGTGCGCTCCAGCCCCACCCCGGCCAGCGCCGAGATCACCGCGACATTGGCATTCTGCGGATAGGAGTCGGCCGCATCCCGCGCCGGGCCCTCGAAGAAGGTGAAGGGCGCTGTCAGCCCCGCCAGATCGCACAGGCTTTCGGCCCTGGTCCCCAGCCATGCCAGCGGCGGCTTCACCACCTCGTGCCGTACCGACGCCAAAGGCAGCCGCGCCGCCGCCGCCAGCGCGTCGATCCCGCCCAGCGCGCCGGGCGGGATGATCAGTTGCGCGCCGGTGCCCTTCGCCAGCGCCACCAGTTCGTCCAGCAGCCGGTCCTCGACAAGGGCCGAGGTTGACGACACCGCGAAGTCCGTGCCCGCGCCCAGCACCGCCCGGCCCCATATCCCCACCGATCCGCGCTCCGCGGCCTCCACCACCAGATCCAGCGCCCCGAGGTCGAAGTCGCCGGGGCCCCCGATCAGCGGCGTGTCGGCCGGCACCCCCAGACGGGGGCGCGCCGCATCGCGCACCGCCACCATCGCCAGTGTCACCGGCGCGCGCCGTTCCACCAGCAGCCCCGCCACCCGCGCGCCGATCGCGCCCCAGCCCACCAGCCCCAGCCTAAAGCCCGACATAGCCCTGCACCTTCGCCGCGTCGCGGTCCATGTCTGCCCCGGTGCCGACCCAGACGGTCCGGCCCTTCTCCACGATGTAATGCCGGTCGGCCAGCCGCTTCAGCACCGACAGGTTCTTGTCGATCAAGAGGATCGACTGCCCCGCCTCCTTCAGATGCGCGATGCAGTGCCAGATTTCGGTGCGGATCACCGGGGCCAGCCCCTCGGTCGCCTCGTCAAGGATCAGAAGGCGCGGGTTGGTCATCAGCGCCCGCCCCACCGCCAGCATCTGCTGCTCGCCGCCCGACAGGGTGCCCGCCACCTGCCCGGCCCGTTCGCGCAAGCGGGGGAACAGGGCATAGACACGGTCCAGTGTCCACGGCTGGGGCCGGTTCAGGCGGTTCGCGGCGGTGGCGATCAGGTTTTCGCGCACGCTCAGGGTGCGGAAGATCTGCCGCCCCTCGGGCACCAGCCCGACACCCAGCCGCGCGATGCGTTCGGGTGCCATGCCGGTGATCGGCGTGCCGTCGAACTGCACCGCGCCACCGCGTGCGCCCAGCAGCCCCATGATGCAGCGCACAGTGGTGGTCTTGCCCATGCCGTTGCGGCCCATCAGCGTCACCACCTCGCCGTCGCGCACCTCCAGCGCCACGTCGAACAGCACCTGGCTGGCCCCGTAGGCGGCCTTCAACCCCTGCACGCTCAGCACAACTCGTCCTCCGCGCCCAGATAGGCTTCGCGCACCGCCGGGTTGTCGCGAATTTCCGCCACCGTGCCCTGCGCGATGATGCGCCCGTAGACCAGCACCGAAATCCGGTCGGCCAGCGCGAACACCGCCCCCATGTCGTGCTCCACCAGCAGAATCGCCGTGCTTTCGCGGGTCTGGCGCAGCATCCCGATCATCGCCTGGCTTTCAAGATGCCCCAGCCCCGCCATCGGTTCATCGAGAAGCAGCAGGCGCGGCTGCATCGCCAGCGCCACGATCAGCTCAAGCTGCTTCTTCTCGCCGTGGCTCAGGTCGGCGACGCGGACGGCGGCGCGGGGGCCGAGCGGGCAGGCGGCAAGGCAGACATCGGCCGCGTCCCACACCGCGCTGCGGTGGCGCAGGCTGTCCCAGATGCGGAAGTTGCCGCCTTCGCGTGCCTGCACCGCCATGCCGACATTCTCGCGCACCGTCATGTCATCCAGCAGCGAGGTGATCTGGAACGTCCGCCCCAGCCCGATGTCCACCCGCGCCGAGACCGGCAGGTGCGTGACATCGCGCCCCGCCAGGTGGATCACTCCCGCATCCGGCGCCAACTCGCCGCTCAACTGGTTGATCAGGGTCGATTTCCCCGCCCCGTTCGGCCCGATCAGCGCGTGAATCTCGCCGGGAAAGACGTCGAGCGTGACGTGATCGGTGGCCAGCAGCCCGCCGAACCGTTTCACCAGCCCCTCGATCTTCAGGATCGCCGTCATCCGCGCCCCCCGATCCGCGCCAGCAGCGCCGCAATCCCGCCGCGCGTGCCCAGCACCACCACCAGCAAGATCAGCCCCAGCGCCAGCGGCCAGTGTTCCGTCCAGGAGGAAAGGAACGTCTCCAGCATCAGGAACACGGCGGCACCCAGGAACGGCCCGAACAGCGTGCCCACGCCGCCGAGGATCACCATGATCATCAGCTCGCCCGATTTGGTCCAGTGCATCATGTCGGGGCTGGCAAAGCGCAGGAAGTTTGCCATCAGCGCCCCGGCGAGCCCCGCCCCGGCGCCCGACAGCGCGAAGGCATAGAGGCGGTAGCGGTATGCGGGCACCCCCAGCGCGGCCATCCGCCGCTCGTTCTGCCGCAGCCCGGCGATGATGCCGCCGAAGCTCGACCCGATCAGCCGCTTCAGCCCCCAGAAAAATCCGGCGGTGATTGCCAGCACCACCCAGTAGAACGTCGCCTTGTCTCGCATGTTCAGGAAGGGCAGCTCGTTGGTGCGGCGGATGATGATGCCATCCTCGCCGCCATAGGTCTTCAGCGAGACGAACAGGAAGAACAGCATCTGCGCGAAGGCCAGCGTGATCATGATGAACTGCACGCCCCCGGTGCGCAGCGACAGCGCCCCGATCAGCCCGGCGAACACCCCTGCCACCAGCACCGCCAGCGGCAGCGTCACCAGCATCTGGTTGCTGCCGGGAATGACCCCGAACAGCAGGGTTTCCGCGTCGTGATGGTGGAACAGGATGCCCACGACATAGCCGCCGATCCCGAAAAACGCGGCATGGCCGAAGCTGACCATCCCGCCATAGCCCAGGATGAAGTTCAGGCTCGCCGCCGCCATGCCGTAGATCAGGATCCGCGTCGCCAGCGACAGCCACGCCGCCTGCCCCAGCAGGTCGGTCACGAAAGGCAGCGCGATCAACGCCGCCAGCAGCAGCCAGGGGGCAAGGCGCATCACGACCCCGCCGCAAACAGGCCCTTGGGCCGGACCAGCAGCACCAGCGCCATCAAGAGATAGATCCCCATCGACGATATGCCGATGCCCAGCGCATCGGCCTCGGGCCCCGGCATCACCCCGCGCAGCAGCCCGGGCAGGAAGGCACGCAGGCAGGTGTCTATCACCCCCAGCGCGATCCCCGCGACGAAGGCCCCCTTGATCGAGCCGACCCCGCCGATCACCACGACAACGAAGGTCGCCAGCAATATCTGTTCGCCCATCCCGACCTGCACCGCCAGGATCGGCCCGGCCATGTAGCCCGCAAGCCCCGCCAGCAGCGCCCCAAGCCCGAACACCACGGTGTAGAGCATCCGGATGTCGACCCCCAGCGCCCGCACCATCTCGCGGTTGGTGGACCCCGCACGCACCAGCATCCCGATCCGGGTGCGGTTGATCAGCAGGTAAAGCCCCAGCGCCACCAAGAGGCCGGTGAAGATGATCAGCAGCCGGTAGGTCGGGTAGGGCAGGCCGGGCAGCAGCTCGACCGACCCGGCAAAGGCTTCGGGCAGGGCGGTGAACACCGGCTGGCGGCCAAAGCCCAGCACGATCAACTGGTTGAACATCAAAATCAGCGCAAAGGTCGCCAGCACCTGATCCAGATGGTCGCGGGCGTAAAGCCTGCGCACCACCAGCGCCTCGATTGCAAGGCCGGTCAGCCCCGCCGCCGCCAGCGCCGCAGGCAGGCCCAGCCAGAAGCTGCCGGTCTGGGTGGCGACCCAGGTGCCCGCATAGGCCCCCACCATGTAAAGCGAGCCATGCGCGAGGTTGATCACCCCCATGATCCCGAAGATCAGGGTCAGCCCCGCCGCCAGCAGGAACAGCATGACCCCGTATTGCAGGCCATTCAGCAGTTGTTCAAGAACCAGGATCATCCGCCCGCCCGATCATCCAAGCCGGAAATGGTTGGGCCGGGGTCGCCCCCGGCCCGGCGCAGCGTCACATCTTGCAGTCGGCGGCATAGGCGTCGCCGTAATCCTCCAGCAGCTTTTCCTTGGTGACCGCCATGGGCTTGCCGTCCGGCCCCGCCACGATGTCCAGGAGATACCAGTCATGCACCGGATGCTGGTTCGGCCCGAACGCGAAGTCGCCGCGCACCGAGGCGAAATCGGCCGCCCGCACCGCCTCGCGGAAGGCGTCGATGTCGTCCAGACCGCCGGTCTTGGCCAGCGCCGAGGAAATCAGGCGCGCGGTGTCATAGCCCTGGCTGCCGTAATAGGTGATCGGGCGCGCGTATTTCGCATCCCAGGCCGCGACGAACTCCTTGTTCGCCTCATTGTCGAAATCGCGGTTCCAGTGCGCGGTGGCATGGATGCCGATTGCACCCTCGCCCACGGCAGCCAGCACCACGGCATCGGTGGAAGGCTCCGACAGCACCATCGGAATCGCGCCCGACAGCCCGGCCTGCGCGTATTGCTTCAGGAAGGCGATGCCCAGCCCGCCGGGGTGGAACTGGAACACCACATCGGGCGCCGCCGCGCGTATCTGCGCCATTTCGCTGGCGAAATCGGTCTGGTCAAGCTGGGTGTAAAGCTCGCCCGCGATCTCGCCGCCGAACATGCGCTTGAAGCCGTTGATGGCGTCTTTCCCGGCCTGATAGTTGGGGGCCAGCACGAAAGCCTTCTTGAAGCCAAGCTGCTTGGCCGCCGCCCCCGCCGCCTCGTGCAGCGCGTCGTTCTGCCAGCTTACGACGAAATAGTTCTGGTTGCACTCGGCCCCGGCGAGGTTCGACGGCCCGGCGTTCGGGCTGATGTAGATCGCGCCGTTCTCGACAATCTCGGGCACCGTGGCACCGGCGACGTTGGAAAACACGATGCCGGTCAGCAGCTTGATGCCTTCGTCGTTCATGAACTTTTCGGCGATCTGCAGGCCGTTGCCGGGCTTCAGCCCGTCATCCTCGACCACCAGTTCGACCGGCACGCCGCCCAGCTTGCCGCCCTCCATCTCGATGGCCAGCAGCATCCCGTCGCGGATGTCGGCGCCCAGATAGCCCGCAGGCCCGGAAAGCGTGGTGATCATCCCGATCTTCAGCGCGTCCTGCGCCAGGGCCGGGGCCGTCATCAGCGCGGCAAGGCTTGCCGCCGAAAGAAGCCGTTTCATCATGTGCAGTCTCCCAGTTGAGGTTGTAGCCATTCGGCCTTGTGTTGAGCCTGCCCGTTCGGGCAAAGCACTTCAAGTCTGAAATATCTACAGCGCCACCCAACCGGCGGGCGGCACCTTGCCGGGGTGCAGGGTGCCGCACTTCGGGCAGGTGCGCGCCGCAGAGTCGGCGTAGAACGCGGCATAGATCGGCGGCAGGTCATCGACGATGCTTTCCAGATCGACCTCGGCGCGGTGGACCAGCGCGTGACAGTCGAAGCAATACCACTCCACCGCATCCAGCGCCCCCTCGGGTCGCGCCGGTTCGATCACCAGCCCGACCGAGCCTTCCTGCGGGCGCTGCGGCGAATGGCGCATGTGGGCGGGCAGCAGGAAGATGTCGCCCTCGCGGATCGGCACGTCGTAGAATTCGCCCGACACCGTGTCGTGCAGCTTCAGCAGCATGTCGCCCTTCAGTTGATAGAAGAACTCCTCCACCGGGTCGTCATGGTAGTCGGTGCGCTGGTTCGGGCCGCCGACCACCGTCACCATCAGGTCGGCATCCTTGAACACCATCTGGTTGCCGACTGGCGGTTTCAGCAGGTGCTTGTGCTCGTCGATCCATTTCTGGAAGTTGAAGGCGGCAAGGCGGGTCATCGGCGTCTCCGTTTTCAGGGTATCATGCGGTGATCAGCCCGCAGGCGTCAAACGCCGCGCGGGTCCGGACTTGTTCATCCCCGGTCAGTTCCAGCAAAGGCGGGCGCACCCGGCCGCCGGTCTGGCCCAGCAGCGTCTGCCAGTATTTCTGGTGGCTGTGCGGCTTTTCGGCGGGCCGGGTCGATTTCAGCGCATGGCGCACCGGGTCGAGGCTGTCGCGCAGCACCCGCGCCTCGGCACCCCGCCCGGCAAAGGCCAGATCGGTATAGTCGCGCATCCGCCGATCCTTCGCGGTCTGAATCAGGTAGGGCGGCGAGGAACACAGGTAAAGCCGCCAGTCCAGTTCCAGGATATTGTCCAGCCATTCCTCCTCCGACGCGGTGGAGACGATGATCCGGTCACCCGCCAGCCGGGTCAGTTCGGCATACATCGGGCGCGGCACCGAATACTTGATCGCCACCACCGTCTGAATATCGGCCAGCCGGTTGCAGAGCGCGGGCGACATCAGATAGCCCGAGTCCGGGTGCGACCACAGCGCGATGCCGATATCGACCTTCGCCGCGATGGTCTCATAGTAGCGCAGCAGGGTTTCATCCTGCTCCCTGAAAAAATGCAGCATCGGCGCATGGACCACGATGTAATCCGCGCCGCAGGCCTGCGCATGGCGGGCAAGGTCGATTACCACATCCATGTTCTGGTCGCTGCACGACATGATCGTTTGCGCCCGCCCGTCGGCCGCCGCCACCGCCAGATCGAAGGCCCGCTTGCGTTCCGCGACCGACATCGAGAAGAACTCGCCCTGCTTGCCCGCGATGAAGAAGCCGTCGATCCCCAGATCGGTGATCCAGTGGTCCATGTTGGCGCGAAAGCCCTCCTCGTCGATGGCCAGATCGTCGCGGAACGGCATCAGGGCGGCGGCCCAGATGCCGCGCATGTGGGCAAAGGCGTGGGTCTTGGCGTCGGCGCGGGTGTATTTCATAGCGGTCGTCCTGTCATTGCGCGCCACACCTTTTCCGGCGTCAGCGGCAGCGAAAGATCGGGGGCACCGTAAGGCAACAGCGCATCCTGCACCGCGTTCAAGATCGCGGCAGGCACGCCGATGCAGCCGGCCTCGCCCACGCCCTTCACCCCAAGGTCGTTGACGGGGCTAAGGTTCGGCTGGCTGAATATCCGCACCGGTGGCATGTCGGTGGCGCGGGGCAGGGCGTAATCCATCAGGCTGCCGGTCAGCAACTGCCCGTCCTGATAGACGATGCGTTCCATCAGCGCCGCCCCCAGCCCCTGCGCCAGACCGCCCACCAACTGCCCCTGCACCAGCAGCGGGTTGATCACCCGCCCGGCATCGTCAACCCAGGTGATGCGCTCCACCGTCACCACCCCGGTGTCGGCATCCACCGCCACCTCGGCCAGCACGGCGCCCGAGGCCCAGGCCTCGCCCGCCGCCTCGTGCCGGACCTGCGCGCTTGCCACCACCTCGTCCGGCGCCCCGTTCCGGCCGCGCCAGTCGGGCACCCCTGCAAGCTCATCCAGCAGCGCGGCACAGGCCCGCCACATCGCCGTGCCGCCAATCGCGGTGGACCGGCTGGCCAGCGCGCCGATGCCCTCGGGCACCTCGGCGGTATCGCCGGCCCGCACCTCGACCGCCCCCGGCTCCACCCCCAGCGCCTCGGCCACGATCTGGGCGAAGGCCGTTTCGCGCCCCTAGCCCTGCGCCGACGACCCGGTCAGCGCCACCAGCCGCCCGTCGCCCATCAGCCGGATCTCGGCCGTCTCCCAGCCCTGCCCGCAAGGCTCGACGTAAAGCGCAAGGCCCAGCCCGCAGACCTCGCCCGCCGCCCGCCGCGCCACTTGCGCCGCCCGCAATCCGGCATAGCCCGACTCCCGTTCCAGCTGGTCCAGCAGCCCGGCGAAATTGCCCGAACACAGCCGGTCACCCGAGGGCAACACTTGCGGCGCCAGTGCCAGATTGCGCCGCCGCAACTCCAGCGGGTCAAGCCCCAGTGCCTGCGCGCCGCGGTCCATCAGCCGCTCCATCAGCATCGCCGCCTCGGGCCGCCCGGCGCCGCGATAGATGTTCACCGCCGCGCCATTGGTCAGGGATGCCCCGGCCACAACCTCCACCGCCGCCACGTTGTAGGGCCCCGGCAGGATGCGCCCGCCATTGCGCAGCGGTGCCAGCGCCGAATAGGGCATCCAGTGCCCCAACGGAAACTCCAGCTCGGCCCGCAGCCCCCGCACCCTGCCATCCGCGTCCAGCCACAGGGTGCCGGAACTCGCCGCCCCCCGCCCCTGCGTCGCCGCCTGAAACTCGTCCGACCGCGTGGCGCACCAATGCACCGCTTGCCCCAGCCGCAGTGCGGCCAGCGCCACAAGCGCATCCTCGGGCATCAGCGACGCCTTGCCGCCAAAGGCCCCGCCGACATCGGGCGCAATCACCCGCAGCCGGCCCCGGCCAATCCCCAGAATGGCGCACAGATCATCGCGCCCGCGCTGCGGCGTCTGCGTCGAAAGCCAGACACACAGCCCCCCCTCTTCCGGCACCGCCAGCGCCGCGCGAGGCTCCAGCGCAAGGGGCGCCACCAGCGCATGATCGACGCGCGCCATCACCGGCACCCCCCGGGGCTCGAACGGTGCCCCCCAGACATGCCGCAGCAGCGGCACCGGCCCGGCCTCGTCCTCGGCCACATCCAGCACGATCAGATCCACCGCATCGCGCGCCACCTCCCGGCTGGTCGCCACCACGGCGGCCACCGCCTGCCCCACGGCCTGCACCCGCCCCACAGCCAGCAGCGGCAGCGGCACCGCCGCAACCCCCGGCAGCAGGGCATTCACCGCCGCCGACCCCAGCCCCGCCAGATCGGCCGCGGTGAACACCGCCACCACCCCCGGCAAGGCCCGCGCCCCGGTCACGTCCAGCCCGTCGATCCTGCCCGAGCCATGCGGGCTGCGCAGCACCTCCAGCACCAGCGCGCCCCCGGGCGTCAGGTCATCGACAAACCGCCCGCGCCCGGTCAGCAGCCGCACATCCTCGCGCCGCGCCATCGCACGCCCGATCCACGCCCCACCCGGCTTCGCCCCATCCATTCCGCACCCCCGTGTTCCGCCCAGCAAAGCACCGCAACACCTATACGGCAATCCGGCGATGCGTTATCAATTCATAAGCCAAAGGACATGAATGATGCGCCCCAGCCTGCGCCAGATCGAGGCGTTCCTTGCCGTGGCCGACCACGGCACCTTCTCGCGCGCCGCCGAACGGTTGGGCACCACCCAGCCCGCCATCAGCCAGTCGGTGCGCGAGCTTGAGGCAACGCTGACCCTGCGCCTGTTCGACCGCACCACCCGCCGCGTGGTGCTGACCGAGGCCGGGCAGGCGTTCCGCGAGCAGGCGTTGAAGGGGCTGGCCGAACTTGACCGGGCGGTGGCGCAGGCCCGCGACCATGCCGGGCTGCGGCAGGGCCATGTCCGGCTCGCCGCGCCGCCCCTGCTGGCGGCGACAGTGCTGCCCGGCATCCTCGCCACTTTCCGTACGGCACACCCTGGCCTGACGCTGGCTTTGGCCGATCTTGGCACCGAACAGATCATCGTGCAGGTCCCAAGCGGACATGCCGACCTCGGGCTGGGCACCTTTCCGCCCGGCGACACCGACCTGGCCCGCCACCCGATCCTGCATGACGAGATGATGGTCTTCGCCCCGCCGGCCGCCGACCTGCCCGCCGCCCCCTGCTGGGCAGATCTGGCGGGGCACCCGGTCATCGCGCTGGCCCCCTCCAGCGGGCTGCGCCTGCTGACCGACCTCGGCTTCGCCGCCGTCGGCCTGACCCTGCGCCCGGCGTTCGAGGTCCACGGCATCGCCACCGCGCTGGCCCTCGCCGGAGCCGGTCTCGGCCTTGCCATCCTGCCCGGCTACGCCCGCGCCGCCCTGTCCGGCCCCGCCCCGACGCTGCACGCCCGCCCGCTGACGCGGCCCACCATCGGCCGCGAGGTCGCCCTGATCCACGCGCAGGACCGCAGCCTATCCCCCGCCGCCACTACCTTCGCCGACCACCTGACCCGCGCCCTGCGCAAAAGCGTGCCCTGACTCTTCTCCGTACTTGGTCTTCCCAAATTCACATTGGCACAAATATCCCGGGGGTCCGGGGGCTGGCCCCCGGTCGCTTCCGCCAGCGTCATCGCCGACAATCTGGCCCCGGCTGCCCCGGTCGGCGCCTAACCCTCCGATTGCAACCGGAACCGCTGGATCTTGCCGCTCTCCGTCTTCGGCAGCGCGTCCAAAAACACCACCCGGCGCGGATACTTGAACGGCGCGATCACCGCCTTCACATGGTCCTGCAGCACCTTGGCCGTCGCCCCATCCGGCAGCACCCCCGCCGCCAGCACGACATGGGCCTCGACGATCTGGCCGCGCTCCTCGTCCGGCACGCCGATCACCGCGCATTCCACCACGTCGGGGTGCGACAGCAGGGCGGCCTCCACCTCGGGCCCCGCGATGTTGTAGCCCGCCGACAGGATGATCCCGTCGGTGCGCGCGGCGAAGTGGAAGTATCCTGCCTCGTCCTGCCAGAAGCTGTCGCCCGTCAGGTTCCAGCCGTCCTTCACGTAATCACGCTGCCGGTCCGGTGCGCTCAGGTAGCGGCAGCCCACTGGCCCGCGCACCGCCAGCCGTCCGATCTCGCCGCGCGGCACCTCGGCCCCGTCCGGCCCGATGACCTTCGCCTCGTAGCCGGTCAAGGGGCGCCCGGTGCAGGACGGATGGCTGTCGCCGAAGCGGTTGGTCAGGAAGATGTGCAGCATCTCGGTCGAGCCGATCCCGTCCAGCATCGGCTTGCCGGTCTTCGCGATCCACTCGTCATAAACCGGCCCCGGCAGCGTCTCGCCCGCCGAGACCGCGGCGCGCAGGCTCGACAGGTCGGCCCCGTCCTCCATCGCGCGCAGCATCGCCCGGTAGGCTGTCGGCGCGGTGAAACACACGGTTGCACGGTATTTCTGGATGATCTCGATCAGGTTCGGCGGCGAGGCATTCTCCAGCAGCGCCGCCGCCGCGCCGAACCGTAGCGGAAAAACCGCCAATCCCCCCAGCCCGAAGGTGAAGGCCAGCGGTGGCGAGCCGACAAACACATCCTGCGGCGTCACCGCCAGCACCTCGGCGGCATAGGCATCGGCGATGATCAGGATGTCGCGGTGGAAATGCATCGTCGCCTTCGGCTCGCCCGTGGTGCCCGAGGTGAAGCCCAAGAGCGCCACGTCATCCCGCCCGGTCAGCACCGCCTGATACCGCACCGGTTTCGACAGCGCCGCCCGGTCCAGTTCGGCGTCATGGTTGGCGGTGCCGTCAAAGCCGATCACGGTCGAGAGGAACCGGCTGCCCTTGGCGCAGACCGCCAGTTCATCCATCAGCCGCGTGTCGCAGAGCGCGTGGCTGATCTCGGCCTTGTCGACGATCCGGGCGAGCTCGCCCGCCCGCAGCATCGGCATGGTATTCACCACCACCGCCCCTGCCTTGGTCGCGGCCAGCCATGCCGCCACCATCGCCGGATTGTTGGCCGACCGGATCAGCACGCGGTTGCCGGGCTTGACCCCGAAATCCGCAACCAGCGCCTGCGCGATCCGGTTGGTCCAGTCGGTCAGTTCCTTGTAGGTCCGCTGCCGCCCGTTGCCGATCAGGGCCACATGGTCGCCAAAGCCGCGCTCCACCATCCGGTCGGTCAGCTCCACCGCCGCATTCAGATATTCGGGATACTGGAACCTGCCCAACCCGATCTCGGGCCACAGCTCGGCGGGCGGCAGGTTTTCACGCGTGAAAGCATCAGAATGTCCTGTCGGACCAAGGGCTTGACTGCTCATGTCAACCCTCTGTCAACCATTTCGTCGGCCAGAGGCACCACCGCCGTCGCCTCGATCTCGACCTTTGCGCGGTCCTCGACCAGCGCCACCACCTGCACCAGCGCCATGGCCGGGTAATTCCGCCCGAGGATCTCGCGATACACCCGCCCCAGATCGCGCAGGCTGCCGAGGTATTCGGCCTTGTCGGTGACATACCAGGTCAGCCGCACCAGATGCTCGGGCCGCGCCCCCGCACAATCCAGCACCGCCACGATGTTGCGGAGGGTCTGCGCCACCTGACCCACGAAATCGTCGGTCTCGAACACCTGGTCGGCATTCCAGCCGATCAGCCCGCCGCAGAACACCATCCGCCCCGAGGCGGCCACGCCGTTGGAATAGCCCAGCGCGGGCTTCCACGCCCTGGGATGCAGAAACTCATGGGTCATGCGGCGGCTCCTTGGTGAAAGGCGGTCATGGCGGCGCGGATCTCCTCTGGCCAGGGCGCGGCGCGACCCTCGGGCGTCACCCAGACCAGCGTCAGGTCGGCGGTCAGGCGCAGTTCCTCCCCCGCCCGCGCGGTGACCAGAAACCGCACCGACGATCCACCGATCCGCAGGATCTCCAGCGTGAAGCCCACCCTGTCGCCCAGCCGCGACGGCGCGCGGAAGTCGGTCACGATCCGCACCGTCGGCACGCCGCATTTCTCGACCACCGAGATGCGGGCGAAGGGATAGCCCAGCACCTCGGCAAAGAAGTTCTCGACCACCGAGTTGGTCATCTCGAAATAGCGCGGATAGAACACGATCCCCGCCGGGTCGCAGTGGTTGAACTCGACCGGGATGATGCGGGTATAGCTCATGGCGCGGCCTCCACCTTGGCCTCGGCCAGCACGGCGCGGGCGATCACCACGCGCTGCACGTCGCTGGCCCCTTCATAGATGCGCAGCGCCCGGATCTCGCGGTAGAGGCCTTCCACCGCGAACCCGGTCCGCACCCCGTCGCCGCCATGCAGTTGCAGCGCGGCGTCGATCACCCGCTGCGCCGCCTCGGTGGCGTAAAGCTTGGCCATCGCCGCCTCGCGGCTGACCCGGGCGGCGCCCCTGTCCTTGGTCCAGGCGGCGCGATAGACCAGCAGGGCCGCCGCATCGACCTCCAGCGCCATGTCGGCAATATGGCACTGCACCATCTGCAAATCCGCCAGCGGCGCGCCGCCGATGCGCCGGGCCTGCACCCGCGCCAGCGCCTCGTCCAGCGCGCGGCGGGCAAAGCCCAATGCTGCCGCCCCCACCGTGGCGCGGAACACGTCGAGCACCGACATCGCCACCTTGAACCCGTCGCCCGCCCCGCCGATCCGCGCCGCCTCGGGCAGCGCCACATCGTCAAGCCGCAGATGCGCCAGCGGATGCGGCGCCATCACCGCGATCCGCTCCACCACCGAGAGCCCCGCCACATCGGCGGGCATCAGGAAGGCCGACAACCCGCGCGCCCCCGGCGCCTCGCCGGTCCGGGCAAAGATCACATAGACATCCGCAATGCCGCCGTTCGAGATATAGGTCTTCTCGCCGTTCAGCACATAGCCGCCCGCCACCCGTGCGGCAGTCGTGGCGGTTGCCGCCACATCCGACCCGGCGCCCGGCTCGGTCAGCGCAAAGGCGGCAATCGCCGCCCCGGCCCGGGTCTTCTCCAGCCACAGCCGCTGCTCGGGTGACCCGAACAGCGACACCGCGCCCATCCCCAGCCCCTGCATGGCAAAGGCGAAGTCGGCCAGCCCGTCATGGCGCGCCAGCGTCTCGCGGATCAGGCACAGGCTGCGCACGTCCAGCACCTCGCCCGCCCCGGCGGCGCTGTGCTGCAGCCAGCCACCTTCCCCCAGCAGCCGCACCAGCCCTTTGCAGGCCGCATCGACATCGCCATGATCCACCGGCAGGTGTGCCGCGCACCACGTCTCCAGCGCCCCGGCCAGCGCGCGATGCCGGTCCTCGAAGAACGGCCATTCCAGAAACGAACGATCTGCCATCTTCACTTTCTTCTGTTCAAAAATATCCTCGGGGGGTCCGGGGGGCAGACAGCCCCCCGGTCTTTTGTCGAAGCCGGGGCGCAGACAGCCCCCCGGTCCTGTCAGTTGCCGCCGAACACCGGCCGTTCCTTCGCGACAAAGGCATGGTAGGCCCGCGCGAAATCCTGGGTCTGCATGCAGATCGCCTGGGCCTGGGCCTCGGCCTCGATCGCCTGATCCAGCCCCATGTTCCATTCCTGGTTCAGTTGCGTCTTGGTGATGCCATGCGCGAAGGTCGGCCCGTCGGCGATGCGCCGGGCCAGCGCCAGCGCCTCGGCCTCCAGCGTGTCGGCGGCGTGCAGGCTGTTCCAGAAGCCCCAGCGCTCGCCCTCGGCGGCCGTCATGCTGCGCCCGGTATAGAGCAGGTCCGCGGCGCGGCCCTGACCGACGATGCGGGGCAGCATGGCGCAGGCCCCCATGTCGCAACCCGCCAGCCCGACGCGGGTGAACAGGAAGGCAGTCTTGGCCTCCGGCGTTGCCAGCCGCAGGTCGGATGCCATGGCAAGGATCGCCCCGGCCCCGACGCAGACCCCATCGACCGCCGCGATCACCGGCTTGTGGCAGCCGATCATCGCGCGGACCAGATCGCCGGTCATCCGGGTGAAGGCCAGCAGGCCCTTCATGTCCAGCCCCACCAGCGGGCCGATGATGTCGTGCACATCGCCCCCCGAGCAGAAGTTGCCGCCGTTCGAGCCGAGGATCACCACGTCGACATCCTCGGCATAGGGCAGGGCGCGGAAGGTGTCGCGCAGTTCGGCGTAGCTGTCGAAGGTCAGCGGGTTCTTGCGGTCGGGGCGGGTCAGGCGGATGGTGGCGATGCGGTCCCGCACCGTCCACGAGAAATGCTCCGGCTGATGGCTGGCCATCTGGGTCATGCCCGGTCTTCCTTGATGCGTTTCAGGATGTCGGTCAGCGCGTCGAGATCGGCCTCGGTCAGCGCGCCGAACAGGGCGTTGACCTCGTGTTCATGCTCGGCGGCCAGGCCCTCGAACTGGCGCAGGCCCGCGTCGGTCAGGGCGACGTGGATGGTGCGGCGGTCGGTTTCCGACTGGGTGCGGCGGGCCAGACCGTCCTTTTCCAGCCGGTCGACCACGGCGGTGGCGTTGCCGTTCGACACCAGCAGCAGGCGCGAAAGCTCCGACATCGTCACGCCCTCGCGCCGCCGCCACAGGGCGGCCATCACGTCGAAGCGCGGCAGCGTGGTGGCGTGGTTGACGCGCAGGAACTCGCGCAGGTGGCTTTCGGCGGTGCGGGTCACGCCGAGGATGCGGATCCAGGTCTTGAGGCGGCGCTTGGACAGCGGGTCGGATGGTTTCGTCATATCTCGCCCCCCGAAACCGCCAGCGCGTGGCCGTTGACCATCGAAGCCGCCGACGAGGCGAGGTAAAGCACCGCGCCCGCCACTTCCTCGGGCGAGATCAGCCGGCCGCCGGGGTTGTCGCTGCAAAGCAGCGCATCGGCCGCGGCGCGGTCGATGCCGCGCCGCGCCATCAGGCCCTCGGCGGCACGGTCGGCCATCGGAGTGGCGACGAAGCCGGGGCAGACCGCGTTGCAGGTGATGCCCTTCTTCGCCACCTCCAGCGCGACCGAGCGCACGAGGCCCAGCACGCCGTGCTTGGCGGCGGTGTAGGCGGCGACGTTGGCGCCGCCCTTCAGGCTGGCGGTGGAGCCGATGGCGATCAGCCGCCCGCCCGGCCCCATGCCCGGCAGCGCCGCGCGGAAGGTCAGGAACACGCCGGTCAGCGTCACCGCCAGCGTCTGGCTCCACATCTCCAGCGTGGTGTCGCCCAGCCGCGCCGCCGTGCCCTCGCCGGCATTGGCCACCACCACGTCGAAGGGCGTGTCGAACAGCGCGGCCACCTGCGCCTCGTCGGTCACGTCGGCAAGGCGGCAGGCCATGTCGTGACCCACGGCGGTTTCCTGCAAGGGCTCGATGCGGCGGCCGGTGATGGTGACGTGATCCCCCGCTTGCGCGAAGGCGCGGGCGATGGCGCGGCCGATGCCAGACCCGCCGCCGGTGACCAGGGTGCGGCGCGCGGTCATGCCCGGATCGCCTCTGCCGATTTCTGGGCCAGCCGCGCGGCCTGATCGCGGCCCGGCAGGTAGGGCAGCGGCCAGCGGGTTGCGGTGTCGCCCAGCTGCATGGCGGCGTGCAGCGTCCAGTAGGGATCGGCCAGATGCGGGCGGGCGAGGCATACCAGATCGGCGCGCCCGGCCATCAGGATGGAATTGACGTGGTCGGCCTCGAAGATGTTGCCGACTGCCATGGTGGCGATGCCCGCCTCGTTGCGGATGCGGTCGCTGAACGGGGTCTGGAACATGCGGCCGTAAACCGGGCGGGCGTCGGTGCTGGTCTGGCCGGCCGACACGTCGATGATGTCGGCCCCGGCGGCGGCGAACATCGCCGCAATCGCGACCGCATCCGAGGGCGTCACGCCGTCGTCACCGATCCAGTCGGTGGCCGAGATCCGCACCGACATCGGCTTGGCGGCGGGCCAGGCGGCGCGCATCGCGGCGAAAACTTCCAGGGGGTAGCGCATCCGGTTTTCCAGACTGCCGCCATACGCATCTGTGCGGACGTTGGAGGCGGGCGAGATGAAGCTGCTGATCAGGTAGCCGTGCGCGGCGTGCAGTTCGACCATGTCGAAACCGGCGCGGTCGGCCATCTGCACGGCGCGGATGAAATCGTTTTTCACCGCATCCATGTCGGCGCGGTCCATCGCCTTCGGCACGGCATTGCCTGCCTGCCACGGCAGGGCCGAGGCCGAGATCAGCGGCCAGTTTTCGTCGGCCAGCGGCGCATCCATGGTTTCCCAGCCAAGCTGGGTCGAGCCCTTGCGGCCGGAATGGCCGATCTGGCAGCAGATCTTTGCCGCCGTTTCGGCATGGGTGAAGGCAACCAATCGGCGCCATGCGGCCTCGTGTTCCGGGGCGTAGAGCCCGGTGCAGCCGGGGGTGATGCGGCCCTGCGGCGAAACGCAGGTCATCTCGGTGAAGACGAGGCCCGCGCCGCCCTTGGCCCGTTCGGCGTAATGCACGAAATGCCAGTCGGTCGGGCAGCCATCGACCGCCTTGTATTGCGCCATGGGCGAGACGACGATGCGGTTTTCCAGCACCATGTCGCGCAGCCGGAACGGCGCGAACATCGGCGCGCGGCCCGCCTTGCCGCCCGCCTGTTCCTGAAACCAGTCCTCGGCGCTGCGCAGCCATGCCGGATCGCGCAGGCGCAGGTTTTCGTGGCTGATGCGCTGGCTGCGGGTCAGCAGGGAATAGGCGAACTGCTGCGGCGGCATGTCAAGGTAACGCTCGACCTGCTCGAACCATTCCAGACTGTTGCGCGCGGCCGATTGCAGGCGCAGCACCTCGACCCGGCGTTCCTCCTGATAGCGCAGGAAGGCGCCTTCCAGCGTCGGTTCGGAATGGAGGTAGTCGGCAAGGGCGATGGCACTGTCAAACGCAAGACGCGAGCCGGAGCCGATCGAGAAATGTGCTGTCGCCGCCGCGTCGCCCATCAGCACGACATTTTCGTGAAACCATTTTTCACAGATCACACGGGGGAACTGCATCCACACCGCAGAGCCGCGCAGGTGGGTGGCGTTCGACATCAGGTCGTGGCCGCCAAGGTGCGCCGCGAAGATGCGCTGGCAGGTGGCGACGGTGTCTTCCTTCGACATGTCGGCGAAACCCCAGCGGTCCCAGGTTTCGGGCAGGCATTCGACGATGAAGGTCGCGGTCGCGTCGTCGAACTGGTAGACATGCGCCCAGACCCAGCCGTGTTCGGTCTTCTCGAAGATGAAGGTGAAGGCGTCGTCGAACTTGGCGTGGGTGCCCAGCCAGACGAACTTGCACTGCCGCAGATCGACATCGGGCTTGAAGACCTCGGCGTATTCGCGGCGCACCAGGCTGTTGATGCCGTCGGTGGCTACGACAAGATCGTAGTCGTGACGGTATTCCTCGACGCTGCGGAATTCGGTCTCGAAGCGCAGATCGACGCCAAGCTCGCGGGCGCGGGCCTGCAAGAGGATCAGCATCGCCTTGCGGCCGATGCCCGCAAAGCCGTGCCCGCCCGAGACGGTCCGCACCCCGTCGTGGACCACGGCGATATCGTCCCAGTAGGCGAAGGCGTTGCGGATGGCCTCGGTGCTTTGCGGGTCGTTCTTCTGCATCCGGCCAAGGGCATCGTCGGACAGCACGACGCCCCAGCCGAAGGTGTCATTGGCGCGGTTGCGTTCGAGCACGGTGACCTGATGGGCGGGATCGCGCAGTTTCATCGAAATGGCGAAATACAGACCCGCGGGGCCACCACCGAGGCAAAGCACCTTCATCCTGCAACTCCTTCAAGCGCGTTCGGGTCAGAGTGCCACCGCGCCGCGAGTATTTCAAGCTTGAAGTTTCCAGCTTGAAATCGCGGGGCATCGCGGCGAGGATGCGGGGAAAGCGGAGGATGCGATGGCGGTGATCGGGGTTGTCGGGCTGGGGGTGATGGGGCTGGGCATCGCGCAGGTCTATGCGCAGGCCGGGCATCGGGTGCTGGCGACGGATGCCCATGCCCCGGCGCGCGAGGCGGCGCTGGAGCGGCTGGCTGCGGCGATGGCGCCCCGCGTTGCCGCCGGGCGGATGACGGAAGCCGCGATGCAGGCGGTGCTGGCGCGCGTGGAGCTGTGCGATCTGGCAGGGTTCGGCGCGGCGAATCTGGTGATCGAGGCGATTGCCGAACGGCTGGACGCCAAGCGCGCGCTGTTCGCGGCGCTGGAGCAGGTGACGGGCGCGGTGCTGGCCACCAACACGTCGGCCCTGTCGGTGGCGCGGGTTGCCGAAGGGCTGGCGCGGCCGGAGCGGGTGCTGGGGCTGCATTTCTTCAATCCGGCGCCGGCCATGAAGCTGGTGGAACTGGTGGCGGGGCCCGAGACTTCGGCGGCCGCGCTCGCGCTGGCGCGCGGGCTGACCGAAGGGACGGGCAAGGTGGTGGTGGCCTGCGCCGACACGCCGGGTTTCATCGTCAACCGCTGCGCGCGGCCGTTCTATGGCGAGGCGCTGGCGCTGCTGGAGGAAGGGCGGACGGCGGGAGAGGTGGATGCGGCGATGCTGGCGGCGGGCTACCGGCTGGGGCCGTTCGCGCTGATCGACCTGGTCGGGGCGGACATCAACCTGGCGGCGACGGAAGGGCTGGCGGCGGCGATGGGCGGGCACCCGCGCTACCATGTGTTCGACGCGCTGCGCGCGCA
Source organism: Paracoccaceae bacterium Fryx2 (assembly GCA_032334235.1). Classification (NCBI taxonomy): domain Bacteria; kingdom Pseudomonadati; phylum Pseudomonadota; class Alphaproteobacteria; order Rhodobacterales; family Paracoccaceae; species Paracoccaceae bacterium Fryx2. Next base: position 2,982,917 of record JAVSGI010000005.1, read on the forward strand.
GGTGGCGGGCGGCGATCTGGGGCGCAAGACCGGGCGGGGGTTCGTGTATCCCGATGCCGTGGGCGCGGCGCCGACCGATGCCGCGGCGATTGCGCTGCGGATCGAGGCCGTGCTGGTGAACGAGGCGGCGTATCTGCTGGGCGAGGGCGGGGTGGATGCGGTGGGGATCGACACGGCGATGGTGCTGGGGCTGAACTTTCCGCGCGGGCCGTTCGCGGCGGGGCGGGTGCTGGGCTTCGGCGCGGTGCGGGCGGAACTGGAGCGGCTGGCGGAACGGGCGCCGGGGCATCTGGTGGGGCGATATGATGTGGCACCGTTGCTGGCGGTGATGGACTGACCGGGCTTTCGTCAGGCCAGGGTGCATTGCTGCACACGCCGTGAGTGGGGCAGACGGCGGAGCCTCCGGCGGGGATATTTTTGAACAGAAGAATTGGCGAGCCAGCGCTGCTGCTGGAAGGGGTGGGTGCGCTGCGGGGGCAGAGCCTTCGGCGAGGATATTTGTGCAAAGATGAAATCCGCACGCCAAATCTGCGCGGTCAGGCGGGGCGGTGGGTGGCGGCGGCGCGGGCGACCTCGGCGTAGATGCCGGTGAGCAGGGTCAGGGTGCGGGTGGCCTCTTCCAGCCTTGCGGCGAAGCCGGGCAGGTCGGCGATGGCGCGGATCAGCAGGCGGCGGCGCAGGGTGCCGAAATCGTCGGTGACCTTGCGGCCGAGGTCGGTGACCTGGTAGCTGACGCCGGAGCGGCCGGCCCCCTGGCGTGCGACCAGCCCGGCGGCCAGCAGCTTGCGCAGCGAATACTGGATGTTCGGCACGTCGTCGCGGTTGGTCAGGCGGGCAAGATCCTTCATCGACTTTGGCCGCTCGTTCATGCGGATGATGTGCAGCAGCGCGTTTTCCGGCCCGGTGGCCGCAAGGTCGCACACCGAGGCGAGGCATTCGGACTGCCAGCGGCCGAATCCCTCGAAGGCGCGCATCAGGGCGAATTCAAGTTCGGTCGCGTCGATCTCGGTCGGGCTTTGCGCCAGATGCCAGCGGCGTTCGAGGCCGGGCTGATCGGGATTGCTTTGAGTTTCAAGGGTCTTGTCCGGCATGGCAGGCTCCGCTTTCAGGGGTGCAGGATTGCCCGTGAAACCCGTTGACGCAACGTGATTTTACGATAGAGTTTCAAGCATAAAATAAATCCAGAACAGGGAATGCACCATGACACAGAACCCGATGCTTTCGGGCGACCACTTCTTGCTGGGCACTTTTTCGTCGAACTGCTCTTCGGGCATGACGGTGACCAAGGTGCCGGAACGCTGGGTCAACAGCTGGGAAAACAACCTGGCGCTGGCAAGGCTGCTGGATGATGCGGGCATCGACTTCATGCTGCCGATCGCGCGCTGGATCGGCTATGGCGGCGAAACCGATTTCCACGGCGGCGTGCTGGAGACGATGACCTGGGCGGCCGGCCTGCTGGCCAATACCAAGAACATCGCGGTGTTCGCCACCATCCACACGGCGGCGAACAACCCGGTGGTGGTTGCCAAGCAGATTGCCACCATCGACCAGATCGGTCAGGGGCGGGCCGGGCTGAACATCGTGGCGGGCTGGAACAAGCCCGAATACGAGGCGCTGGGCCTGACGCTGCCGGATGACCACGAGACGCGCTATGGCTATGCGCAGGAATGGTTTGACGTGATCCGCAAGCTCTGGACCTCGGACGAGCATTTCGACTGGGACGGCAAGTTCTTCCATCTGAAAGGGGTGAAGGGCGATCCGAAACCGCTGCGCGGGGCCGTGCCGATCATCAACGCCGCGGGGTCGCCGCAGGGGCGCGAGTTTGCCACCGACAACGCGAATTTCCTGTTCACCCCGGCCATTGATCTGTCCCGTTCAGTGACCGAGATTGCCGATCTGAAGGCGCAGGGTGCCGCCAAGGGACGCAAGGTCGATGTTCTGACCTTCAGCCATGTGATCTGCCGGCCCAGCGAGGCCGAGGCGCGGGCCTGGCTGGAATACACCGCCAAGACCAATGCCGACTGGGCGGCGGTGGACAATCTGGTGCGGTTGCAGTTCGCCCATGCCCACAGCTTTCCGCATGACCTGCTGGCGCAGATCCGCGATCTGATGGCGGCGGGGCATGGCGGATTTCCGTTGATCGGCACGCCGGAACAGGTGGCCGACGGCATCTGCGCGCTGCATGGCGCGGGCTTCAAGGGCACGACGCTGTCGTTTGTCGATTACGTCAAGGAGTTCCCGTATTTCCGCGACACGGTGCTGCCGATCCTGAAGGCGCGCGGCATCCGCTGAAGGGTTGATGATGGCTGGGGGCGGCGCGGATGGGCGCCGCCCTTTGACGTTTCAGGCAAAGCTGCGGATGGTTTGCAGCGCACCTTCCAGCGCCTTGCCGTCTTCGTCCTTCAACGCCGCTTCGCGCAGGCGGCGGGCCCAGTCGGCGGCGTCGGGGCGCGATTGCACCAGCGTGATGCCGTGCAGCACCCGGTCGAACTTCGAGGTGCCGCGGCTGTGGGTGTCGGAGTAGCCCTTGATCAGGCGGCGGCAGCGGATGATCTCGGTCGCGAGGTCGGGGTTCGGGCAGGCAAGCGCGGTGGCAAGCCACTGGTCGAGGTGCTGCATTTCCTGCGCATGGCGCAGGGTGCGGCGGCGGTAGCCCCGCAGGCCGCCCAGCGCGTAGAGCGCAAGGAACGCGGGCAGGCTGTCGCTGCGCAGGTGGCGCCCTTTGCTGAACCAGCGGTCGAGCCGGGCCATCCATTTCTGGCTGGCGGCAACGCGCGCGCCGAGGCGGGCGGGCAGGAGGCCCGCGAGTTCCTCGGCGCGGGGGTGCATGAATTCGGTCAGTTGCAGCAGGGTGGCGGGGGTCACGCCCATTTCGGCCTTGATGCGGGTGAAGCGGCTGGCGCGGGTTTTCAGGTCGGCCACGCGGATCACGTCGTCGTAAGCCATGGCGTTGGCGATGTATTTCGCGGCCTCGGCCGTCAGGGTATGGGGGGCGGTGTCGCGCGCCAGCACGGTTTGCAGGCGGTTCAGGTAGTCGGCACCATAGGCCGCGTCCTGAAAGTCGACCACCTTGCGCAGGCCGGGGCGGGCGAGGGCTGCGACGGCAGGGGGCAGGGCTTCGACGCGGGCCAGCAGGGCCTGCCAGTCTTGCAGCAGGGCGGCGGGGCCATGGATGGTTGGCGGGATGCGGGCGGGTTTGACGGCGGTGGCCGGGGGTGAAGTGGTGGCGTCGCAGGCAGCGTTGAAGGCGCGCAGGCTGGGCTCGACGCCCTTGCCGCCGGCCCGGATGGCGGCCTCGAACGCGGCTCGGGGGAAGGGCAGCGCGCCCGATCCTGCCAGCGCGCCGAACAGGCTGGCCGAGATGACCGAGCCGTTGCGCAGCGCCAGATCCTCCATGTCGAACAGGATCAGGCGGCGGGCGGCGATTTCGGCGGCGGCGGCGACTTCGGCGGCGTTGGCGATGCCGTCGCCGGGGACCATCTTCTCGGACACCGCAAGGGCGCGGTGGGTGGAGGCGATCAGGGTGGTGCGGTCTGGGGTCACGAAGCCGCGCAGGATGGCGCGGCCCGCCTCCATCATCTCGGCGGCGATCAGGATGTCGACATCGCCCGCGGCGGGCGAAAGGGCAAAGACCGGCGTGGCGGGGCCGGTCGGGGCCATCTCGATGTAGTAGATCGTGGCGCCGGTGCGCTGGGCCACCCCGGCGACCGAGGTCGCCTGCGCGGTGTAGCCGTTGGCGCGGGCCAGATCCTCGATCCAGCCGGTCAGCACGCCGCCACCCTGACCGCCGACCGCCATCACCGCCAGCTTGAGGATCCGGGAAAGGCGGGCGTCGGGGGTCTGCGGGGCGAGGGTGTCGTGAACGGTCATTCGGAAACCTCGGCAAAGGACAGGCGGCGTTGCTGGCGGCGGGTTTGCAGCCAGCCGATCAGGCGGGCTCGGAAGGTGGCGAGGCGGCGTTCCAGCGAGGTCGGGTTGTGGACCACGTCGGCCTGATAGAAGCTGGGGCAGAGGATGGCGGCATCGGCCACCTCGCCGCAGTTGCCGCAGCCGACGCAGGACTGGTCGATGCCGGCCACGGGGTCGTCGCGCAGCGGGTCATCCAGCCGCTTGAGCGACAGCGAGGGGCAGCCCGACAGGCGGATGCAGGCGTGGTCGCCCGTGCAGATGTCATCATCGACGCCGAAGCGCGGGGTTTCGATGCGGCGGCCCTGCCGGATCGCCTGCGCGCGCAGGGGTTTTTCGCGGCGCTGCCTGTTCAGCATACATTCGGACGAGGCAACGATGACCTTCGGCCCCCTGGTGGGGGTGGTCAGCGCCTCGCGCAGCACGTTGCGCATGTGGGTCACGTCATAGGTGCGGTCGATCTGGCGGACCCATTTCACGCCGATGCCCTGAAGGGCGCGGGAAATCGGGTTGCCGGTGGCTTTGGTGACGTTCCCGGCGCGGGACGACGGTATGTCCTGACCGCCGGTGGCGGCGGAATAGTAGTTGTCGACGATCACCGCGACGGAGTCGGACTTGTTGAACACCATGTTGCCGATCGAGGATGTCAGGCCGTTGTGCCAGAACCCGCCATCGCCAAGGATCGACAGCGCCCGCTTGTCGCCGCCCCCGTCGAAGGCTGCGTTGGAGGCCGGGCCGAGGCCGTAGCCCATGGTGGAACCGCCGATCTCGAACGGCGGCAGGGTGGCGAACAGGTGGCAGCCGATGTCGGCGGTGATCTGGTGCAGGCCCAGTTCCTTTTCCACCAGCTTCAGCGCGGCGAAGATCGGGCGTTCGGGGCAGCCGGTGCAGAAGCCGGGCGGGCGGATCGGCACGGTTTTCGACAGGTCGGGAATCTGCGGCGCATCGGCGTTGGGGGCGCGGACCTGCCCGGGCAGCAGATGCGGCGCGGTCTTGCGCAGGAAGGCGGTGACGCCATCGAGCAGCACGGCGCCGGTGTATTCGCCGGCCATCGGCAGCAGGTTCTTGCCGTGCAGCCTTACGCCCGACCCGGCGCGGTAGAGCATGGTGCTCAGCCCCTGTTCGATGAACTCGGGCTGGCCTTCCTCGACCACCAGAACGGCGTCTTTCCCGTCGCAGAACTCCAGGAACTCTGTCGCCAGCAGCGGATAGGTCACGTTCAGGACGTAGAGCGGAATCTGGCTGGTGCCGTCGAGATCGGCCAGCCCCAGCCGTTGCAGCGCGCGGATCACGGCGTTGTACATGCCGCCCTGCAACACGATGCCGACCGGTCCGCCGGTTCCGAAACGTTCGTTCAGCCTGTGCTCCAATATGAACCGCTCGGCGGCAGGCCAGCGGGTTTTCACCTTGTCCTGCTCATGCGCGAAGGACATCGGCGGCAGCACGACGCGCGCAAAATCGCGGCGCGGGGCGGCGAGGGCCTCGCGCACCGTCAGCGGCGGGCGCCGGTTGGCGCGGGTCTGGAAAGACCCGGTGACATGGCAGGACCGGATGCGGACCATCAGCATGACGGGCGTGTTGGTCGCCTCGGACAGCGCGAAGCCGTCGCCCACAGCCTTGACGATCGAGGTCAGGTTGGGGCGGGGGTCAAGCAGCCAGAACTGCGATTTCATCGCGAAGGCGTGGCTGCGCTCCTGCATGATCGAGGAGCCTTCGCCGTAATCCTCGCCCACGATCACCAGCGCGCCGCCGGTCACGCCCGACGAGGCGAGGTTTGCCAGCGCATCCGAGGCGACATTGACCCCGACCGAGCCCTTGAACGTCACTGCCCCGCGGATCGGGTAATGCACCGAGGCCGCCAGCATCGCGGCGGCGGCGGCTTCGGATGCGTTCGCCTCGAACCGGACGCCGAGTTCGGCCAGCAGCTCTTCGGCATCGGCCAGCACGTCCATCAGGTGGCTGATCGGCGCGCCCTGATAGCCGCCGACATAGCCCACGCCGTTTTCCAGCAGCGCCTTGGTGATGGCAAGGATGCCTTCGCCGGTGAAGGTGTCGCCCTCGCCCAGCCGCAGGTGTTCGACCTCTGCCTTGAATGACCGCTCGGCCATGAGAACCCCTCAGAAATCGTGTTTGCGGATATTTGTCAGCATCTTGTGCAGGGTGGCGACGAAGGCCTGGCGTTCGGCTTCGGGGATGCCGCGGAACATGCGGGCATAGCTTTCCGCCATGCGCGGCCAGAGGCTGTCGAAGGCGGCGCGCCCGGACTCGGTCAGGTAGACCCGGGTGGCGCGGCTGTCGCCCGCGTCGGTTTCGCGGCGGATCAGGCTTTCGGCGGCAAGCTGGTCGAGCGCGCGCGACAGGGTGGATTGTTCGACCACGGCGTAGACCGCCAGTTCGCGGATCAGCGGGCCGTCGATCACCGAAAGCACCGCCAGCGCCCGCATCTTGGGCGTGGAAAGGCCCAGCGCGGCCATTTCGCTGCGCAGCGAGGCGTTGTAGCGGCCCATGATGCGGTTCATCAGGTAAGGCGCGAAACCGTTCAGCCCGATTTCGCCCAGTTTAGGCAGGGCGGGTTCGGTCTTGGCCGGTTCGGTCATGCGCCTATCCTTTTCGCGGCAAGGCGAAGCGCCGCCGGGACTGACGCGTCGAGTCCCGGCCCGATGGGGATGTGACCGATCATCAGGCAGCCCCGCGCGACGATGTGATCGTGGCTGTCAGGTCCGACATCTGCGAAACCACATCCCCGATCACTGTTACCGAATAGACGAGGGTGAAGATGTGCAGCGGGCCGGGTGGCCGGATGCCCATGGTCGCCACCCAGGTTTCGCGTTCGCGCACCGTGGAGGAACAGCTTGCACCGAGGCAGGTGAAGCCATCGGCGGCGAGGGTTGCAAGAGCCTGATCCCGCGTCATGCCGCGCAAATGCACCAGAGCCGCCGCCCGCAACTGGTCTTCGGCCCGATCATACCGCACGCCGCCGGGGAACATCCCGCTCGGGTCGGGTTGGCGCACAACAGACTGCAATGCCAGGATTCGGCTGTGCGTGTTCGATCCGGGCAGCGCCACCATCCCGTCATTGCATCCTGCGACGGTGAGGCCGACGCAGATTGCAAGCGGTGCAGCGTGCCATGACGTGGTGCGGCGCATGGCGTCAGCCCTTCGGCACCAGCGCCAGAGCGCGGATCGGGCTGCCGGTGCCGCGGACGATCTTCAGCGGCGCGGCGATCAGGATCGCACCCTTGGCGGGCAGCTTGTCGAGGTTGGCGAGGCTGGCGAGGCCGTAGCGGTTGGCCTTGTGCAGCAGGTTGTGCGCCGGGTAGGGCGGGGTCATGCCGCCGGCCTGGCCCGCATCGGTGCCGATGCACTGGTTGCCCCAGCCGACTATGCCCTTGCCCAGCAGGTATTCGATGCAATCCACGGTCGGGCCGGGCGAATGCGGGCCGGTTGCGTCGGCGTTCAGATAGAGCGCCTCGTCATGCGCCCGCGCATCCCAGTCGGACCGAAGCACCACCCATTCGCCGGCGTTGATCGCGCCATGTTCGGCCTCCCACGCCTGCACCCTCTCGGCGGTCAGCAGGAAGTCGGGGTTGGCGGAAACCTCGGCGGAACAGTCGATCACGTTCACCGGCGCGACGAGGCGCTGCATCGGGATCGTGTCGGTGTAGCCGTCGGCATAGTCCTTGCCGGTGATCCAGTGGTGCGGCGCGTCGAAATGGGTGCCGGAATGTTCGCCCAGCTTCAGCCAGTTCCACGCCCAGAACGGGCCGTCCTGATCGTATTCGCTGATGCGGTGAATCTCGATCTTCGGCGTGTCTTTCGCGAAATCGGGCGGCAGTTTCAGCAGCGGCGTGTCGGGGCCAAGTGTGCCCGAGCAATCCACCACCTCGATGGTGCCCGACAGCAGCATGGCGCCAAGGTCTTGCAGAATGTTCGCAGAGGTCATGTCCGTCTCCCTGAACCTGCGGGTCTGATGCCCGCCCTTCGATGGATCATGCTAGGCAGATTTGAATGCATTTGCAAATATCATTGAGGGCCGGCGAGGGATGCCGGATGCGATCCTGATCGGGGCGGGGCACAATGCGCTGGGGGCATCGCTGCATCTGGCTGCGAAGGGCTGGCGGGTCTGCGTGCTGGAACAGGCGGCGGAACCGGGCGGGGCGGTCAGGGCCGGGGAAGACACGCTGCCGGGGTTTCGCCAACCTGTCGCTGTGCGCCGGATCGACGGTTTTCAAGGGATATGGCGCGGGAATGGCGGCGCAGGTCTGGCCTTTGCCCCGGTGGCCGATTGTCATGCCGGCGTTTCCCCGATGGGCGCTGGCTGGGGGGCTCGACCGATGCGGGCCTGACGACGGGGCGGATTGCCGGGGTTTCGGCGCGGGATTCGGAAACCCTGGGGCGGTTGCCGTCGGCGTTTCCGGCCGAGGCGCGGCATCTGTTCGGGCTTATGGGAAACCCCATGACATTGCGTGCATTCGCATCCGTTTCGCGGAGGCTCCAGCGCGCCAGGAGAAGTGACGGGCGGCGGCTGACGGCGGGCCATGCGGTGATTGCGAGCGTGGTGCCGGGCGAGAAGGGCTGGTGTGCGAACACGGGCTGACGCTGGCTTTCATCAGCCACGACCTGTCGGTTATCCGGCGGTTGTGCAGCCTGATCATGGTGCTGCATCGGGGCCGGATCGTCGGGGATACCCCGGCGGCGCAGGTGTTCGACGCCCAGCAGGCGAATCGCACGCGGCAGTTGCTGGCGGCGATTCCGCTGCCCGACCCGGCGCAGATCGGGGACTGAGACCAGGAGGCGGGCCGGAAAAACCGCTAAAATCAGAGGGGTTAAGCCAGTGTTCACCCCGATGCGCTACCTCTGGCCGTGGGTGTATGGAATGGGTGTGTGATGGCAGGGCAGTCGAATGCCGCGCCAGTCATCATCAAGCGGAAGAAGATCATTCAGGGCGGCGGGCACCACGGTGGGGCGTGGAAAGTGGCCTATGCCGACTTCGTGACGGCCATGATGGCCTTCTTCATGTTGATGTGGCTGTTGAACGCGACAACGGAAAAGCAGCGCAAGGGGCTGGCGGATTACTTCAATCCGACCATTCCGGTGAACAGGGCCTCGGGGGGCGGCGACGGGGCGTTTGGCGGCGATTCCGTGTTTTCGGAAGACACGATGGCGCAGAACGGCACCGGGGCGTCGTCGCAAAACCCGACGCCCGAGCGCGAGGCGCGGGGCGACATCGAAAAAGTGGCGGGCACCGAAGGGAATGCCGCCGAAAAGCAGATGCGCGAGATCGAAAAGGTGCTGACATCGCATGGCGGCGAAAGCATGACGATGGAACGCGCGCTGCGCCACATCATCACCAAGGTCACGGACGAGGGGCTGGTGATCGAGATATTCGATCTGCCGGATGTGCCGCTGTTTGTCGGATCGACAGCGGAGCCGACCCCGATCCTGACCGACATCGCGAAGGTGCTGGCCGAGGTTTTGGCGCTTTCCACCAACGGGTTGGCGGTGAACGGCCATGTGCGGGCCTACCCGATAATGCTGATCGACAACCCGGTGTGGGCGCTTTCTGCCGCACGGGCGCAGGCGATGCGCGACATGGTCGGGGCGGCGGGCCTGCCCGCGCCGCGGGTGCAGCGCATCAGCGGCCATGCCGACCGCAAGCCGGTGACCGCCGACCCGATGGCGGTGCGCAACAACCGGGTGGAAATCGTGCTGTTGCGAAGGGACCGGTGACGGAAGGGAAATCGCAGGGCGATCCGGAAAAATCTCGTCCGTTATGCCGATCTTAAGGTGGTGCGCGCAGTTTCGGCTCTGACCCAGAGTCGACGCAACAGAAAGGCGCACCCCGATGACGATCTCTTCCTCGCTCAATGCCGGGGTGGCAGGGCTCAGTGCCAATGCCACCCGGCTCGCCACGATTTCCGACAACATCGCCAACTCGGCCACCTATGGCTACAAGCGGGCATCGACGAGCTTTTCTTCGTTGGTGAACCAGGGTCGCAGCAATACCAACTATGCGGCCGGCGGCGTGCGGGTGGCGAGCATGCGCCTGATCGACGAACGCGGGCCGCTGATCGCCTCTGCCAACCCGACCGACATCGCGATCGACGGGCGCGGCTTTCTGCCGGTGACCACCATCGGCGCGATCAACGGGTCGGACGGCAACTATCCGGTCACGCTGGCCACGACCGGGTCTTTCCGCCCGGATGCCGAGGGCCTGCTGCGCACGCAGTCGGGCCATGTTCTGATGGGCTGGCCCGCGAATGCCGATGGCACCATCCCCCGCTATCCGCGCGACACCATGGCCGCGCTGGAGCCTGTGCGGATGCGGTCTGACCAATACATCAGCAACCCGACCACGGCGGTGACGCTGGGGGTCAACCTGCCCGCCACCGCGACGATCGCCGGGGCGACCACCGGGCCGTTCGACCTGTCGGTCGAGTATTTCGGCAATCTCGGCACGTCGGAATCGCTCGACATCACCTTCACTCCGGCCGTGCCCGCCAACGGCGCGTCGAATACCTGGACGATGGTGGTCCGCGATTCCGCGTCGGGCGATGCCATCGTCGGCGAATACACGCTGGTGTTCGACGATTCGCAGGAAAACGGCGGCAAGCTGGCATCGGTGACGATGGTTTCGGGCGGCGCCTACGATCCCCTGACGGGCGAGGTGGAACTGGCGCTGGCCGGCGGGCCGCTGGCCCTGACGGTCGGCAAGCCGGGCGAGCCGAACGGCATCACCCAGCTTTCCAGCACCTTTGCCCCGGTTTCCGTCACCAAGAACGGCTCGCCCGTGGCCAGCCTGACCTCGGTCGAGATCGACGAGAACGGGATGCTCCATGCGATCTACGATCAGGGGTTCTCGCGGCCGATCTACCAGATTCCGCTGGTCGACGTGCCCAACCCGAACGGCCTGACCGCGCTGTCGAACCAGACCTACGCGATTTCTCCTGCAAGCGGCACGTTCTACCTGTGGGATGCGGGCGACGGGCCGACCGGCACCACCGTGGGCTTTTCGCGCGAGGACAGTTCGACCGATGTCGCGGCCGAGCTGACCCAGCTGATCCAGACGCAACGCGCCTATTCCTCCAACGCCAAGGTCATCCAGACCGTGGACGAGATGTTGCAGGAAACCACCAACATCAAACGCTGAGGCGGTTAGATCATGAGCATCTCGTCTTCTCTATCCAATGCGCTGACGGGCCTGTCGGCAGCGTCCCGCGCGGCGGGGCTGGTCTCGAGCAACGTCGCCAACGCGCTGACCGAAGGCTATGCCCGGCGCGAGCTGCAACTGGGGGCGCGGCCGGGGCAGGGGGTCACCATCATCGGTGTGACGCGGATGGTCGATCAGGCGCTTCTGTCGGACCGGCGGACCGCCGAGGCCGGCGCCAGCAACCGGGATCTGCGCGCGGCCTTTCTTGGCCGCCTGGAGACCGTGCTCGGCTCGCCCGACTCTGCGGGGTCGCTGGGTGCGCGGATCGCAACTTTCGATGCGGCCCTGATCGCCGCGACCAGCCGACCGGACAGCGAAGCCCGGCTGTCGGACGTGCTGAACTCCGCCCGCGCCATCACCACGCAATTCCGCGCCGCAGCGGACGAGATCCAGTCCGCCCGGCTTTCGGCCGACCATCGGATTGCGGGCGACGTGACGCTGGTCAACGACTCGCTGGCCCGGATTGCCGAGATGAACGGCCAGATCCGGGTTCAGATGAGCCAGGGCCGCGACACCTCGGGCCTGCTGGATCAGCGCCAGCAACTGGTTGACCGGATCGCGGAGGTGATGCCGCTGCGCGAGATCGACAGGGGCAACGGCCAGATCGCCCTGTTCAGCACCGGCGGCGCGGTGCTGCTGGACGGCAAGCCGTCGAAGTTCGGCTTTGCGCCGGTCGGAACGCTGACGCCGCAGATGACCAATGGCAGCGGCCTGTCCGGCCTGACGCTGAACGGCAAACCGCTGGCCACCGCCGGGTCGGGCAGTCTGGTCGCGGGCGGCAGTCTGGCCGCGAATTTCGCGATTCGCGACGAACTTGCCCCCCAGGCGCAGACCCGGCTGGATGCCGTGGCGCGCGACCTGGTCGAACGCATGGCCGACCCGGCGGTGGATGGCACGCTGGCCGCGGGGGCGGCAGGGCTTTTCACCGACGCAGGTGCGCCTTTCGCAGCCGCAAACGAGGTCGGGCTGGCACAGCGGCTGTCGCTGAACGCGCTGGCCGATCCCGAACAGGGCGGCGCGCTGTGGCGGCTGCGCGACGGGCTCGGGGCGGCGGCACCGGGGCCGACGGGCGATTCGGCCCTGCTTGGCCGGATGCAGGCAGCGCTGGCCGCCCCCCGGCAGACGGTTTCCGGTGGCTTCATGGCCGCGTCGCGCAGCATGTCGGCGCTGGCATCCGACCTCTTGTCCGGCGTGGCGTCGGCCCGGTTGGCGGCAGATGCCGAATCGAGTTTTGCCACCGCCAGATCCGAGGCGCTGAAGGTGATGGAACTGGAAAACGGTGTCGATACCGACCAGGAAATGCAGAAGCTTCTGCAGATCGAACAGGCCTATGCAGCAAATGCAAAAGTCGTCCAGACGGTGGACGACCTTCTCCAGACCTTGATCGGGTTGTAGCATGTCATTGATATCCCTTGGTGATCTTGCCCATTCCTTCGTGATGCGCCGCCAGAACGTGACCCTGAAAGCCCAGGTGCAGGCGCTGGGTGTCGAGCTTTCGACCGGACGCGCGGCCGACACCGCGCGCCACGTCCGCGGCGATTTCACCGCGCTGAGCGGAATCGAAGCCTCATTGACGCGGCTGAATGCCTATGCCGCGGCGACCTCGGAAATCGCGCTGGAGGCGGGGGCGATGCAGACCGCTTTCTCGGCCATCGGAACGCTGACCGCCGATCTTGGCCAGTCGCTGCTGGTCGCGGCCGAATCGGGCGCACCGACAATGATCGACGATGCGGGCGGGGACGCCCGACAACGCTTCGAGACCATGGTTTCGCTGCTCAACACCCGGTTCGGCGACCGCACGCTGTTTGCCGGCGTGGGCACCGACGGTCCGGCGCTGACGGCTCCGGGGACGATCCTCGACGCGCTGGAAGCGGAGATCGCCGGGGCGGCCACGGCCAATGATCTGGTGGCGGCAGTGGACGCCTGGTTTGCCGCGCCGACAGGATTTGCCGCGACCGCCTATCTGGGCGGCGCGCCGCGCCCTGCCCGCCCGATTGCCCCCGGAGAGGCCGCGACGATCGGCATCACCGCGATGGACCCGGCGCTGGTCGACACGATCAAGGCGATGGCGACGGCCGCCCTGCTGGATCGGGGTGCGCTGGCCGCCAATCCGTCCGAACGCGCCGAACTTGCCCGGCAGGCAGGCGAAAGCCTGATCGACAGCGGGTCCGCACGGGTGCACCTGGCGGCGGGCCTCGGCACGGTGGAAGGTCAGGTGGAACGGGCCACGGCGCGCAACAGTGCGGAATCATCGGCGCTGCAGATCGCCCGGTCGGACCTCGTTTCGGTCGATCCGTTCGAGACGGCGACGAAACTGGAGTCGGCCCAGACCCAGCTGGAAACGCTCTATGCCGTCACCGCGCGGATGTCGCGCCTCAGCCTGGTGGATTTTCTCCGATGACAAGGTTTCTGGGCCTGCTTCTTCTGTGCCTCGCGTTTCCTGCCGATGCCGGGCCGATCCGCATCAAGGATCTGGTGGAATTCGACGGCGTGCGCGGCAACGATCTGGTCGGCTATGGCCTCGTGGTCGGGCTGAACGGCACGGGCGACGGGATCCGCAATGCCCCCTTCACCGAAGAGATCATGTCGAACCTGCTGGAACGGCTGGGCGTCAACGTCGCGGGCGAGCAGTACCGGCCGAAGAACGTGGCGGCGGTGTTCGTCACCGCAACACTGCGGCCCTTTGCCCGGGCGGGCGGGCAGATCGACGTGACGGTATCGGCGATTGGCGATGCGAAAAGCCTGCTGGGCGGCACGCTGGTGATGACGCCGCTGAACGGAGCGGATGGGCAGATCTATGCCGTGGCGCAGGGCACCATCATAGCCGGGGGCGTTTCGGCAGAAGGCGCGGCCGCCCGGGTGATCCAGGGGGTTCCCACGGCCGGCGTCATTCCCTCGGGCGCCCGGGTGGAACGCGAGATCGAGTTCGATTTCACCAGCCTGCAATCGCTGCGCCTGGCGCTGCGAACACCGGATTTCACCACGGCCGGGCGGATCGAGGCGGTGATCAACGGCGAATTCGGGCGCCCCGTGGCGGCCATGATGGATTCGGGAACGGTGATGCTCGACCTGACGGGCGCACGCATGGCCTCGCCGGCACATGTGCTGGGACGGGTGGAGAATCTGACTGTGGAGCCGGAGCAGCGGGCTCGCGTCGTGGTGGACCAGCGGTCGGGCACCATCGTGATGGGCGAGCGCGTGCGGATCAGCCGGGTGGCGGTGGCCCAGGGCGGCCTGACGCTGCGCATCGAGGAAACCCCGATGGTCGTGCAGCCCAATCCTTTCAGCGACGGGGAAAGCATCGTCGTTCCGCGCACCAACGTGGGGATCGAGCAGAAGCCGGGCACCGGGCTGGCCGAAGTCGATGGCGGCACCAGCCTTTCGTCGGTGGTGGCGGGGCTGAACGCCCTCGGCGTGGCACCGAATGACATGATAGACATCCTGAAAAGCATCAACGCCGCGGGTGCGCTGCATGCCGAATTCCTCGTGCAGTAACCGGACCGAAGGGCGCACCGACACGGTGCGTGCTTCGCGGGATGGCGGGCAGCGATTTCCGAGGATGAAGCGCCGAGGTGCACTCGGCATCGCGGGCAGGTCCGGTCGGCAATCCTTCGGGATCGAAGGAAGCACGGAATGCCGGCAGAAAGATGGACCTTGCGCCCGATACGGGATGTCTTGCGATTTACGCGGTCAGGGGCGCGGCGTGCGGCCGATCATGGCCTCGCTTGGCTTGGGCAAGGTGAGTGCGGGCAGCCGACCTGCCATGCTCGGCAGGTTTGTCTACAATGCTCACCGCCTCTCACTGTCCGGGGAAAGTCTGAGGCGCCGGGCTGGAATCCCGAAGAAGCTTGCCCGCTCGGGCCTGACCCGTTGACTCGGTCGCCCTGCCTGTCCGCACACGGGAAACGGCTGCCCGCGATGGTGTGAACCGCGTGCCTGCGGAATCGATGCCGATCTTTTTCGCACGACTCAAACGGCAAGGTGCCGCGGCGTGCCACTGGTGACTTGCGTAGCGGGCGGGACCAGAGTCGGATCAGAAGTAACTTCGCACGAGTGCGCCCGAAATCAGGCTCCAGCCATCGGCGACCACGAAGAAGGCGAGTTTGAACGGCATGGACACGATGGCGGGGGGAACCATCATCATCCCCATCGACATCAGCACCGCCGCGACGACCAGGTCGATGATAAGGAATGGCAGGTAGATCAGGAAGCCGATCTCGAAAGCCCGCTGGATCTCGCTGAGCAGAAACGCGGGCACCAGGGTCGAGAGCGGAGCATCGATGGCCGCTCCGGTCTCGCCGGGACGCAGGGATTGCAGGGCGATGAAGGTCTCGGCGTCAAGCCGCGCCGCCATGAACACGCGGAACGGGGCCATCGTGGCGGTAAACGCGGCCTTGAGGTCGCCCTCGCCGCGCGTGAGGGGTTCAATGCCCGCCGTCCAGGCTTCGGTGAAGACCGGGTCCATGACATACCAGGTCAGGAACAGCGCCAGGCTGACGATCAGCATGTTCGGCGGCGACTGCTGTAGCCCGATGGCTTGCCGCAGGATCGACAGCACGGTGACGATGAAGGGAAAGCAGGTCACCATCATCGCCAGGCCCGGCACCAGGCTGAGCACCGTGATCAGCGCGAGAAGCTGAACGCTGCGGGTGCCGAGCGTGCCTTGATCGCCGAAGTCGATCGTCAGCCCCTGGGCGAGGGCCGGCCCCGCCAGCAGCGTCAGCGCCAGGGCCGCCACCAGGCGCCGCATCACAGCCCGCCGCGGAGGTTGGCCACTTCGGTCAGGCGCACGGCGAGCTGGCCCGCCTGTTCGCCCTCCAGTTCCTGCAGCTCTCCACGCGCGATCAGGCGGTCGCCGACGTAAAGCTCGACCAGATCATCGACGCGGCGGTCGAGCGTCAGCACGGCATCGCGCTGCAGGCGCAGCAACTCGCGCACCTGCGGGCGGGCCTTGCCGACCGAGATGGTGATTTCGATCGGCACCTGCGCGAAGGGGTTCGCGTCGTCTTTCTCATCCATGATGACTGTCCTTTTCGGCAAGGTCGAAGAAACTGCGCACCGCCGCCGTGATTTCGGCAGTGGCGCGGTCAAGGTCGATCCGGGTCTCGGTATCGCCGAGGCGCAGGTAAACCTGACCCTCGCCCAGCGTCGGTTCTTCGAGCAGCTTGAGCGGCAGGCCCGTCGCCTGTTCCAGAAGCGCCTCGACCGCGGGGCGCGCGGCGGGGTTCAGCACCAGCGTGACCGGCGCCTCGGCCATCTGTTCGGCCAGCGGCATCAGGGTTTCCAGCACCACCGGGGCCAGCGCCTCGCGCGCCATTTCCGGCAGCAGCCGTCCGACCACGTCCTGCAGCAATGGTTCCACCGCCCGCAGCACATGCACCCGTGCCTCGTGCCAGGTGAAGGCGAGGCTCTGGATGTTGCGCGCCAGATCGGCGCGCATGCGCGACTGGTCGTCGGATTGCGCGGCATTGGCATCATCCCAGCCCGCGGTGTAGCCCTGTTCATAGGCCGCGAGCCGGGCCTCCTCCAACGCGTTCATGTCGGTGACGACGGTGGTCTTTTCCGATTGGTCTGATGTTTCAAAGACTTCCAGCTTCAGGAGCGGCATCAGGCCCTCTCCTCTTCCGCTTCCATCCAGCCGCGCAGGATCTCGACCGACTCGCTCTGGCGTTCTTCGATCAGGCGACGCAGGCGCACCATCGGGTCGGACGGATCCTCGTTCTCATCGGGCGAGACGATCGACAGCGGCGGCAAGTCGAGGCCATCGTCGATCTCGCCCGTCAGCACGCGACCGCCGTCGCCGGTGCCGTACATGCCCGGAAGGGCCAGAGGGGCGGGCGGGGCGGGCAGTGCAGGCTGGTCGCGCGGGGCGGACAGCAGCAGCGGGCGGATCACGAACAGGCCGAGCACCAGCGCCACGAGGCCAAGCACGGCGATCTGGATCACCGACATCACGTCGATCGGGCCGAAGGACGGCAGCAGACCGGCTTCGACCAGCGTGCCGCCCTCGACCATCGGTTCGAAGGCCAGCGATTTCAGCGTCAGCACGTCGCCGCGCGTTTCGTCCAGCCCGACGGCCGAGGCAACGAGTTCGCGCAGGACCGCCAGTTCCTCTTCCGGGCGGGGTTGCAGGGTGACCGTGCCATCCTCGCCGGTGACCCGCAGCCCGTCGATCAGCACCGCCACCGACAGTTTGCGGATCGACCCCGGGCTGCGCGTCAGCTCGCGTTGGGTTTCGGAAACCTCGTAGTTCACCCGCTCGGTCGTTTCGCTCGACTGGCTCTTGCCCGTGCCACCCGCCCCGGCATCGCCTTCGGGCAGGTTCGATGCCACGGTGACATCGCCCGCAGGATCGGTGGAAGAGGTGGACCGTTCTTCCGTTTCGGAGGAGATCGCCACACGGCCCTTCGGGTCGAAGCGGCGTTCGGTGATGTGTTCGCGGTCGGTGACCACATCGACGGTGACCTCGACCACCGCCTTGCCCGGGCCGACCCGCGCCGCCAGCATCCGTTCGACATTGGTGCGCAGCAGGGCGGCACGGTCTTCGCCCCCCGCGCCGGGAAGCGGGACTTCCTCGCCAGAGGCGATCAGGCCCCCGACCGAGTCGATCACCGCAACGTCTTCGGGTTGCAGCCCGGACACCGAGGCCGCGACAAGGTGTTTCAGGGCCTTGGCCTGCATCGGGGGCAGACTGCCCGTCGTGGTGGTGACGGTCACGCTGGCCGTGCTGCGCTGGTCGCGCTGAAACGGCTGCGTGGGCGCCTGAGCAATATGGACGCGGGCGGCGCGGATCTGCGGACTGGCCAGAATGGTGCGGGCAAGTTCGCCCTCCTTGGCCCGCCAGTAGGCGGCGTCGAACATCTGCGACGTGGTTCCGAAGCCCGACAGCCCGTCGAGCAGTTCATACCCGACGGCCCCCGTGGTCGGCAGACCCTCGGCCGCAAGCGTCATGCGCAGAGAGTCGCGCTGGGTGGCATCGACATGGATCGAATCACCCCGCACCTCGTATTTCACCCCGCGCTGGTCCAGTGCCGCAACGACCTCGCCCGCCGCTCCGCTGTCGAGACCCGAGTAGAGCAGCGCCATGCCGGGCGCCCCCGCCAGGCGCGACAGGGCAAGCACCGCAAGGAACATGGCGACCGTGGCCCCGACGACGATGGCACGCCGGGTCATGCTTAGGCTGGACCAGAGGGTGGCGAGGTTCTGCACGGGGAATCTCCGATCTTCGGGCTTCTGCCCCTTCAGCCGCAGCTTTGCGCGATCTGGCTTAACAATCGGTTAGTGACATTCGGCTATTGCCTTGGGTCACAAGCAAAGCCGGAGGTGGCCGTGGCAGAAGCCGAAGTTTCCCAAGAGGAAACCCCCAAGAAGACATCGAAACTGCCCTTCCTGATCGGGGGGGCGCTGGCGCTGGCGCTGGGCGGGGCCGGGTTTTTCGCGGCCTGGTCGGGCATGATCTTCGCCCCGTCGGAGAACCATGCCGCCGCCGCCGAGGTCGGGGTGCTGGCCGACATCGGCTTCGTGCCGGTGGACCCGGTGGTGATCTCGCTGGGTGCCGCGTCAAGCAAGCAGCACCTGAGGATGACGGCGCAGCTGGAGGTTGCGAAGACCCACTCGCGCGATGTGACGCTGCTGATGCCGCGGATCCTTGACGTGCTGAACGGCTATCTGCGCGCAGTCGAGGTGGCGGAACTGGAGGATCCGACCGCGCTGGTGCGGCTGCGGTCGCAGATGCTGCGGCGGATCCAGATCGTGACCGGCGAGGGGCGTGTCCGCGACCTGCTGATCACCGAATTCGTGCTGAACTGAAGGAGAACGGGATGGAGCTGATTGCGGATATCCTGATGGCGGCCGGGTCTTTCGGGGCCGCCACCTACTGCTATGTCCTGTCGGGGCGGCTGAAACGATTCTCCACGCTGGAAAGCGGCATGGGCGGGGCAATCGCCGTGCTGTCGGCGCAGGTGGACGACATGACCAAGGCCCTGGACCGGGCGCGCGGATCGGCGACCGGATCGGCCGCCTCGCTGGAGGCGCTGAACGTCCGGGCCGAATCGGTGGCAGCCCGCCTGGAACTGCTGCTGGCCTCGATGCATGACCTGCCCGAACCGAAGGCCGACCCGAAGGCCGACCAGGACGGGACCGACGCCGAGCGCCGGTTGCGCTTCGTGCGGCGCCGGGGCCCGCGTGACGACGCGGAGGCGGCGGAATGAGCACGCGCCGCAAGAAGGCCGGCCGCGGCGCCCTGGTGATTCTGGCGCTGCTGCTGGCCTCGTCGGGGGCGCTCCGGATCGGGGCGGGCGTGGGCGAGGCGCTGGCACTGGAGCCGGAACTGCCGCCGACCGCGTCCGGTGCCGCGCTGGACTGTCCCAAACCGCCCGCCGCCCTGGCCGAGGCGCTGGCCACGCGCGAGGCCCGGCTGGCCGTGCAGGAGGCGGCGCTGGCCGACCGGATCGCGGCACTGGCGCTTGCCAATCAGGCAATCGACGAGCGCATGGCGACGCTGAAGGCAGCCGAGGCCGAGCTTTCCGAGACACTTTCGCGCGCCGACGGGGCGGCGGAGGCCGATCTGGCGCGGCTGACCGAAGTCTACGAGACGATGAAACCGAAAGATGCGGCCGCCCTGTTCGAAGCGATGGCCCCGGAATTTGCGGCAGGCTTTCTGGGCCGGATGCGGCCGGATGCAGCGGCGGCGGTGCTGTCGGGCATGACATCGGAAACCGCCTATGCCGTCAGCGTCCTGCTGGCCGGCCGCAATGCACTGGTTCCCAAGGAGTGACAGGCTCAGGGATTCTTAACGCCTGTCTGCAAGCGTCACGCAGAGGCAAAGAGGGAAAGCCATGTTCGGTCTGATCGGTATCGCGGTGATCTTCATCATGGTCTTCGGCGGCTACATGCTGGCCGGCGGAAAGATGGGCATCATTCTGAAGGCCATGCCCTTCGAGATGGTCATGATCGGGGGCGCCGCTATCGGAGCGTTCTTGCTGTCGAACGACATTGCCGCAGTAAAGACCGCACTGAAGGACATCGGCAAGGTGTTCAAGGGGCCGAAGTGGAAGCCCGGCGACTATCGCGACATGCTGTGCCTGCTGTTCGAACTGATCCGGATCGCCCGCACCAACCCCGTCGGACTCGAGGAGCACATCGAAAATCCCGAAGGCTCGACGATCTTCGGCCGCTACCCCCGGATCCGGCAGGATCACGAGGCGGTGGAGCTGATCTGCGACACGCTGCGCGCCGCCTCGATGAACTACGACGATCCGCATCAGGTCGAGGAGGTGCTCGACAAGCGGATGGAGACGAACCAGGCGCACGCGCTGCATTCCAGCCATGCGCTGCAATCGATGGCCGATGCGCTGCCCGCGCTCGGGATCGTCGCGGCAGTTCTTGGGGTGATCAAGACCATGGGGTCGATCGACCAGCCACCCGAGATTCTGGGAAAGATGATCGGCGGGGCGCTGGTGGGCACGTTTCTGGGGGTTTTTCTGGCCTATGGTCTGGTCGGCCCCTTCGCAACGCGGGTGAAGGCGGTGGTCGAGGACGACGGACATTTCTACACCCTGATCCGCGAGGTTCTGGTGGCCAACCTGCACAACCACCCGGCCAACATCTGCATCGAGGTCGGGCGGCAGAATACGCCGCACCACGTGCGCCCCAGCTTTTCGGACCTGGAGGACGCCTTGCGGGCGCTGAAGCAGGAGGCGGCATGAGAATCCTGATTATCCTGTTTTTCTTCGGCCTGTCCTTCGCGGCTTCGGCTGCCACCGTCGTGGTGAAATCGGGCGAGCATGACGGTTTTTCCCGTCTGGTTCTGGAGCTTTCCGAACCTTCCGCCTTCGTCATGGGGCGGACGGAAGACGGTTACGAACTGCGGTTGTCGCGGAACGATTTCCGCTTCGATCTGACGAGGGTTTTCCGGCTGATTCCGCGAGACCGGCTGGCAGCGATCTGGGTCGACCCGAAAAGCGGTGCGCTGCGGCTTGGCATCGGCTGCGCCTGCCATGCCATTCCGTTCGAGTTTCGGCCGGGGCTGATCGTGATCGACCTGAAGGACGGGCCACCACCCGCCGGGTCGTCGTTCGAACTGGCACTCGACCCCGCAGCCGCGGCGATGCCGCTGTTGACCGGGCGCGCAACCCGGCGCCCGCATCCGCGCCCCGAGACGCCGACCTCGTACGACTGGCGCACTGCAATGCCGAGACCGGCGGTTCCGGCCGTGAGCTTGCCCGGCGCGGGCCCGGATATGGCGCCGCTTCGCGATGCCCTTCTGCGCCAGATCAGCGATGGTGCTGCGCGCGGGGTCGTCGATGCCACCATGCCGCCCCTGCCGCAGGTGGCGGCCGAACCGCGGCAGTTGGCGCAGGTGCGCATCGGTCAGGATCTGGGCATGGCAGCCGGGGTGGAACCGCGCGCGCCGGGGTTGCTGACGGCAAAAGGGGCGAACTGTCTGCCCGACGAGCGGCTCGACATTGCCTCCTGGGGCCAGGAAACC
The DNA here is from genome assembly GCA_032334235.1 of Paracoccaceae bacterium Fryx2. Taxonomy (NCBI): domain Bacteria; kingdom Pseudomonadati; phylum Pseudomonadota; class Alphaproteobacteria; order Rhodobacterales; family Paracoccaceae; species Paracoccaceae bacterium Fryx2. The sequence continues at coordinate 3,004,522 of JAVSGI010000005.1, forward strand.
CCGATCGTGGATCAGATGGCCGACGCGCTGGCCGGGCTTACCGGCGAGTTCGACAAGGTGCAGGACGAGGCCCTTGCCCGCGCGGTTCGCTTCTATCTTTATCTGGGGTTCGGTGCCGAGGCGCGGCAACTGCTGCAATCGCTGAACGCGACGCCGGAGGACCGGCGTGTGTGGGAGGCCATGGCGGAGATTCTGGACGAACGCATGGCAGTGGATGCGCCCTTCGCGGGCATGGAGGTTTGCGATACGGCAGCAGCACTCTGGTCTGTGCTGGCGCGACCGCAGCTTGGCCCGGCGGATCGGCCGCACAGCGCCGCGGTTCTGCGGAGCTTTTCGGCGCTGCCCTTGCATCTTCGTCGCCATCTTGGGCCGATCCTGTCCGAACGGTTCCTGTCACAGCAGGATACGGAAACCGCACGGGCGATTCGCGACGCCATCCTGCGCGCGCCCGGCGATCCCGGGCCTGCGGTGCGGCTGATGGAAGCGCGGCTTGATCTGGCGCAGGGTGATACGGCGGCAGCCGACACAGCCTTGACCGAATTGTCGGCCGGGGGCGGAGCAACGGCGACCAAGGCCCTGATCGACTTTGTCGATTCGCGGGTGGCGCAGGACAAGCCGATCGATGCGGCGACAGTGACGGCCGTTGCGGCACTGGCGCATGAACACCGCGGGACGGAGATTGGGGTGAAGCTCCTCAGGGCGCAGGCGCTGGCCCTGGCCGGGGCGGGCGAATTCCGCGAGGCTTTCGACCTGCTGTCCGTCGCACCGGGGGCGTCGGCCGAACTTTGGCGCATGCTGGCGGGGCAGGGGACCGATGCGGACCTGATGGCCCTCGCGATCCTACCCGCCGCGACGCCGATGCCCCAGGTGGCGGTGCCAACCCGGCGCAAGCTGACAGAGCGGCTGGTCGGTCTGGGATTTTCCGAGGCGGCACTGGCCTGGCTGCCGCAGCCCGTGGTCGAGGGTGCCGACCGTTTGCTGGCGGCGGCGGCCGAAATGCAGCGCCGCGACGGGCGGGCCGCGTTGCGCGTGCTGGCCGGACTGGAGACGGCCGAGGCGGATGCCCTTCGTGCGCAGGCCCAGACGCTGCTTGGCGACCCTGCGGCGGCGGCCGCTGTTTATGCCACACTAGGGGAAGCCGAGGCGGAACAGCGTTCCTCCCGGCAGGCGCAGGACTGGGCAAGACTCGCTGCAGAGGGCGCAGAACCCTGGCGGACGGCTGCGGGAACCGTTTCTGCTGCGCCCGCCGCCGGGCCCGCCGTCGGGGACGCGCCACTGAACGCCGCCGACGCGAACGCGGCGCCGATGACTGTTGCCGACACAACTCCGGTCCCGCCGGCCGACGCCAATGCGGTGCCCGAGACCGATCCGCCGGGTCCGCTTGCCCGCAGTCGACAGGCGCTGGCCGAAAGCGCCGGGACGCGGCAGGCGCTGGAGGCGCTTCTGTCCGGCGTGCCTGCGCCGGGAGCCCCGTGATCCATCCTAACCTCTTGGAAAGATTCGGACCCTAAGGTGTTCTGGAAGGGCCGCGCAGTCGCAGCGGCAAAGGGTGAAACCCGATGAGACAATGTTCCCGCATCGCCCAGAGGGTGGCAGCCCTGGCCCGGCCATTCCGGCAGGTGGCCGTCGCAGGCTGCCTGGCGGCCCTGGCAGTTGGCGCAGCCGCTTCGGCTCGGGACGAGCCCGCGCTCTGCGACATGGCGGCGGCCGAGGCGTCCGCACGCACCGGGGTGCCAATCGAGGTGTTGCAGGCCGTGGCGCTGGTCGAGACCGGGCGCAGCCTTTCCGGCGCGCGGGGCGGCTTTCGCCCGTGGCCCTGGACGGTCAATCAGGGCGGAGACGGGCATTGGTTCGCCACGCGCGAAGAGGCTGCGGCCCATGTCGGGCAGGCTTTGGCGGCGGGCCAGACCAACATCGACATTGGCTGCTTCCAGATCAATCATCGCTGGCATTCTGGCGCCTTCGCATCGGTCGAAGACATGCTCGACCCGCGCCGCAACGCGCTGTACGCCGCCTCCTACCTGCAACGGCTTTACACGGGTCGGGGAGACTGGTCGGAGGCGGCGGGTGCCTATCATTCGGCCACGCCCGCCCATGCAGAACGCTACCGGCAGCGGTTCGACACCGTTTTGGCGCGGTTGAAGCCCGATACCCTCCCCAGCTTGCCGCCCGCCGAAGACCTCGCGGCGCTGCTGCCCCGCGCCAACCGCTTTCCGTTGCTGGTATCGGGGGCCCCCGCAACGCAGGGGTCGATCGTGCCGCTGCGCGAAGGCAGGCAACCGCTGTTCGGAAATGGCCCCTGACATGACATTCCCCCAGATCACGCTCGCCTCGATTTTCCGCCCCACGATCCTGCTGGCGCTCGCGCTGATGGCGGTGATCGTAATGATGGTGCTTCCGGTGCCGGCCTGGATGCTGGACGTCGGGCTGGCGCTGTCATTCGCGCTGGCGATCCTGATGTTCACCGTCACGCTGTTTCTGGAACGGCCGCTGGATTTCTCGGCCTTTCCGACCATCCTTCTGGCCAGCCTGATGCTGCGTCTGTCACTGAACGTTTCCTCGACCAAACTGATCATCGGCGAGGGTCACACCGGCACGGATGCCGCCGGTCACGTGATCGAGGGCTTTGCCAATTTCATTATGGGTGGCAACGTGTTGCTGGGCCTGGTGGTGTTTTGCGTGCTGCTGATCGTCAACTTCATGGTGATCACCAAGGGGGCGGGGCGGATGGCCGAGGTCGGGGCACGGTTCGCGCTCGACGGGATGCCGGGCAAGCAGCTGGCGATCGACAGCGACATGTCGGCCGGGGCCATCGACCATGCGGAGGCCAAGCGGCGCCGCGAGCAGGAACTGGCCGAGACGAACTTCTTCGGCTCGCTCGACGGCGCCTCGAAATTCGTCAAGGGCGATGCGGTGGCAGGGTTGCTGATCACCATGCTGAACATCGTTATGGGCCTGATCATGGGCATCGCGGTGCATGACATGCCGGTCGGCCTCGCTTTCGAAACCTATGCGATCCTGACGGTCGGCGACGGTCTGGTCAGCCAGATTCCGGCAGTCATCATTTCGATTGCCGCGGCGCTGCTGCTGGCGCGGGGCGGGGTGACGGGGGCAACCGACGTGTCGTTCTTCAAGCAGCTCGGGCGATATCCGGGGGCGCTGGGCACCGTGGCGCTGCTGATGGCGCTGTTTGCGCTGGTGCCGGGCATGCCGTTCCTGCCATTCATCCTGGCGGCGGCCGGCCTTGCGGCGGCGGCGTTGCTGGTGCATCGCAAGGCGGACATGGCGACGACCGAAGCGATTGCCGAACCCGAGGCGCCGCGCCGCAAGTCACTGGGCGACGTGCTGGATTTCGACGACATCCACATCGAGTTCGCGCCCGACCTCGTGTCGATGGTGCTCGACCCGGCGACCGGTCTCGATGCGCGCATCCAGAACATGCGAACGCATGTGGCCTCGGCCTTCGGCATCATCCTGCCCGAAATCCGGCTGACCGACGAGGTGATACTGCCGCCCGGCACCTATCGCATCCGGCTGCAGGGGGTGGAACGGGTGCGGGACCGCCTGGTGCCTGACCGGGTTCTGGTGCTGCTGGCCGACGGCGTGCCCGCGCCCGACGGACAGGACGTTCGCGAGCCGGTGTACGGTGCCCCCGCCCGCTGGATCCTGCCCGACCATCAGGAAGATGCGGCGCTGGCGGGGCTGACGGTGGTTTCGCCGGCCGAGGTGCTGGCAACCCATCTGCTGGAAATGATGAAGACCAACCTCGCGCGGTTGCTGACGCTGAAGGGGCTGCGGCGGCTGCTGGACGAATTCGTCAATGTCACAGACCCGGCCCGGGCCGAGGCAAACCGGCGGCTGCTGGAGGAACTGGTGCCGGAAAAGGTGCCTGTCGACCTGCTGCTGACGGTGCTGCGCCTGCTGCTGGAGGAACGGGTGTCGATCCGCAACCTGCCGCTGATCCTGGAGGCGGTGTCGGAAGCGCGGGGCCTCGGCGCGCCGGAGCAGGTCTGCGAACATGTGCGCCAGCGCCTGGGGTTCCAGCTTGTGGCGGAACTCAAGCGCGACGACGGCACCATCCCGCTGATCCAGCTGGCGCCGGAATGGGAAAAGACCTTTGCCGCGCATCAGATCGACAGCGAGCGCGGGGTGCGCGACGTGGCCTTGCCGCCGGATCAGTTCGGCCGGCTGGCCAATGCGCTGGCCGAGCGGTTGAACAAGGCGGCGGAGAGCGGCATCTATCCGGCGCTGGTCACCTCGACCCTGCGGCGGCGCTTCCTGCGCACGGTGATGGTGGCGAAGGGCCTGGCCGCCCCCGTCCTGTCCTACGAGGAAATCGGGATGGAGGCGCGTCCCGCCATGGTCGGGCAGGTGTCGGCATGAACGACATGATCCCGCTGCTGACCGAGCTGACTGGCATGGGGCAGGACATGATCTGGGTCGGGTTTCTGGTGTTTCTGCGGGTCGGGGCGGTGATGGCGTTGCTTCCGGCTTTCGGCGAGCAGGTGGTGCCGCAACGGGTGCGCCTGGTGGTCGGGCTGGCCTTCACGGCCGTGGTCGCCCCTGCGGTGGCGGACCGGGTGATGCCTCTGGCGGGGCAACTTGCGCTGCCGCTGGCAACGGAGGTGACGGCAGGGCTGATCCTCGGGATCGGCCTGCGGCTGTTCATCATGGCCCTGCAGATGGCCGGGACCATCGCCGCGCAGGCCACGTCCCTGGCGCAGCTTTTTGCCGGGGCCGGACCGGAGCCGCAGCCTGCCATCGGAAATCTGCTCACGGTGGCGGGGCTGGCACTGGCGGTGATGGCGGGCCTCCATGTGCGGGCGGCTGAACTGATGATCCTGTCCTATGACGTGTTGCCGCCCGGCCGGATGCCGGGGTCGGAAGACCTGGCGCAATGGGGCCTGTTGCAGGTCACGTCGGCATTTTCGCTGGCGTTTTCGCTGGCGGCGCCGTTCGTGCTGGCCTCTCTGATCTACAACGTGGCTCTGGGCGTCATCAACCGGGCCATGCCGCAGTTGATGGTGGCCTTTGTCGGGGCGCCGGCGCTGACTCTGGGGGGGCTGGCACTTCTGGCCGTGGTCGCGCCGCTCGCCCTTGCCGTCTGGATGCAGGCGCTGGGCGCCTTTCTCGACGCGCCCTTCGCGAATGCGCCATGAGCGGCGAGGACGAAAGCGGCGAAAAGGAATACGAGGCCACGGCGCGCCGCCTTGACCAGGCGCGCACCAAGGGCGAGATTGCCCGTTCGCAGGACCTGCCGACCGCAGCGGCCTATGCCGGGTTGCTGGTGGCGGCCTGGGCACTGGGCGAGGCGTCCTTGCGGCGGGCCGGGCAGGTCGGGGCGGTCCTGCTTGACCAGGCCGACCTTCTGTCACGGATATTCACGACCGAGGGGGGCGCACCGTTCGGCGGGTTGCTGGCAGCCTTTGCACTGGCTCTGGCCCCGTTCTTTCTCTTGCCGGCCATGGGGGTGCTGGTTGCCGTTCTGGCACAGCGGTCGCTGGTGTTTACCCCCGACAAGATCATGCCCAAACTGTCCCGCATCTCGCTGGTGGCGGGGGCGAAAAACAAGTTTGGCCGTTCCGGGCTGTTCGAATTCGCCAAGAGCTTCGTGAAGCTGGTGATCATTTCGGTGGCGCTGGGCCTTTTTCTGGTGCGGCAGGGCGACCGGATCCTTGGCACGCTGCACCTGACCCCGGCGCTGATGACGGCAACGCTGCTGCAGATGGTGGTGGAGTTCCTGTTCCTGATCCTGCTGATCGCGACCGCCATCGGCGGGGTCGATTATCTGTGGCAGGCGGCGGAACATCGGCGGCGCCACCGCATGTCGCGCAAGGAAGTGATGGATGAACACAAGGAGTCCGAGGGCGATCCGCAGACCAAGGCGCAGCGTCGCCAGCGTGGCTACGACATCGCCACCAACCGGATGCTCGCCGATGTCGCCACGGCCGATGTGGTGATCGTCAACCCGACGCATTACGCCGTGGCGCTGAAATGGAACCGGGCCGGAGGGCGGGCGCCGGTCTGTGTTGCCAAGGGGGTGGACGAGATTGCCGCGCGCATCCGCGAGCGTGCCGCCGTGGCCGGGGTGCCACTGCACCGCGATCCGCCGACTGCCCGTGCCCTGCACGCTGCCGTCAAGATCGGTCAGGAGGTGCAGCCCGAGCATTATCGCACCGTGGCTGCCGCCATCCGCTTCGCCGAGGCGATGCGCAGGAAGGCGAGGGCGTGGCGATGACGCAGCGTGACCAGCTGGCCAGGCTCGGGCAGGTGAGCCAACTGATACTGGATCTGCGGTTGTCCGAGCTGCACACGGCAGCACGCGCCCGGCAGGACAGTCTGGATCGGCTTGCAGGATTGGCGGCCGAGCCGGCGGACGGTCTTTCCCCCATCGCGGCGGCACGGGCCGAACTGCACTATCAGCGTTGGGCCGAGGCACGGCGCGCCGAGATCAACCTGACCCTTGCACGCCAGACGGCCGACTGGCTGGGGGCGCAGGCCGCCGCGCGCCGGGCTTTCGGCCAGGCGCAGGCCCTGCGCGGCCTGGCGCAGAAGGGTTAGCGTGCTGCGGCATTTCCGATTCGGGAATCCCATCAAAGTATGATCTGTGATTCCCTGCCTGCAGGGCGCGATGTCGGACTTGTCTGCGATACATTCGCAAAGGACGATGCTGCATCTTCTTCAGGGCTGCAGGGTATGGACCCATTTTGTGCGCAACACGCTCCTGCTGCCGTTCACCGTCAGGGCTGCGAGGTGGGAGAGGTTCGGCCTGGCGCCGCGGCGACCCTTGGCCGTCTGGCCGGGCAGACGGTCGAAGCACGCGGCCGGGGCGAACCGCGTCCGCCAAGCCTCCGTCCGCACCGCGCCTGCCTGTTGCGGCAGTTTGACGGCGGCGCCTGCGCCGCAGTTGCTGCCTTTCGCGGCGGAGCCATCGGTGTCAGCTGTCCTGCCTGACGATGTCGGCGATCAGGACATCCGTCACCAGGTCGCCCATCGTGGTGCGCGCCGCCTCGAGCAGCGCCTTGCGCAGCAGGATCAGGTTCGACCCGTCGGTGAAGGAACCGCGAAACCCGCCGGAGTTGGCGTGATCGAACAGCACCTGCAGGAAGGCATCGCGGATCTTGGGTTCGCGGGCATAGATCAGATCGGTGCTGCCGGGCTTGGCTTCCAGGCTGAGGGACAGCACGACCATGGATGCGACGCGCCCGTTTTCGACCACCGGTACGACGAACTGGTTGTTCAGCTTGACGTAATCGGGCTGGATTTCGGGAACAGCCTTTGCGGCGGCCGCTTCGGCGTCGGGAGGCTCGGCCGCCGGGCGCAGCAGCAGGCCCGCGCCGAGGCCCGCACCCAAACCGACCAGGGCAAGTATAAGGGGGAGGAGCTTGCGGATCATGGCGGGTCAGAACGGCATGAGGATGTCGGTGATCTGCTGGCCATAGCGCGGCTGCTGCACATCGGTGATCTGGCCGCGCCCGCCATAGGCCACCCGGGCCCCGGCGATCTTGTCATAGGTGATCTCGTTCTGGCGCGATATGTCGGCGGGGCGGACATAGCCGGTCACGATCAGCTCGCGCAGTTCAAAGTTCACCCGCACTTCCTGCTGGCCCTCGATGCGCAGCACGCCGTTGGGCAGTTCCTCGACCACCGTCGCCGCGACCCGCAGTGTCAGCTTCTCGTTGCGCGCCACCGATCCGTCGCCCGAATAGCTGGACGAGGAATTGGTGCTGAGCGCGTCGGCCATGCTCGCCCCTTCAGGCAATTCGGCGTCCAGCCGCTGCGGAATGCCGAAAAGCGACGGGATTCCCATGGTTTCGCTGCCGGTCCGGCTGCGGCCCGAGGAGTTGGAGATTTCGGCCTTGTCGTCGATCTCGATCACCACGGTCATGATGTCGCCGCGCCGCGCCGCCCGCCTGTCGCCGAACAGCGACGCGCGCCCCCCGGTCCAGAGCGAGGAGGCATCGGTCGGGCCATCGGGTTCGGCATCGAGCGGCATCGGATTGGAATACATGGCATGATGCTGGTAGCTGCCTTCCAGCGGCGAAAAGGCGGGGGCCTTGCCGACCTCCTGCAGGCGCCCGCAGGCGGTGAGGAGGACGAGGCAGGCAAGCAGGAGTCGCATCACGGAAATCCTTCAGAAATCGGGGCCGACCCACACCATCCCGTCCGCGCCGATCCGGCCGGAGATGATGGTGCGGGAGGACAGGTTCATCACGCGGACCACGTCGCCGACCCCGCCGCGGGCCAGCGCGCGCCCTTCGGTCCGAATGTCGAGGCCGCCCGCCTGATAGGACAGCGGCACGATCTGGTTGCGGTCGACGATCGCAGGGGGGCCAAGGTCGCCGGGGCGGATCGGGCGGCCGGCGTAAAGCGTCACGCGCGCCTCCAGCCCCTGGGCGGCCAGGGGGTCGGTCAGGGCGCCGGGAATCTCGGCGGCGACGAGCGTCATGTCGGTTGCGGCCAGCACCGTCTGCGCCCGGATGGTGCGGGTCGCCACCAGGCTGTCGGCCTCGGCCAGGCCGGGCACCAGAAGGAAGACCAGCCGCCACATCACCGCACGCTCGTGGTGGCCGACATCATCTGGTCGGCGGCGGTGATCACCTTGGCGTTCAACTCGTAGCCGCGTTGCGCCTTGATCAGTTCGGTCACCTCGCGCACCGCATCGACCGAGCTTTCCTCAAGGTATCCCTGCCGCAGGGTGCCCAGGCCATCCTGCCCCGGCGAGCCCACCAGCGCAGGCCCCGAGGCCGGACTTTCCAGGAACAGGTTCGATCCGATCGCCTCCAGCCCCTTTTCGTTCGAGAAGCCGACAAGGTTCAGCTGGCCCAGCAGTTCGGGCTGCACCCGGTCGGCAAAATAGGCATAAACCTCGCCATCCGCGTTGATCGACAGGCTGCGCGCATCCGACGGAATCGTGAGCCCCGGCGCCACCTGATGCCCGTCGGACGTGACGATCAGCCCGTCGCCGGTGCGCTTCAGTGCGCCGTCGCGGGTATAGGCCGAGGCGCCGGAGGGCAGCGTGACCTCCAGATAGCCCTTGCCCTCGACCGCCACATCCAGATCGCCGCCGGTCTGCACAAGCGACCCCTGCGAAAGCACCACCGACACCGCGGCCGGGCGGACCCCGAGGCCGATCTGCACCCCGGTCGGCAGCTGGGTGCCATCCTCGGCGGCCACTGTTCCGGGGCGCGCAAGCTGTTGATAATGCAGGTCGGCAAAGTCGACGCGCCGGGAATTGTAGCCCGTGGTGGACATGTTGGCGAGGTTGTTGGACACGACATCGACACGCATCTGCTGTGCAGCCATGCCGGATGCGGCGATTTGCAGGGCTTTCATCAATGTCTCCTATTGGCCAAGGGTCTGGATGACGCCACGAACGCGTTCATCCTCGGATTGCAGGAAGCTTTGCCCCATTTCATAGGCGCGCTGGACCGCGATCATCCGGGCAATCTCGGACACCGGGTTGACGTTCGAATCCTCGACATGGCCTTGCAGGATCACCGCGCCTTCGGTCGGTTCCACGCCGGAGCCGGAGGAGAACAGCGTGCCGCCCTGATGCCGCAGGTCGTTCGGGTCGATTGGCTGCCAGAGCCCGATCCGCCCCAGCGGCTGGCCGCCGGCCGAGAGCGTGCCGTCCTGCGCCAGCGCCACCACCCCGGCATCCGGCGGCACGAAGATCGGGGCGCCGCCCTGGTCCAGCAGCCGATGGCCGTCGGGGTTGACCAGTTCGCCGTCGGCCGAAGGCGTGAAGCTGCCGGCGCGGGTCAGGCCCTGGCCTTGCGGCGTTTCCACCAGAAAGAATCCGTCGCCCTGGATGGCGAAGTCGAAGGCCCCGCCGGTCTGGCTCAGCCCGGCCTGCGACAGGTCGATCTGTCGGGCCGAGGCATGGGCCATCGACAGCGAGGGCGCATCCTCCAGCCGCGTGATGTGTTCGGCAAAGATCACCCCTTCGCGGCGGAAGCCGGTGGTCGAGATGTTGGCGATATTGTTCGCCACCGCCTGCATTTCGCGCATCAGGCCGGATTGGCGGGTCAGGGTGGTGTAGGCGGCGGCGTCCACGGCTCAGCCCTCCGCAATCTGCGGAATGATGCGGTCGACAAAGAAACTGATGAGGGTCGAGGTCATGAAGCTCATCGACACCCAGAAAACCAGCAGCATCGCGCCGACCTTCGGCACGAAGGACAGTGTCATTTCCTGGATCGAGGTCAGCGCCTGGAACAGACCCACCGCCACCCCGGCCACCAGCGCCACCGCCAGGAGCGGTGCCGAGATCAGCACCGACACCCAGAGGCCCTGGCGCATCGTGTCGAAGATGTCGGCCTCGGTCATACCGGCATCCTCAGGATTTCCTGATAGGCCTCCACCACCTTGTCGCGGACCGTCACGACGGTTTCGACCGCGGATTCCGAGGCCGCGAGGGCCTGGATCAGGGCATGGGGGTCCGCCCCGCCGGTCATGGCGGCGCGGGCGGTCTGTTCGCCCTTTGCGAGGGTGTCGGCAAAACGGCCCACCAGCGTTTCAAGGGTTCCCGCCTCGCCGCCCGGCTGCGGCGACGGTGCCGCAGCCGAACGAGCCTTCTCATAGGACAGGACGGCAAGAGAGGTATTCAATTCCATTCTGGATCTCCTCTATCGGCGCAACAGCTCGAACAGGCTCTGCGTCATTTGACGTGCCTGATCGAACATCTTGAGGTTCGCCTCGTAGCTGCGCTGCGCTTCGCGCGCGTCAGCGATTTCGATCACCAGATCGACATTCGAGCCGTCGTAGTGACCGGTTTCATCGGCCAGCGGGTGGCCGGGGTCGTAGACCTTCGTCAGCTCGCTGCGGTCGAGCCGCAGCGGGCCGGGCGCCACCAGACCGCTGTCCATCTGCTCGCGAAAGCTGATGGTCTTGCGGTGGTATCCGGGTGTGTCGGCATTGGCGATGTTTTCAGAGACATGCCGCAGCCGCATCGCCTGCGCCTCCATTCCGGAGGCCGCAAGGGAAAGGGACTTGATCAGATCGCTCATCTGCCCACCTACCCGCGGCCGAGAGAGGTGCGCAGGATCTTGGAGGTGGATCGGTAAATCGCCAGCGCCATGTCATGCTGCTGGCGCACCTCGACCGCCTTCACCATCTCGCCTTCCAGCGAAACGGAATTGCCGTTGGGGGAGGCGGCGCCGCCCTGCACGCGCGGGGTCAGATCCATCGTCCGGTCGCTTGCTGTCAGATGGGCGGGCCTGGTGGCCCTCATGGAGCCGCCGGGCGGCGCATAGGCCTTCGCGAAGGCGGGCAGATCCACCGCCTTGTAGCCGGGCGTATCGGCGTTCGCCACATTGCGGGCAATCGCCTCCTGACGCGCGCCGGCATGGGCGGCCATCGCCTGGGCCATTCTGACCATTTCGAGTTTTTCAAACATCAGGGCTTCTCCCTTGATCTGCTTCACCAAGGCTTAAGGGTGATTCCTTTAGAAAGGGTAAGCAGCGAACAAAGGGAGAATCCCGTGGCCGGAATTTTTGACAACCTGCGTGCCGAGATTGCCAGCATCAGCGTGAGCTGCCGGGTCGGGCGCATTGCGGAGGTCGGGCGCGGCACCTTGCGGGTGTCGGGGCTGAGCCAGGGCACCGGGCTTGGCGACCGCGTGCTGATCCGCGGCCAGGGCGGGCCGATCGGCGGCGAGGTGCTGCGCCTTGCGGGCGACGGGCTGACCGTGCTGCCCGACGACGCGGCGGACGGGCTGGTGATCGGAGATGCGGTGGAACTGATCGGCCGCGCCGAAATCGCGCCCGATGACGGCTGGATCGGGCGCATCGTCGATCCGTTCGGCAAGCCGCTGGATGGGCGGCCACTGTTTCGCGGCGCGGCCCCGCGATCCTTGCGCGCGCAGGCCCCTGCTGCGGCGTCGCGCCGCAGGCTGGGGGAGCGGCTGAGCACCGGCGTCGCGGTGTTCGACACGCTGTTGCCGCTGGTGCGCGGCCAGCGCATCGGGCTGTTCGCGGGCTCCGGTGTCGGGAAATCCTCGCTGCTGGCCAAGTTCGCGCGCGGGGTCTCGGCGGATGTGGTTGTGATCGCGCTGGTGGGCGAACGCGGGCGCGAGCTGCGCGAGTTCACCGACCGGGTGCTGGGGCCCGCGGGCATGGCACGCTCGGTCATCGTCACCGCCACGTCGGACCAGTCGCCACTGATCCGCCGCCGCTGTGCCTGGACGGCGATGGCGGTGGCCGAGCATTTCCGCGATCAGGGGCTGCATGTCCTGCTGCTGGCCGACAGCATCACCCGCTTTGCCGAGGCGCATCGAGAGGTGGCACTGGCGGCGGGCGAGGCGGGCAATCTGCGCGGCTTTCCCCCCTCGACCGCCCACACCATCATGTCGCTGGCCGAACGTGCCGGGCCGGGGCCGGAAGGGGTGGGCGACATCACGGCGGTCTTCTCGGTGCTGGTCGCCGGGTCCGACATGGAAGAGCCGGTGGCCGACATCCTGCGCGGTGTGCTCGACGGCCATGTGGTGATGGATCGCAAGATCGCCGAGCGCGGCCGCTATCCGGCGATCGACCTGCTGCGCTCGGTGTCGCGCAGCCTGCCCGAAGCCGCGAGCGCCGAGGAAAACGCACTGATCGCCGAGGCGCGGCGGCTGCTGGGGGCCTATGACCGTGCCGAGATGATGATCCAGGCCGGGCTTTACGCCAAGGGGTCTGACCCGCTGGTGGATGCGGCGATCCGGGTCTGGCCCGCGCTGGATGCCTTTCTGGCGGAAGACGCGCCCGATGGCGTCGCGGGCAGCTTTCGGCGGCTGGCTGCCTGCCTTGCAGCGCGCTGAGCCCCGAACCGGGTTTTTCAGCCCAATCGGCTCAGCATGTTGGAATAGCCGGCCTGCGAGTTCTGCAGCAGTTGCAGCGCCCCCGCGCCCCGGGTCAGCAGCGACACCCCCGCAGAAGAATCGGAACGCGCGAGGAATTGGCGCATCAGGCTATCCAGCTTCTTCGGGTCGGCAAACTGCGACACCTCGCTGCTGCCGAACATCTTTTCGGCGCGGGCTCGGAACGTGGTCATTTGCTGGTCCAGGTCCAGCGAGCCGAAGCTGGAGGGCAGGCCGAGCGCCGTTTCGAACACCTTGCGCAGCGGGGTATTGCCCATGATCGCGTACCATCGGCCGTTGTCGGTGGCGGTATTGGTGGCCAGCAGCGGCAGTTCCCGTTCCGCGTTCAGGGCCAGCCGCATGTCGCCATTCTGCTCGCCCACCGCCATCTCGAACTGGCGGGTCTTGTAGGCCGACAGGATCTTGTCGGCGAAATCCGAAAGCTGGGTGCGCGGTGTCGCATAGTCACCGAAGCCGAAGGCGGAGGAAAAGGCGGCGTATTGCTTGTCGGCCAGCCGGTTCGCCAGATCCTTGGTGTCCAGCGTGCCGTCTGCCAGCACCTTCTTGATGAAGTACCTGTTGTTGATGTCGGCATCGAGCCCGAAGGCCCCCAGCGCCACCTTCAGCAGCCGCCGGTCCGACACCAGATCCTCGGCCGTCTTGATGCTGCCGATCTTCGCGCGAAAGTAGTCCTCGTCGCGCTTGAGCGCCGGGGCCGCCGCGAAGGCCGCCTGCTGCTTGGCCATCGTGCGCTTCAGGAAGCCCCAGCCGGCATAGCCCCCGAGCGGAACGACAGGTGCGAAGCTCATGACGGATGGGCGGCGAAGAGCCGCTCCTCCCGGGGCAGCAGGCTGCGCAGGGCCTTCAGCGCCTGATAGTGCTGGTCTTCCAGCACCGCGGTGGTGGCGACGGCCAGCTGCGCGCGGCTGTCGTGATCGGTCAGCACCTGGCTCAACTGTTCGATGCCGCGCAGCAACTGCATCCGCGCCTCGCCCGGGTCGGCATCGCCCGACAGGACCAGCTGCACGATGTAGCAGACCCGGCGCACCGGCGTGTTGACCGATTCGGGGTGAATGGCGTCGCGGAGCCGCAGGATATGGGCATTGGGCGTCATCACCGCGAGCCGGGACCGGCGCTCGCCGTTTTCGATTACCGCGCCATTGATCAGAACCCGCTCGTGCGGGCCGAGCTTCAGCACCAGACCGGTCATGCCCCGCCTCCTTCGCCCCGAAGGCCGCGCATGACGGCGGTATTGATGTCGACCAGCACTTCGGCACTGGCCCCCGACTCCAGAACCTTGGGGCTGTGCTGCGCGGTGAATTCGAACAGGTAGAACAGCTGGGCGCGCAGGGCGGTGGGCAGGGCGTTGGCGGATGATGCAACGTCGGCGGCCAGCGTCCGCCACATCTGCGTGTTGTCGTGCAGGGCTGCCACCAGACCCGCGTGATCGGTCTTGCGCCGCGACCACGCCTGCGACAGGCGCTGGGTGATGCGGGCAAAGAGCTCGTATTCGACGCTGCGGGCCGAGCGGACAGGGGCTTCGGGTCGTCCATAGGCGTTGCGGGCCAGGTTGAGTGCGTTCACGGGATGTCCTTCCGGTATCATGTGGGCCGGTATCATGTGGGCCGGTATCATGTGGGCCGGTGTCGTGCGGACCGGTTTCGTGCGAACCGGAATGTTGCGGACCGGGATCATGCGGGGTCAGGAAGTCGCCCGGGGTGCCGTTGCCGACCCCCGGGCGGTTTCTGTTACCGGAACAGCGCCAGAACGTTCTGCGGCGCCTGGTTGGCGATCGACAGCGCCTGCGTGCCCAGCTGTTGCTGGACCTGCAGTGCCTGAAGCCGGGCTGCCGTTTCTTCCATGTTGGCATCGACCATCGACCCGATGCCGGCCTTCAGCGCATCCGACAGATCACTGACGAAATCGTTCTGGATCTCGATGCGCTTTTGCGCCGAACCGAAGGCCGCCGCAGAGTCGATCGACCGGTTGATCATGGTTTCGACGTTCGCCAGGGCAGACTTGGCGCCGTCGGCGGTGGTCACGTCGATGTTGTCGAGCCCGAACAGCCCGCCGGAGGCTTCGCCGTCCTTGGCCACATGCAACGCCAGGGTCCGCCCGCCGGTAGCGTCGTCGACGCTCAGCGACCATGCGCCGGTGGTGGCGTCCTTCGAGACGCTGGTGGTCACGCCGGCAGGCGGGTTGGAGTCGATGGCGATCTTCAGGCCCTTCACCACGTCTTCCATCGACTCGCCCTTGCCGGCGATATAGTCGAAGGATTGCGAACCGACGTTCACCTTGAAGCTGTCGCCATCCTTCACACCGGCGGTGGTCGAGAAGTCGATGGTTTCCGCGCGCTGCTCGATGGTGGCTACGTTGGGGGCGGTCGGGGCCGCGCCGCTTCCGTTGATGTCGGTCATTTCCAGGTTGGCATCGACCGTCGAAGCCAGCGAAACGCTCACCGACTCGAACGCATTGGTGTTCGAGATTTCCATCACCCCGGAACCGTTGGCCGCGGCCGTCACCCCTTTCAGCCCCAGTGCATTGATCGCGCCGGTGAAATGGTCGCGGATCTGATCAGCGGTTTCGGCTCCCGCGGCGGTGAAGTTCAGCGTATTGCCTTTCACGTTGATCGTGTAGACGTCGTTGGCGGCCGCCGGCGCGCCGAAGGTGACCTCCGCTGCCTTGCCTGCGGCCGCAGTCGTGGTGCCGGTTGTTCCCACCGTGCCCCCCGGCGCCGTGATGGTGCCGTAGGAGGCGACGTCCGCAGTGCCGATGCCGAACTTGCCCGCGCCGGTCGTCAGATCCTGCCGTTCGACGGTGATGCTGGACGCGGTGACGTTGCGGTCACCCGAGCGGTCGAGCGACGCGAGCACCTTCATGTCGTCGGTGCCCTTGATCATGTTCTGCCCGTTGAACTGGGCAGCCCCCACGACCGAGGCGATCTGGTCGCGCAGCGCGACGATGTCGGTCTGGATCTTGTTGCGGTCGACGTTCTCTTCCTGCGCCGCGACGACCTTGCCCTTGATCTCGGTCAAGAGGCCGGTCACGGTTTCCGCCGCCTTGCGGGCGACCGAAATGGTCGAGGACCCCAGCGACAGGCTGTCGCCGATGCCCTTGAAGCCGGCCACGTCGGATTCCATCACCTTCGAGATGGCCCAGACGGCGGCGTTGTCCTTGGCGGTCGAGACGGCTTTCCCGGTCGAGATGTGCGACTGGGTGGTGTTGAGGTTCTTGTTGATCGACTTCATCGACTGAAGGGCGACCATGGCACTGGTATTGGTCAGAATCGAGGACATTTCCGTTTCCCTTGATAGGGCCGGCGCTTTGCGCACGGCGTTTCGGGCCACCTTCCACGGTGGCGAGACGAGCCTTCTGGCCGATGCGGCGGGCTGGGCCCGACCGCGCCATCCTTCGGGGATGCAGGTCGATTGATGGGGCTGAAGGTCTTTGTCTTCCCTTAACGCCGCCCCGGCCGGATTGCCTGAATACCCGGCATTTGACGAAAACCCGCGCCGATCACACCCGCCGGGTCAGGTGCGCGCCATCTGCGGCGACAGAGATCCGGCGTCCCTGGCCATCATAGGTGGCCATCCCGGCGCGGACGGCCTTCACTTCGCCGATTCGCCGCCGGGCAGCGCGCAGGCCGTTCAGGGCGGCCAGCAGGCAGGCGGCATTGCGGCCGGCCTTTTGCCGCAGGCGCTGGATCAGCGCGTCGTCGGCGATGCCGCCGATCTGTTCCACCAGCGCCTCGACCTCGGCGCCAAGCGGTGTCAGGGTGGCAAGGTCGCCCGCAAGCACCGCCGCATGCATCGCGTCGAGGTGCCGTTCCAGGGTTGTGCCCATGTCAGACATTTGCATCCGGCCCCCGGTCCGCCCGCTCCGCCCGGTCCGACAGGGCGCGGAACAGCTGTTCCGCCAGCCCGATGCCGCCCCGCGCCACCAGCGCCCTCGCCTGCTCCTCCCGCAGGAAGGAGGAGAACTGCTGTTCCCCGATGCCGCCGCCAAAGCCGTCGCGCGCGGCGCCCAGCCCGGCATGGCCCAGCATTTCCGCCAGGAAGGCCGCCTCCAGTGCCCGCGCCTGCACCCGGAGCGGGTCGTCGGGCGGGCGCGGCGCGGTGGACAGGGGGGGCGGGCTCGGCTGAGTCGGCAGGATCATCGCGGTTTCTCCGGTGCGCTGGATTTTCCGCAGTATCGCGGGCCTGCGGTAAACAAGCGGTAACCAGTTCCGGAAATACTGCCGGGGAACGTGGCAGAAGTCGTGACAATGGTGATTCCCGGTATTCCCCTGCAGACCGTCCTTTCCTCCCGAGCCGGGGCGGTTTCTGCCGACCCGGGCAGCGGGCGTGATTCTGGCAGCGCCTTTGCCCGGCTGGCGGCCGAGCAGGAGGCAGAGGCGGAAAGGACCGCGTTCCCGACCGAAGATGCGCGGGCCGTGATGGCCCCGCCGGCGCAAGCCCTCGGGTCGACGATGATCTGGCGGATGGATGCCGATCCCGCCGACCAGGCAGCGTTTGCGCGAGGCCCGGGCGAAGGCACCGCAAACGGCGCATCGGGCATGCCTTCGTCAGCGGCCCCGGCGGCCAACGGCAGCGACGCCGCAGTGCCGGAGGGGGGGGCGCGCGCCGGGGCAGAGGCCGCAGGCCCGGCCGCGAGTTTGGCCGCCATGATGTCCATGGTTTCTGCGCCCGAGGCAGAGGCAGGCGACGGGGGGCGGACGCTCCCATCCGGGGTGGCCGTTTCCGGCGAACCCGTCACCCCAAGGCCGGGTGCCGGATCTGCCGGTCCGGTCGCCGGACTTTCGCTCTCAAGCCCCGCGGTGCAGCCGGGTTTCCCGACCGGCGGGCAAGTCTCCGACCGGCAATCCGGTACGGTGTCGACACCAGCTGACCGGACGGCGGCGGGGCTGCCTGCGACCCAGATCGGCGGGCAAAGCCGCGACCAGCTTTCCGCCCCCGCTCAGGCGGCAATGACAGCCCCCGGCGAGCCTGCGCCTTCCTGGCCCGCCCTGCTGCAACGGGCGGCACCCAGCATCCCTGCCGGTCAGACAGCCAGCGTGGCAGATCGTGCATCGGGCTTCCGCCCCCACCCCGGTGCGGCGGCAATCGGCAGGCCGACGGAGGCTGCAGCCGAAAGGGCAACGTCTGTGCCGCCAGCCGCCGACACGCCAGCAGCCGACACTCCAGCAAACGGGCCGGACGCGGGCAGGGCCACCGCCACCGCCCTGTCGGATCGCCCGGGCAGCCTGCCAGTCGCGCCGGGCAGCGCCACGACCGCAAGCCGACCTGCGGAGCCGCCGCCGCCCATTCCGTCACCGGCGCAGGCAAGTCCTGCGCCTGGCCAGGATGTCGCGGCCCGCTTGGCCGTGATGCAGGCTGCGGCAGGCCGCGACCCGGTCCTCGCCCCGGTGCAAGGGCAGGCCCCGGCGGAAACGCCTGCGCCTGCGCAATTCACGACCCCCGGGTCTGCGCAGCCTACCGGTTCCCGGCCGATCTTGCCGCAGCCCGCCGATCCGCAGGTTGCGGGACTATCGGCCGCCGCGCCCCCGCCTGACGCGGCGTTGCTGTCGCAGGCCCCCGGGCCGGCGCTGTCGGCAGGCTCCGGCGCTGACCAGATGCCGACCCGCCGTGCCGAGGCGCAGGCGCTGCCGCCCACCGTCGCCCCCGCCCTGATCGAGGCGGTCCGGCAGTCGCCCGGTGGCCCGGTCGAACTGACGCTGGCCCCCGAGGAACTGGGGCGCCTGCGCATGACGCTGCATCAGGACGGCGATTCGATCCGCGTCACCCTGCTGGTCGAACGGGCCGAGACGCTGGATCTGCTGCGCCGTCACGGCGACCAGTTGTGGCAGGAGTTCCGTCAGGCCGGCTTTACCGGCGGCAGCCTCAGCTTCGGGCAGTGGGGTGGCCAGGGCACCCGGAACCACCCTCCTCAGTCGGCAGACGCCCCGCCGGACCCGGCGCCCCACGCCTCCGCAGCCCCGCCAGCCGCCACTCCGGCCCGGACCGTCGGCGACACCGGGCTTGATCTCAGAATGTGAAAGGAAACCCGGTGAACATCACCTCGACCACAACCGCCGCCTCGGTGGCAACCAGCACCACCAAGGCGGCAGGCAACGCCCAGGGCGGCGTGATCAGCAGCGATTTCCAGACCTTCCTGCGGATGCTTTCGACCTAGATGCAGAACCAGGACCCGCTGAACCCGATCGATTCGTCCGACTACGCGGTGCAGCTTGCGACGTTTTCCGGGGTTGAACAGCAGGTGCGGACCAATCAGCTGCTGGAAGGACTGTATGGGCAGTTCGATGTCATGGGGATGGCGCAGCTTGCGGGCTGGGTCGGGCGCGAGGCACGGGCGGCCGGCCCGGCCTGGGTGGACGGCTCGACGATGAGCCTGTCGCCCAACCCCGCTGCCCTGGCCGACCGGGCGGTGCTTGTGGTGCGCGACAACTTGAACCGTGTCGTCGCCCGCGAGGATGTCGACCGCACCAGCACCGCCCTGCAATGGGAACCGGTCGGCAGCGACGGCGAGCCCTTGCCGGAAGGGAAATACACCTTCCAGCTTGAAAGCTATTCCGGCGAGAACCTGCTCGGCACCAATGATGTCGAGGTCTATGCGCGCGTGCTCGAGGCGCGGGGCGGCGCCGGCGGGACGATTCTGGTGCTGAAAGGGGGCATCGAAGTGCTCGCCGGCAACATCACCGCCCTGCGCGCAGGCGACTGAGACGGGCGCCTTTCGCCTGTGGCGGCGCAGGCGCCGCCGCGGGGTGCCCGGCAGGTCTGCGTCGGCCTGCCTTGTCACGCGGCGGGGGCGACGCCGTGATGCAGGGCTGCCCGCGGGCGGACAAGGAACCCCTGCATCCCCCGGCGGCGGAACTTAGACCATCTGCGCGAGCCAGACACCCACGCCGGTGCAGGCAGCCCCCAGGGCCATCCACAGCAGCGGATGCGTCCTGGGCCGCGGCTGCACCACCACGATCGGCTGGCTTTGCCGGATCAGCAGGTCTTCCATCATCCCGGGCAGTTTCGGGCCGAAGCGCGCCATCACCCGGGCGGTCTTGCCCAGATCGCGCAGCAGGGCGCGCGGGCCGACGTTCTGCTTGATGTAATCCTCGACGATGGGGTGCGCGACATGCCAGATGTTCAGGTTCGGGTCGAGCGAGCGCGCGACCCCTTCGACCACGACCATCGTGCGTTGCAGCAGGATCAGTTCGGTTCGGGTTTCCATGCCGAATCGTTCCGTGACTTCAAACAGATAGGCCAGCAGGCGCGCCATGGAAATCCGGCTGGCATCCATGCCGAAGATCGGCTCGCCCACCACCCGCAGGGCGCGGGCGAACTCGTCGATGTCGCGGTTGGCAGGCACATAGCCCGCCTCGAAATGCACCTCGGCCACGCGGCGATAGTCGCGGCGGATGAAGCCGAACAGAATCTCGGCATAGACCCGGCGGGTGTATTCATCCAGCCGCCCCATGATGCCGAAGTCATAGGCGATGATGTCGCCATTGGCCGCGACCTTCAGGTTGCCCTGATGCATGTCGGCGTGGAAGTATCCGTCGCGCAGCGCGTGGCTGAGGAACAGGTGCAGCACCCGTGTGCCCAGCACCCGGCGGTCGTGGCCGGCGGCATCCAGCGCGTCATTGTCGGCCAGACTGATGCCTTCGGCCCAGTCCATCGTCATCACCTGACGGCCCGAGAGATCCCAGATCGGCTTGGGCACCTGAAAGCCCGTGTCAGCCTCGGTATTGGTGGCGAACTCCGCCGCCGCCGCCGATTCCAGCCGCAGGTCGAGTTCGCCGTTCACCACGCCCTCGAAATGCGTGATCACATCCATCGGCCGCAGGCGGCGCGAGGCGGGAGACAGGGCCTCGATGATGGTGGCGGCCAGATAGAAGGCGTCGATATCCTTGCGGAAGTCGCGCTCGATATGAGGCCGCAGCACCTTGACCGCGACCTCCTGCCCGGTGGCGGCCATGCGCGCCCGATGGACCTGCGCGATGGAGGCGGCCGCAACCGGTTCGGAAAACTCGGAAAAAAGCTGATCGACGGGTTGGGCCAGTTCCTCCTCGATCATCCGCTTGGCCACGTCGATCGGGAAGGGAGGCAGCTTGTCCTGCAGATACTTCAGCTGCACGGCCAGATCGTCGCCGACCACGTCGGGGCGGGTGGACAGGATCTGCCCGAACTTGATGTAGGCGGGCCCGAGAGCCGAAAGCGCACGGGTGGCCGGCGGCAGGTCGGGGTCGCCGGGCAGGCCCAGCCACTTGAACGGCCAGCCCATGACGCGCG
This sequence comes from Paracoccaceae bacterium Fryx2, assembly GCA_032334235.1. Classification (NCBI taxonomy): domain Bacteria; kingdom Pseudomonadati; phylum Pseudomonadota; class Alphaproteobacteria; order Rhodobacterales; family Paracoccaceae; species Paracoccaceae bacterium Fryx2. The sequence continues at coordinate 3,025,639 of JAVSGI010000005.1, forward strand.
CCACCAGCCGCAGGCTTTTCGGCGCCTCGAACGCCTCCAGCACCACGCCGATCGCGCCGGTGCGTTCCATCGTGGCAAGCGTTCGGATCAGGCGGATGATGTTGTGGGGGCCGCGCACTAGATCTTCCAGCCGGAGTGCAGGGCCGCGATGCCCATGGAAAGATTGCGGTATTTCACCTGACCGAAGCCCGCGGCGCGGATCATCCCGGCAAAGGTGTCCTGATCGGGGAACTTGCGGATCGATTCCACCAGATACTGATAGCTGTCGCGGTCGCCCGCGATGATCTGGCCCATCACCGGAATCACGTTGAAGCTGTAGCGGTCATAGGCCCATTGCATCGCCGGGTTCGGCATCTGGCTGAACTCCAGCACCATCAGGCGGCCGCCGGGGCGTAGCACGCGGAACGCCTCGCGCAGCGCATCGGGAATGCGCGTGACGTTGCGGATGCCGAAGCTGATGGTGTAGACATCGAAGCTGCGATCAGGGAAGGGAAGGGCCATCGCATCGCCCACCACCCAGTCGAGCCGGTCCGCCATCTGGTCGGCATCGGCGCGCTGCCGCCCCGATACCAGCATCGATTCGGTCATGTCGCAGACCGTGGCCGTCGCCCCCGGCGCGCGCTTGAGGAAGCGGAATGCCACGTCGCCGGTGCCCCCCGCCACATCCAAGAGCTTCTGGCCGGGCCGGGGCGCCAGCCAGTCCATCATCGCGTCTTTCCACAGCCGGTGGATGCCCAGCGACATCGCATCGTTCATCACATCGTATTTCGACGCGACGCGGGTGAAGACGCCATGGACCATCCCGGCCTTTGCGCCTTCGTCCACGGTCTGGAAGCCGAAATGGGTGGTCTTCGCGGGTTCTTGGGTCATGAGGTCTTGTCGTCCTTGGCTTTGCGACTCCTTATAGGGCGCTTGCGCGTCGCTGCAATGCGCCGATCTGTCTGAGGAGCGGAAGATGCCCGAATTGCCGGAAGTCGAGACAGTCCGCCGCGGGCTGGAGCCGGTGATGTCGGGGCAGGTGATCGTGCAGGCCCGGGTCAACCGCGCCGACCTGCGCCGGCCGTTTCCGCCGGAAATGGCGAGTCGGCTGACCGGCGCGCGGGTGCTGGGGCTGCGGCGGCGGTCGAAATACATCCTGGCCGATCTGGACCGGGGCGAGACGCTGCTGATCCATCTGGGCATGTCGGGGCGGATGCTGATCTCGGGCGCGGTGACCGGGGCCTTTCACCGCACGCATCCGCTGGCGGCCAAGCATGACCATGTGGTGTTCGACATGGCGGGCGGCGCGCGCGTCACCTTCAACGACGCCCGCCGCTTCGGCGCGATGGACCTGTTCGCGACCGATGGCGCCGAGGCGCATCCGCTGCTGGCCGGGCTGGGGCCGGAACCCATGGGCAACGGCTTTTCCGAGGATTACCTGGTCGCCCGGCTGAAGGGCCGCGCCACGCCGGTCAAGTCGGCGCTGCTGGATCAGCGGGTGGTGGCGGGCCTGGGCAACATCTATGTCTGCGAGGTGCTGCACCGCGCGGGGCTCAGCCCGCTGACGCTGGCGGGGCAGATCGCTGCGGGCCGGGTGGCCGGGCTGGTGCCGATCATCCGCACCGTGCTGGCCGAGGCGATCGAGGCGGGCGGGTCATCCTTGCGCGACTACCGGCAGGCAGATGGCGAACTGGGCTACTTTCAGCACAGCTTTCGCGTCTATGGCCGCGAGGGCGAGCCCTGCCCGACCCCCGGATGCGGCGGCACCATCGGGCGGCTCGTGCAGGCCGGGCGGTCGTCGTTCCATTGCCCGCAGTGTCAGAGATGACTTGAACCCCGCCACGGCAGTGCTAGACCTTGCCGGATTGCCCAACGGGAGAGCCTTGATGGCCTACGAGACACTGATCGTCGAGATCGAGGACAATGTGGCGCTGATCCGGCTGAACCGGCCCGACGCGCTGAACGCGCTGAACGCCATGCTGATGCGCGAGCTGGCCGCGGCACTGACCGCCGCCGATACCAACGACAACGTGCGCTGCATCATCCTGACCGGGTCGGAAAAGGCGTTCGCCGCCGGGGCCGACATCAAGGAGATGTCGACCAAGAGCTTTGTCGAGGTCTACACCGAAGACCTGTTCGCCGCCGATTCCGATGCGATCCTGCGGGTGCGCAAGCCGATCATCGCCGCCGTCGCGGGCTATGCGCTGGGCGGCGGGTGCGAGCTTGCGATGATGTGCGACTACATCATCTGCGCCGACACCGCCAAGTTCGGCCAGCCCGAGATCAACCTGGGCGTCGTGGCCGGCATGGGCGGCACCCAGCGCCTGACGCGCTTTGTCGGCAAGTCCAAATCAATGGACATGCACCTGACCGGCCGCTTCATGGATGCGGCGGAAGCCGAGCGTTGCGGGCTGGTAAGCCGCGTCGTGCCGGCCAAGTCGCTGATCGAGGAGGCGATGAAGGCGGCCATCAAGATCTCGGAAAAATCGGCGCTGACGGTGATGGCTGTGAAAGAGGCGGTGAACCGCAGCTACGAATCCACGCTGCGCGAAGGGCTGCTGTTCGAACGCCGCCTGTTCCATTCGCTGTTCGCCACCGAGGACCAGAAAGAGGGCATGGCCGCCTTCCTGGAAAAGCGCCAGCCGCAATTCCGTGACAGATAGATGACTTTCCGGGCCATCCCCGGTTGACTTGCCCCCGAGTCGCCCGTAAAGACGCGGCTTCAAGATAGACACGAACCGAAGAACCGGAATCGATACATGGCCAATTCGCCCCAGTCCAAGAAGCGCGCCCGCCAGTCCGACGCACGCTATGTCGTGAACAAGGCGCGTCGCTCGCGTATCCGCACCTTCCTGCGCAAGGTCGAAGAGGCGCTCGCCTCCGGCAACCAGGAAGCCGCCGCCGCCGCCCTTCGCGTCGCACAGCCGGAAATGGCGCGTGGTGTCACCAAGGGCGTGCTGCACAAGAACACCGTGGCGCGGAAGATGTCGCGCCTGTCGTCGCGCGTGAAGTCGCTGGCAGCCGTCGCCGCCTGATCTCCACTGTGACATGATTGCCGTCAAAAGCGCGCCGCAGGGTGCGCTTTTTGCGTTTTGGCAACGGTTTTCCCGGCCTGCGTTGCCGGTTTGCACTGGCATCCGGATTCGCTGCACCAAAGCCCTGTCAACAGCGAAGTTCGGTTGCGGAGCCGCCACCCGCCTTGCTACCTTCATCAGGCGATTCACGCCGTCCTGGGGGACATGTGCTGATCGCGACCGGAACTTCTGGGCCCATGTTGTCGCTCTGCCGCGATGATGTCAGGAACTGGTTGGCGATCAATAGTTTATGATGTCTGCGCCAGAAGCTGCGCAGATCTTGAACAGCATTCCTGCTGACCCGGTACTGCCGGGCCGGCTGGTGTGTGTCATACTCCCCTCCGTGTGTCGGACCCTAGGGTTCGGCCCGGTCAGACTCGTGGCCTCGCAGGTGAAGTGCTGGGGTTGGGCAAAGTTCATTGCCCCCATAAAATGCCGGAAGCGAACGGCGACGGACGGGTCGGAACGAATGACACAAGAAACCTGGGGACGGGCGCGTGAAGAACTTCTCAAAAGGGTGGGAAAGAACAATTATGTGACCTGGATCGAGCCGCTGAAGCTCTCGGGTCTGAAAAATGGTGTAGCCCGGTTCGAAGTGCCGACGGTGTTTTTCGGCGACTGGGTGTCGCGCAACTTCGCCGATCATATCCGCCAGCAGATGACCGTCGCCGGGGCCGATGTGCAGCGCGTCGAATTCGCGGTGAATGCCGCGGCACGGGCCGCGCTGCCGGACCCGCGCACCGCAGCGAAACCTGTCGCGAAGCCGCGCCCCGCCCATCCGGCCAATGACGACGAGCTGCCCGGCGCGCCGCTGGATGCGCGCTTCACCTTCGACAGCTTCGTGGTCGGCAAGCCGAACGAGCTTGCCCATGCCGCTGCGCGCCGCGTGGCGGAAGGCGGGCCGGTGAGCTTCAACCCGCTGTTCCTGTATGGCGGCGTGGGTCTGGGCAAGACCCACCTGATGCACGCCATTGCCCATGAACTGCACGCCCGCCAGCCGCATCTGCGCGTGCTATACCTGTCGGCCGAGCAGTTCATGTACCGTTTCGTGCAGGCGCTGCGCGAACGCCAGATCATGGATTTCAAGGAGCTGTTCCGCTCGGTCGATGTGCTGATGGTCGATGACGTGCAGTTCATCGCGGGCAAGGACAGCACGCAGGAAGAATTCTTCCACACTTTCAACGCACTGGTCGATCAGAACAAGCAGATCGTGATTTCCGCCGACCGCGCGCCGGGCGAGATCAAGGATATGGAAGACCGGATCAAGAGCCGCCTGCAATGCGGGCTGGTGGTCGATCTGCACCCCACCGACTACGAACTGCGGCTTGGCATCCTGCAACAGAAGGCAGAATTCTACCGCACGCAATACAAGGGTCTGCAGATGGCCGCGGGCGTGCTGGAGTTCCTCGCGCACCGCATCACGACCAACGTCCGCGTGCTGGAAGGCGCTCTGACGCGTCTGTTCGCCTTCGCGAGCCTCGTCGGGCGCGAGATCACGCTCGATCTGACGCAGGACTGTCTGGCCGACATCCTGCGCGCATCCGATCGCAAGGTGACGATCGAGGAGATCCAGCGCCGGGTGGCCGAACATTTCAATATCCGGCTCAGCGACATGATCGGCCCGAAGCGGGTCCGCACCATCGCGCGGCCGCGCCAGATCGCGATGTATCTTTCAAAGCACCTGACCCCGCGATCCCTGCCCGAGATCGGCCGCCGCTTCGGCGGGCGTGATCACACCACGATCATGCACGGCGTGCGCAAGATCGAGGAACTGATGTCGACGGATTCGCAGATGGCCGACGATCTGCAACTGCTGCGCCGTCTTTTGCAGGCCTGAGCCGCCTTGTGTGGCTGTGCCGTCATGGCGCAGCCCTTGACGGCCCCGGCAAACCGTCCGACAGTCTGAAAAAGCTTGAGAACCTGCGCAAAGCGGGTAGGTTCGGCGTCCCGGCAGCGCCGCACCTGCCCCGGCGGGGCCGACCAACAAAAGGTAGTCTGGAATGAAGATCAGCATCGAACGCGGCACGCTGCTCAAGGCCGTAGGGCAGGCGCAATCGGTCGTCGAGCGGCGCAACACCATTCCGATTCTTGCCAATGTGCTGATCGAGGCCGAAGGCGGTCAGGTCAGCTTCCGCGCCACCGATCTGGACATCGAGGTGGTGGACCGTGCGCCTGCGATGGTGGAACGGCCGGGCGCCACCACCGTCTCGGCGGTGATGCTGCACGAGATCGTGCGCAAGCTGCCCGACGGCGCGCTGGTCAACCTGTCGGAAGACGGCGCCACGGGGCGGCTGACGGTGACCGCCGGGCGGTCCACCTTCAGCCTTGCCACGCTGCCGAAGGAAGATTTCCCGGTGATGGCCACGTCGGAATATGCCTCGAACTTCTCGGCGCCCGCGCCCCTGCTGCGCCGCCTGTTCGACAAGGCGAAGTTCGCGATCTCCACCGAGGAGACGCGCTATTACCTGAACGGCGTCTATCTGCATGTGGCGACCGGCGACAGCGGCCCTGTGTTGCGCGCCGTGGCGACCGACGGGCATCGTCTGGCCCGGATCGACGCGCCCCTGCCCGAGGGGGCGCAGGGTATGCCCGGCGTCATCGTGCCGCGCAAGACTGTGGGCGAGCTGCGCAAGCTGCTGGAGGATGACGAGGCGATGATTGCCGTTTCTGTCTCGGAAACCAAGATCCGCTTTGCGACGCCCGGCATCCAGATGACCTCGAAGGTGATCGACGGCACCTTCCCCGACTACACCCGGGTGATTCCGATGGGCAACACCCGGCGGCTGGAGGTCGATGCCGCCGAGTTCGCCAAGGCGGTCGACCGTGTCGCAACCGTCTCGTCGGAACGCAGCCGCGCGGTGAAGCTGTCGCTGGACGAGGACCGGCTGATCCTGTCGGTCAACGCGCCCGACAGCGGTGCCGCCGAGGAGGAACTGGCCGTGGCCTATGCCGACGAGCGGCTGGAGATCGGCTTCAACGCGAAATACCTGCTGGAAATCGCAAGCCAGGTGGACCGGGAAAATGCGGTTTTCCTGTTCAACTCCTCGGGCGACCCGACGCTGATGCGCGAAGGGAACGACACCTCTGCAGTCTATGTCGTGATGCCGATGCGTGTGTGACCGGCAACCGGGGGTTTTGCACCCCCGGACCCCCGCAGGATATTTTCAAACAGAAGAAGGAAACAGGCGTGAGCGGGCTGGCGATCACCGCGCTGACGCTGTCGCATTTCCGCTCGCACCGTGCGACGCGGCTGGTGTTCGATGGGCGGCCGGTGGTGATCGTGGGCGGCAACGGCGCGGGCAAGACCAACATTCTGGAGGCCGTGTCGCTCTTGTCGCCGGGGCGCGGGCTGCGCCGGGCCGAGGCGGGCGAGATCGCGCGGCGGCCCGAGGCTCTCGGCTGGAAGGTCGGCGCAGGGGTGCAGGGTCTTGGCGCGGCGCATGAGGTCGAGACCTGGGCCGAAGCTGGCGGGGCGCGTCAGGTGCGGATCGACGGCAAGGCCGCGACGCAGGTCATGCTGGGGCGGATTCTGCGCATGGTCTGGCTGGTGCCCGCGATGGACCGGCTGTGGATCGAGGCGGCCGAGGGGCGGCGGCGGTTCCTTGACCGCCTGACGCTGAGCTTTGCGCCCGACCATGCCGAGGCGGTGCTGGATTACGAGAAGGCGATGCGCGACCGCAACCGGCTGCTGAAGGATCAGGTGACGGACGCGCATTGGTATGGTGCGCTGGAGGCGCGGATGGCGCAGGCCGGGGCCTTGATGCAGGCGCACCGTGCGGCCACCGTGGCGCGGCTGATGGCGGCGCAGGCCGGGGCCGAGACCGCCTTTCCGCAGGCCGATCTGGCGCTGACCGGCCCCGAGGACGACGTGCCCGAGGGCGAGGCCGCGCTGTCGGGCGCCTTTGCCGAGGGGCGGCGGCGCGATCTGGCTGCGGGGCGCACGCTGGCCGGGCCGCACCGCACCGATCTGGCGGTGGTCTACACGGCAAAGGGCGTAGCCGCCGGGCAATGCTCGACCGGCGAGCAGAAGGCGCTGCTGCTGTCGCTGATTCTCGCCAATGCGCGCGCTTTGGCCGCTGATCTGGGGGTGGCTCCGATCTTGCTGTTGGACGAGGTCGCGGCGCATCTTGACGCCACCCGGCGGGCGGCGCTGTTTGACGAACTGGCAGCACTCGGGGCGCAGGCGCTGATGACGGGCACGGATGTTTCGCTGTTCGACAGCCTTGGCGCCCGGGCGCAGACATTTCAGGTCGCAGAGGTTGCTGGCCTGTCGCAGGTGACGGAGATTGAACCATGACACCCCAGCGTGTGACCGTAGTGACTCTTGGCGTGGCCGATCTGGCGGCGTCGCGGGCGTTCTATGCCCGGCTGGGTTGGCGCGAACATGGCGCGAGCCAGCCGGGCGTGGCCTTCTACCAGATGCACGGCGCGGTGCTTGCGCTGTTCGGGCTGAACGACCTCGCCGCCGATCAGGGGCGGGCGGATGCGTTCCTGGGCAGCGGGGCGGTGGCACTGGCGCAGAACTTCGCCACCGAGGCCGAGGTGGATGCGGCCTTCGCGGCCGCGTTGGCGGCGGGGGGCACCGTGCTGAAGGCGCCGGAAAGGGCGGCCTGGGGCGGGTATTCGGGCTACTGGGCCGACCCCGACGGCCATGTCTGGGAGGTGGCGATGAACCCGTTCTGGCCGCTGGCCGACGACGGCTTGCTGACCCTTCCGGAGGCGGAATGACCGTATCCGCGGCGGACCTGCTGTTCTACGCCGGCGCCTTGCTGGTGCTGTTCGCGACGCCCGGCCCGGTCTGGGTCGCCCTGCTGGCGCGCGCCATGTCGGGCGGCTTCAACGCCGCCTGGCCGCTGGCGGTGGGGGTGACGGTCGGCGATGCGCTGTGGCCGCTGCTCGCGATCTTCGGGTTGACCTGGATCGTGTCGCAATTTGCGTCCTTCATGCTGGTGATGCACTGGGTGGCGGCGGCGACGTTTCTGGTCATGGGGGCGATGTTGATCCGCCATGCCGGGCGGGGCATTTCGGCCGACAGCCGGCTGACGCGGCCGGGGCTCTGGGCGGGCTTTGCCACCGGGGTGGCGGTGGTGATCGGCAACCCCAAGGCGATCCTGTTCTACATGGGCGTGCTGCCCGGCTTCTTTGACCTGAGCCGCGTGACCGCCCCCGACATTGCCGCCATCGTGGCGCTGTCGGTCGCCATTCCGCTGGCGGGCAACCTGATTCTTGCCGCCTCGATCGGCCGGGCGCGCAGGCTGCTGACCTCGCCTGCCGCGCTGCGGCGCGCCAACCTGATCGCGGGCGGGCTGATGATGCTGGTCGGCGTCGGGATTGCGCTCAGCTAGGCGCTAAATCTTGTGGCGGGGGTGACATTCCCCCCCCGTGCGGATATAAACTGCGGGCAATCGAAGGGTTCCGTCCGCATGTCCGAAGCTGCCGTCAACATCCCCACATATGATGCCGATTCCATCAAGGTTCTCAAGGGCCTGGAGGCGGTGCGCAAACGCCCCGGCATGTATATCGGCGATACCGACGACGGGTCGGGCCTGCACCACATGGTGTATGAGGTGGTCGACAACGGCATCGACGAGGCGCTGGCCGGCCATGCCACCGCCGTGACGGTGATCATCCACCCCGACAACTCGGTTTCGGTGCGCGACAACGGGCGCGGCATCCCGGTCGACATCCATCACGAGGAAGGCGTTTCCGCCGCCGAGGTCATCATGACCCAGCTGCACGCGGGGGGCAAATTCGACCAGAACAGCTACAAGGTGTCGGGCGGGCTTCACGGGGTCGGCGTGTCGGTGGTCAACGCCCTGTCGGAATGGCTGGAGCTGCGGGTCTGGCGCAACGGCAAGGAATACCGCGCCCGGTTCGAGCATGGCGAGACCGTCGAGCATCTCTATGTCGTGGGCGATGCGCCGGGCGAAAAGGGCACCGAGGTGCGTTTTCTGGCCTCGACCCAGACGTTTTCCAACCTCGACTATGTGTTCAAGACTTTGGAAAACCGGCTTCGCGAACTGGCGTTCCTGAACTCCGGCGTGATGATCGTGCTGGAGGATCTGCGGCCCGCCGAACCCCTGCGCAGCGAATTGTTCTACGAGGGCGGAGTGCGCGAATTCGTGCGCTATCTCGACCGTTCCAAGTCCTCGATCATGTCGGACCCGATCTACATCATCGGCGAGCGGGCCGGGATCACGGTCGAGGTCGCGATGTGGTGGAACGATAGCTATCATGAAAACGTGCTGCCCTTCACCAACAACATCCCGCAACGTGACGGCGGCACCCATATCGCCGGGTTCCGTGGCGCGCTGACCCGCACCATCAACGCCTATGCGCAATCCTCCGGCATCGCCAAGCGCGAGAAGATCGACTTCACCGGCGACGATGCGCGCGAAGGGCTGACCTGCGTGCTGTCGGTCAAGGTGCCCGACCCCAAGTTCAGCAGCCAGACCAAGGACAAGCTGGTATCCTCGGAAGTGCGGCCCGCCGTCGAGAATCTGGTGAACGAAAAGCTGGCGGAATGGTTCGAGGAAAATCCGGCCAATGCCAAGATCATCGTCGGCAAGATCATCGAGGCGGCGATGGCGCGCGAGGCCGCCCGCAAGGCGCGCGAACTCACCCGGCGCAAGTCGGCGCTCGACGTGGCGAGCCTGCCCGGCAAGCTGGCCGACTGTCAGGAACGCGACCCGTCGAAATCCGAAATCTTCCTCGTCGAGGGCGACTCGGCCGGCGGCTCGGCCAAGCAGGGCCGCAGCCGCGCCAACCAGGCGGTATTGCCATTGCGCGGCAAGATCCTGAACGTCGAACGCGCGCGCTTCGACCGGATGCTCGGCAGTCAGGAAATCGGCACGCTGATCACCGCGCTTGGCACCGGCATCGGGCGCGACGAGTTCGACATCAAGAAGCTGCGCTACCACAAGATCGTCATCATGACCGACGCCGACGTTGACGGCGCGCATATCCGTACGCTGCTGCTGACGTTCTTCTTCCGCCAGATGCCGCAGGTGATCGAGGGCGGATACCTCTACATCGCGCAGCCGCCGCTCTACAAGGTGGCGCGCGGCAAGTCCGAGGTCTATCTGAAAGACCAGCCCGCGCTGGAGGATTATCTGGTGCAGATGGGCGTCGAAGGCGCGCTGCTGCGGCTCGGCACCGGCGAGGAGATCGGCGGCGCCGATCTGGCCCGCGTGGTCGAGGAGGCGCGCACGGTGCGTCGCATCCTTCAGGCGTTCCCGACCCATTATCCGCAGCACATCCTGGAACAGTCGGCCATCGCGGGCGCACTGCTGGCGGGCCGGGTCGATCAGGATGCGCAGGGCGTGGCCGATCAGGTGGCAAGCCGGCTGGACCAGATCGCGGTCGAATACGAACGCGGCTGGCAGGGCCGCCCGACGCAGGATCACGGGCTGCGCTTCTCGCGAGCCGTGCGCGGCGTCGAAGAGGTCCGCACGCTCGACGGCCCGGTGCTGCGCTCGGGCGAGTCGCGCCGCCTGGCCAGCCACACGGCCGCGCTGCAGGAGGTCTATGCCCACCCCGCGCGCCTGGTGCGCAAGGACCGGGATCAGCTGATCCACGGCCCGGTGGACCTGCTGAAAGCCATCCTGACCGAAGGCGAAAAGGGCCTGTCGCTGCAACGCTACAAGGGTCTGGGCGAAATGAACCCCGAACAGCTTTGGGAAACCACGCTGGACCCCGAAGCCCGCACCCTGCTGCAGGTCCGGGTGGACGATCTGGCCGAAGCCGACGACATCTTCACCAAGCTGATGGGCGACGTGGTCGAACCGCGCCGCGAGTTCATCCAGCAGAACGCGCTGAACGTGGAAAACCTGGATTTCTGATCCGGGTTTCCGCGCGGCCCCGGGTTTCGCGTGGAATGGTGACCCCGGATGGATTCGAACCATCGACCTGCCGCTTAGGAGGCGGCCGCTCTATCCCCTGAGCTACGAGGCCCCGTTGCGGCAGGGCGTTGCCCGCCCTTATTGCGGGCAAACGGCGGCGCTTGCAACCGGCTTCCGAAGGGTGATGGTGGGGAAGGCAAGGGGGAGTGACTTTTGGCCCACCACTCCCCCTCTGATCCGTTGCGCCGTATGGAAAGCTTGCAGGACGCGCGGGATACCGTAGGCCACAGGGCCGTTAGCGTTAACATAGCGCAGGATCAGCCCTTGGACAAGGGCAGGTTTTGGCGCTAACAAGGTCTGGCGCATTTGCGAAAGGTCCATTCTCCCGTGTCCAAAGGCCCCGTTTCGAAAGGCTCCGGCCCCGACGCCCGGCGCACGCTGACCTTGCGCGACGTGTCCGAAGCGTCGGGCGTCAGCGAAATGACCGTCAGCCGTGTGCTGCGCAACCGGGGCGACGTGTCGGGGGCCACGCGGGAAAGGGTGCTCGAAGCGGCCCGCAAGATGGGCTATGTGCCCAACAAGATCGCGGGCGCGCTGGCCAGCCAGCGGGTCAATCTGGTGGCCGTCATCATCCCGTCGATGTCCAACATGGTTTTCCCCGAGGTTCTGACCGGCATTTCCGACGTGCTGGAGTTGACCGGCCTGCAACCCGTGGTCGGCGTCACCAACTATTCGCCAGTGCGCGAGGAACGGGTGCTGTATGAAATGCTGTCCTGGCGGCCCTCGGGCGTCATCATCGCCGGGCTCGAGCACAGCCCGGCGTCCAACGCCATGCTGATCGCGGCAGGCATCCCGATCGTCGAGATCATGGATGTCGACGGCGTGCCGCTTGACAGTGCGGTGGGCATCTCGCACCGCCGCGCCGGGCTTCAGATGGCCGAAGCCATTCTGGCCGCAGGCTACCGGCGCATCGGCTTTCTCGGCACCAAGATGCCCGAGGATCACCGTGCACGCAAACGGCTGGAAGGTTTTGAGGAAGGTCTGGCCAAGGCCGGGCTGACGCTGGCCGACCGGGAATTCTATTCCGGCGGCTCGGCCCTGCTGAAGGGGCGCGAGATGACGCAGGCCATCCTGCACCGGACGCCGGATCTGGATTTCCTGTATTACTCCAATGACATGATCGGCGCCGGGGGTCTGCTTTACTGCCTGGACGCCGGCATCGATGTGCCAGAAAGGCTGGGCCTGGCGGGGTTCAATGGCGTCGAACTGCTGGAGGGTCTGCCGCGCATGCTGGCCACAATGGATGCCTGTCGTCAGGAAATCGGGCGTCGCGCCGCCGAAATCATCGCAGGCCAGGACCAGAAGGGTGCCACCGGCGGCCAGATCGTCGAACTGACACCGACCTTGCAGCCGGGCGATACCATCCGGCGTCGGTGACGGATCGCCGCGCCGGGACCAAAAGTTTTCAGGAAAACTTTTGAAAAATCCTTTTCAAGGATTTTGGCGGCACCGCAGTCAGCGCACCGTCAGCCGATCGCCGGCGCGGCCTGCAATCGTGACCCCGACGATCTGGCCTTCCGGCTGGTCGGTGGCAAATGTCACTTCGGTGAACTGCTCGGTCCGCCCCATGCGCGGCTGTTCCGTCAGCACGCGGTGAACGCGCCCGACCTGAGTCGCCAGATGCGCCTGCAGGGCAACCTCGCCCGCCGCGCGCAGCCGGGCCGCGCGGTCCCTGACCACCGGCCCCGGCACCTGCGGCATCCGCGCCGCAGGCGTGCCCTTGCGCGGGCTGAACGGAAAGACGTGCAGGAAGGTCAGCCCGCAGTCCTGCACCATTTTCAGCGACTGGTCGAACATGCTTTCCGTTTCGGTCGGAAACCCGGCGATGATGTCGGCGCCGAACACCATGTCGGGGCGCAGGCGCCGGGCCTCCTCGCAAAAGCGGATGGCGTCGTCGCGCAGGTGCCGCCGTTTCATCCGCTTCAGGATCAGGTCATCCCCGGCCTGCAGCGACAGGTGCAGATGCGGCATCAGGCGCGGCTCGCCCGCGATGGCCTCCATCAATGCCGAGTCCACTTCGATGCTGTCGATCGAGCTGATCCGCAGCCGCGGCAGGTCCGGCACCAGCCGCAACAGCCGCAGCACCAGATCGCCCAGCCGCGGCGCGCCGGGCAGGTCGGCCCCCCACGAGGTCAGGTCGACCCCGGTCAGCACCACTTCCTGAAAGCCCTTGTCCACCAGCCGCCGGATCTGTTCGACCACCACCCCCGCCGGAACCGAGCGCGAGTTGCCTCGCCCGAACGGGATGATGCAGAAGGTGCAGCGGTGGTCGCAGCCGTTCTGCACCTGCACATAGGCCCGGTGCCGCCCGAAGCCGTCGATCAGGTGCCCCGCCGTTTCACGCACCGACATGATGTCGTCGACCTGCACCCGTTCGGTGACCCCGATCAGGTCGGGCGCGGCCATGCCCGCCCAGGTTGCGGCCTGCATCTTCTCGGTGTTGCCGATCACCCGCCAGACTTCGGGCATCGCGGCAAAGGTGCCGGGCTCGGTCTGCGCCGCGCAGCCGGTCACGATGATCTGCGCGCCGGGGTTTTCGCGCGACAGGCGGCGGATCTCCTGCTTGGCCTTGCGCACCGCCTCGGCGGTGACGGCGCAGGTGTTCACCACCACGGCGTTGCCGATGCCGGCTGCGGCGGCAAGCTCTTTCATCGCCTCGGTTTCATAGGCGTTCAGGCGGCAGCCCAGCGTGGCGAAGACGGGCGTGGCGAAGTCGGGCGTGGCGAAGTCGGGCGCGTTCATGCCATGGCCGCCAGATACGCCGGGGTCAGCCAGCCGTCGAAGACATGCGCGGTCGGGCCGGTCATCCAGACGCCATCCTCGCGCCAGTCGATCTCCAGCGTGCCGCCGTCCAGATCGAGCACCACCTGCCGCCCGGTCAGGCCGCGCAGATGGGCCGCCACCGCCGTGGCACAGGCACCCGAGCCGCAGGCCAGCGTGATGCCGGCACCCCGTTCCCAGACACGCATCCGCAGCCGGTCGGGCGCGGTCAGGCTGGCGAATTCGACATTGGTCCGCTCGGGGAACAGCGGGTCGTGTTCCAGTGCCGCGCCGCGCGCCGCCACGTCCACAGCCTCGGCGTCGGGCACGAAGATCACGCAATGCGGGTTGCCCATGCCCAGCGCCACCGGGTCGCCCGGCAGCGGCAGGTGCAGCGGGTCCACCGCGCGGGCCAGCGGCACTTCGGCCCAGCCCCGCTGCGGATGCCCCATGTTGACCGACACCAGCCCGTCCGCCCGCCGCACCGCGTGCAAGACCCCGCGCGCCGTCACCAGCGTCACCGCCGCCAGCCCCGCCCCGCGCATCACATGGTCACAGACGCAGCGCGTGGCATTGCCGCAGGCCCCGGCGCGCGACCCGTCGCCGTTCCAGAAAACCAGCGCGAAATCGGCGTCCTCTGCATCGCGGATCTCGGCCAGCTGGTCGAAGCCCACGCCGCGATGCCGGTCACCCAGCGCCCGCGCCAGCGCAGGCGTCGTCACCGCCCCGCGCCCGCGCGAGTCGATCACGACGAAATCGTTGCCCAGCCCGTGCATCTTCATGAAGGGCAGGCCAGTGGGGGGAGTCATCGGGTTCATCCGCGTCCTATAGACCTGGCGTCGACGGGAATCCAGTCGCTGCAACCCGACGGCCTTGCGCCCGCCGCTGCAGCGGCCTATGTCGCGCCTCTGGAAGGGCCGTTAGCTCAGTTGGTAGAGCAGCTGACTCTTAATCAGCGTGTCGGCGGTTCGAACCCGCCACGGCTCACCAACTAACCCATTGTAATCACGGTGACTTCTTCAGTTTTCTCCTGATCCGGGTTTCCCGGTTGGGAGTCCGGTTGGGAATTTTGTAGCGTCTTTTCGAGCTTTTGGATAGCAGACTCCGCCAGCTTCGGATCGCGGGCGAGGTAGTGAGTTTCGAGAATCGCGGCTGCATCCTTCAGGGAATGTCCGGTGATCGACGCGATTTCCGGCACCTCGCAGCCTGCCAAAGCAAGCCGCGTGACGGCTGTTCCCCTCAAATCGTGAAACGTGACGCCGGTTATCTTCGCTTCAGCGCATGCCTTGCGCCAGGAGGCGCGGAAGCCGTCTTGTGTCCAGCCGGTGCCGTGCGTCGTGATCAGGATCTTGTCGGCTTCGCTGAAGTCGCGCTTGCGCCGTTCCGCGTCCAGTCTTGCCGCGGCCTTCGCTTGATCGAGTGCAGCGCGTAGCGGAGCCCCAGCCGGGATTTTCAGACGGGCGCCGGTCTTCGATTGCTTCAGGGTGATCTTGGCGCCGTCATAGGCTGCCCACGTCAGCCCTAGAAGGTCGCCTTGCCGTTGCCCGGTCCAGAGCGCGAGAGTTAGCGCAAGATGCAGGTGCGCAGGAGCGGCCGCCATGAAAACGGCTTCATCGTCTGCGGTCCAGATCAGCTCACGCCGCCCGGATCTGTACACGCGGCCGGGGCGTTCGAGCGGGTTCTTTGTGGTCAAGCCGCGGTCGGCAGCCCATGACAGCACACGGGCGAAGACGGCAAAGCGATAATCAGCGAGGCGGAGCGACTTTTGCGCAATGGCGTCGCGGTGATCCAGGAAGACGGATCTGGTGCGAGCGTCAGCCAAGGCAACGGTCGGGAACGTCCCGAATTCGGCCGCCAGCGCCCGGATATGGCTGCGGTAATCCTGCTTCGTTTTCGCGGCCAGCTTGTCGAATTCCGAAGAGGACTCGAACCTGTCGAAAATCGAGCCCAGGGCGTCAGCTTTCGGCGGGACTTTCTGCCGTACTGCCTCATTGAATGCGGCGATGAATTCCGGGCTGCCGGGCTTGCCGGGCAGGCGCGGGCCACCTTTCCACGCGTAGTAATATGTGACGGGCGTTCCATCCGCGAGGCGTTTCCTCACGCGGTTCAAGCCCTTCAGTTTGATCTTCATTTCCGGCCCTTCATCCACTGGTCGAGCGGCGACAGTGTAGCCGCTTCTGCGGCCTTGTCCGAGTGGATCAATTCGATAGTCCCGTCTTGGTGGATCAGCGTCTTGACGATCTCCAGCCCTGAAGTCCGCGCAACCTTAATTGCGCGGGTCAGATTGTGTTGGCTGAAGGGCGTGGCCTTCATTGCTGCCTCAGAAGCCCGACAGGCGGACGGGCACGGTTGCGACGCCAGCGCCTGCAGCGGCGACGGCCACGCCGATCTTCGTGTTGCCCGATGGGGTCACGGTGACCAGCTTCGACGCAGCGACGAAGTAGAGCGGATCTCCCAGCGTGATCACGTCAGCGCCCACCTTCGGCAGTTCGAAGACGCCAGTGGTCACCACGTCAACAGGGGTGCCAATTGCAGCGGAGCCCGCCGCGATTCCGATGATCGAGCCCGCGACGACGACGCCGCCAGAGGTGACGGCCGCCGGGGCGGGGATGGTCAGGTTCGACCCAGCTTGAACGAATGTCTTCATGGCTCAGAGCCCTTTCGATGTTTGAATGTAGCGAATGGAGGCGGGGCGCGACTGCACCGCCGCGATTTCTGCGTCCAGGGCCGACAAAGCACGGGCGAGTTCGGAGTCGGATCTGTATTCGACTTCTTCACCGCCCGAGTCGCGGACTCTGCGGACGCCCGAATAGCGGGCGTCCTGGAGCCGGCTGCGGAAAGCCTGCAGTTCGGCAAGCGTGGCCATCAGGGGTTGACCTTGTAAGCGCCGCGGTAGTCGATAGCGCCCGCGCCGAAGTCCAGCACGACGCGGAATTCCATTCCGAGGACGTCCCAGCCTTCGCGGGATGCCATCTGCGGCCCCGGTGCGCCCGACAGGTAGCTGTATTCGAAGCACGGCAGCGCGGCCGGATCTGCGAAGACAAACCACGTCCCGTCCGTGATCCGCGGTTCCACCAGAAGCGTCAGTCTGCCGCTAAAGGGATTCACGTCATCGACGGTCGCGGCGTAGATTTGCGCCAGAACCTTTTCCGCGGTGGTTTCGAGCGAAGGCCCGACAACCAGATAACGCGGCGTCGCGTTGATCGGAGTCTTGCCGTCGAGACCCTTCATGTTGCGCAACGCGGCGCGGGCATCGCTCAAGCTATCCGAAGCAAGAGGATCGCCGGTCACGTCCAGGTTGCCGTGGTCGGCATGGAACAGCGCCTTGCCATCCTCGCCCAGTGTCGGGTTCGACAGCAGCAGGTTCACCAGAAGATTCGCTTCGGTTTCTGCCGCCATCCGGCCAGCGGTCGCGCCCCAGTCGCGGAAGGCGCCCAGATCATCGTTGACCAGGGCTTTCCGGCTGATCGCGAATTGAGTCGCATAGGTCTTCAGGGCGTAGGATTCAACAGCTTCGCCGCGGGTCGTGTGCTTGATCTCGCCCGACTCGGACAGCTCCTGCAGCAGGCCCACATCGGACAGCTTCAGCAGGCTCTTCGGCCGAAAATCTGCAATGGTCGACTGCCGCGCAAGTGCCTTGATCGGGCTTTGCGCCGCCTGATACGCGGTCGACAGCACGCGGTTGCCGGTGCCGGTCAACAGGTTCGGGAAGTCGGACGTGGTGTGCATCGCCGCCCGGAACAGTTGATCCGAGTCCATGCCGCGGGTCGACGTGCCGGCCGCTTCGACGCAGGCGCGGGCCATGTCACGCAGGCTTTCGCCCATGTAAGGCTTGGCCTCGTCCTTCGGCGCAACGCCAGCAACACGGCAGTGCAGCGCATCGGCGCGGCGGGCCATTACGGTAGCGGCGTCGTCCTGCGTGCCGATGACGCGAATCCGCGGCGTTGCCTGCCCGCGGGTTTGCATCGCCTCGAAGGCTTCGGCGCGGGCTTCGGTGACGGTCAGGTCACGATCAACCATGTCGTCGGCTTGCTCCGTGGTCATCCCAGCGGAACGGGCGATGGTGCGCAGTGCCGCACGGTGTTGCGCCGGGGTCGTCTCTTGGATCTCGTCTTCGGTGGCCATGTCTTTACCTCTGAATCTAGCTTGGGGGTCTGCGGGGATCGGGACGGCCGAAACCTCGTGGATGCTCCACGCGGCAGCCGTGCGAATGCGGAATTTCGTTTCAGGGTCGACCGTCTCGACCCAGCGTTGCACGCGGTAGCCGACACTGACGCCGCGCAACGTACCTTCGCGGATGCGGGCCACCACGGGCGCAGCATCTTCGGCAACGCTCAGTCGCAACGTTGCTACCAGGTTGCCGTTGTCGAAACGGAATCCGGTGACAGCGCCGACTACATCGCGTGCCGATGCCTGCCGGTGACCATCGAGAAGCGGTGCCCCTGAGAGCTGCGACGTGTCCAGCCCGGCAGGGTCCAACCGCTCAATATAGGCGCCGCGTCCGTCGCGACGGACGACAGGCGCGAAGGTGGAAATGACAGCCTCGACCGTCAGATTTTCTTCGCTGAAGCTCCGAGGCGTGAAGCCTGCGGCGCGCTGAAGCATGGGTTGCGCTTCAAGCGGAACAGTTTTCACTGGTGCCGGCGGTTTCAACAGGATGCGGTCGGCCTTGTCAGGATTGGCGGTAAGGGCCATCACTCGTCACCTTTCTTCGGTTCGGTTCGCCGCGGGTCGGCTGCGATTTCTTCGTCCAGGTCTTCGAGAATCCAGCCACGTTCCGCGACGGCCTTGCGGCGCGACGTGAGTCCGGCTTCGATCTCCACAACGGTCGCTTGAACGTCCTTCTGCGGATCAACCTGCGTCGGGCGCGGCGGCAGCCAATCGGCAGTGAGTGTAGCGCGTCAACCAGCATGTCCGTGACCGTCAACCACGTTGGCCGGTTTTAGGCCGCTGGGTTGGCGTATCTGGAATTGTTTTTCGCTCAGCCTTCTCCTTTGTCCTTGTTGTCGGCGATGGTTGTCGTTGGCGGTCTGCTCAGCGCCTCTTTGTTGGAGGCGGCCGCGCGCTGGCGGAAGCTTTCGGCATTCATCTCCAGGATCGCTGCGTGATGAACCAGCCGGTCGATGGCGGCGACGGTCATCGCCTTGTCCGGGAAGATCTGGTCCCAGCCGCTGAAGGGCTGGTTGGCGGCGATGGCGATGCTGCGGTATTCGTAGCGCCGGGCGATCAGTTCGAAGAGCACGCCGGTTTCGGCCTGATCCTTGTGGGCGTAGGTGATGTCGTCGAGGATGATCAGGTCGAACTTGTCGAGCTTGGCGAGCGCGGCTTCGAGCACCAGATCGCGGCGGGCGGCCTGAAGTCGCTGCACCAGATCGCTGGTGCGGGTATAGAACACGCGGTGTCCCCGCTCGATCAGGGCATGGCCTATCGCGCAGAGAATGTGCGTCTTGCCCGTGCCGGAATTGCCGATGGCGATCAGATTGCCGCCACCCTCCAGCCAGTCGCCGGCCGCCAAGGCCTCGATCCGGGCGCGCGGCAGGGTTGGCAGCGCCTTGAAGTCGAAGGTCGCCAGCGTCTTGCCAGCCGGTAGCTGTGCCTCGTTCATGTGGCGCTGAATGCGGCGCATGTCGCGTTCGGCCAGCTCGTATTCCGCGAGGACGGCCAGAAAGCGGGCAGCGGGCCAGCCTTCGGCATCGGCGCGGGTGGCAATCTCGGTCCAGAGTTTGTGGAAGCTGGGCAGGCGCAGCGCGGTCAGCATGCCTGGCAGCGTGTGGATGTCGATCTCGCGGGAGGTCATGCGCAGGCTCCCAGAAGGGCATCGAAGCTGTCGAGCGAGGGATGGGCGACGGCAACATCTCTCGGCAGCGCCGTTTGCCGCGGGTTCAGGCAGGATGCCAGAGGTCCGGGATCGGGCACCCGGCCCGCGTCCAATTCTGCTGCCAGCAGATGTGCCAGTTCCGCCTCGCAGGCCCGGTCGTGGGCGATGAACAGCAGGTCGACCATGCGGCGGCAGGCGTCGCGGCGGGGCAGATCGCGCTGCAGCACCTTCCAGGCCTCAGCGTATTCGGTTCGCGGGAACAGGCTGTCGCGGTAGATCGAACTCCACAGGGCTTGCGGTTTGCGCCGCAGCGCATGGATGACGTGATGGTAGTTGATGACATGCACGCGATGGCCATCGCCGCGACCTCGCGCCCTTGTATGGCTGACGACCAGGGTGCTGCCGAGAAAGGCCTCAAGGCGATCGTCGTAAAGGTGGACCCGCAAGCGCTGCCCGATCAGCTGCGACGGGGCGCTGTAGAAGATGCTCTTGACCAGAAAGCCGCTGGTGCGGGTGACCGGAACCACGGTCTCTGTAAAGTCGGTGGTGCGCCGGCGCGGCAGGGGCTTCAGATGCGCCCGTTCCACCTGCGTGGCCGCCGCCCGCTGCCGGTTGCGCCGTGCCACCAGAATGTCGATGAAGCGGCGGTAGTCCTCAATGCTGGCGAAGTCGCGGCTGCCGCGCAGGATCAGCGCCTGTTCGATGGCTTTCTTGAGGTGCCGGTTCTGGGATTCCACCGCGCCGTTCTCATGAGCTTCCCCGCGGTTGTTGCGACTGGCCTCCATGCCGTAATGGCCGACGAAGGCATTGTAGCGCGTGGTGATATCCTGGCGCTGGTCAGCCGTCAGGTTGCGGAAAGCGGCCGAGAGGCTGTCGGTGCGATGCTCCTGTGGTGCCCCGCCGAGCGACCAGAGCGCCTGCTGCAGGTTCTCGGCCAGGGCCGTGAAGCTCTCCCCGCCCAGGACCACCCCGACATGCTCCCACCGGCTGTAGACCATGACGAAGTGGTAGAGCAGATGCGGGAATAGCTGGCCCGCGATCGTCACCTCCAGCTCCTCGGCATGAGTGAAGTCGGACTGGGCCATGCGGCCCGGCTCCGGCGTCTGGCGGAAGATGATGTCGCGCTCGGGCCCGTTCAACGCCCGCCACTGCCGCACCCGCCGTTCCAGGGTGCGCCGGATCCGGTCATCGGGGAAGGCCAGCGGGTGCAGGCCCTGAAGGTGGCGCAGCAGGGTGACGGCCTGCAAAGTGCTGTCCCTCTCCAGCAAAGGAAGGATGTCGCCCTCCCAATAACCCTCGAGGGGATCGGCCACCGTGCGCCCGTGAACAATCTTGCGGTTCGAGGGCAGCGTCGGATTGGCATCGAACCGTCGGGCCGTGCGCTCACTGAACCCGGCGCGGGCGGCCGACGTGCGCTGACTGTGATATCGGAGGTCGGACATGTATAATCTCAATTGCTGGTCGGTGATGGGTTTGTAGGCCAACCCGGATCCTCCGTTTGACGGCAGAGGAACCCGGCTTACCAACCCGCAGCGATCAGCACCTTCCCCGAAATCACTCAAGCCGGTGGGGCTGCCCTCCAGACGGGCATGCCCGTCTTCCGTTCAGCCCCACCGGCCAAGGTGGTTGCCGGCACCGGCCAAGATGGTTGTCGCGCAACAAGTGAGATAGGCTGCGGGGTCCGCCTCGAAGTCAGGTGCGGCAATGTCGCCCGACAAGACGCCGTGCCGGATGACAGCCCGCCAGGTCGGTGCGAGGAATTGCGGAACGAGGACTCCATATTGGATCTGCTCCACCCGCTGACGGAACGGCAAAAGCCCGGCCCGAAGACTGGAATAGTTCGCGCCCGACAGATCGCCGGAAAGCAGATGATCGGGCAGCCCGAGTCCAGCCGCGAGCTGGCGCAGGTTGAGCCGCAGGAAGGCGTCGATCTGTTGAACCTGTCCGGGCGAATTGAATCGAATGTCCAGCCCAGCAGGCAGGCGGACCATTGCGCCAGGTTCCATGCTGGGCGTTTCTGCGCCGTCGTATGGGTCGCCGCCGGTGCCGTTCTGGTCGACGATGAAACCCGCGTGCATCGCCGCAACCTTGGCGCCCATCAGCAGGGCGTCGCAAAGCGCGTCGAAGTCAGATGCGGGAAGGATGATCGGCGCAAGCCAACTCACGCCGCGAAGCTGCCCAGGCGCCTGCGGCCGGAAGACGTGCAACACGTTGCCAGCGTCGATCCGCATAGAAGGCGCGTAGCTTGCAAACACGCTGCCCGCCCGCTCGGGCAAGATCCAGTAGCCGACGCGGCGGCCGGTTGCGTCCAGTTCGACGCCGCTGAAGATCATGCGGCCTTCGGACAGGTCGACGGTCTTAGCCTCGTCCAGAAGATCGGGCGGCAGGATGCGGAGCCGCGGCCCGTCCGGTGTGTCGGATAGCAGCGCGACAGCTTCGCCCGCCTTCACCATGCTATCGGCAGCGATTGCCTGCAGCCCGGCGAAGTCAGTGCGGCCTTCCGCGTCCGCCCGGTCGCACCAAGCGGCGAAGTAGCGATTCAGCGTGCGGCGGGTTTCCGGGTCAGGATGCCGTGCGGTCGGGACAATGCCGCTGCCCACTAAGGCGCCTGTCCAGTTTGCGCAGGCTTGATTGACCCAAGGGTTGTTTTGGGCCAGATAGGCCGCCCGGCTGCGGAGCGATGCCCCAGCCGCGGACACTTCCGGGTTGATCCGACCGAATGTGCCCATGCCCCAGCCGCGACGGCCGCCTGCGGCACCATCGAAGCGGCGGACAGCGGTTGCCGGGGCGGCCGTGCGATTTAAGAGTCGGGACAGCAGGCCCATGGGATTACGCCCCCCGAACAAGCGGGCGGATCAGATCCGACGCCGGCACGTCCAGCGTCCCGAGATGCGTTTCAGCGTGCAACAAATCGAGTGCCTTCGTGCCCCGGCCTTCGCGGTCGTCCCACTCCGCCCACATGATCCGAGTCGAGATGCGACGCGCCCCGTCAACGGTGCGGACGTAGCGAAGGCGCAGTACCCACGACTCGCCAGCTTCCGTCCCGCGGATCAGGTTTGCCAAGCCGACGCCGTAGCCTTTCGCGCAGGAAGGCGGTGCGGTCATTACCCCGCCCACGAAACCCTTCACCTTTAACGGATTGAGCGCGGACAGCTCAGCATTGACGCCCTGCAGCTCTTCGGACGAAAGGCCGATATCCAGCAGTGCCAGCAGAAGGCGCGCCCGGATAGCTTCGCGCGCTTCATATTTGACAGCGGCCGTTTGCCCCGCGCCAACCGTGCTCGGCACCAGAAGCGCCTTCACCTTGGGATTTCGCAACTGGATGTGAAGTTCCGCGGGGTCGCGGTAGTCGAGCGGCGCAATGCGTTCCGCGATGTCTTTGAGTGTGATTTCCATGGCGGCCCTCGTCCCAAAATGTCTTGGGCAAGGTAGCACCTTGCAATAGCCATGCAAAGCGATTCCTGCATTTCACGCTATAATTGTTTGATTTGTAACGGTTATTGAAATGAATGAGACTTGCAATACAAAATCCAGCATGTTACAAAGTCGTCGGTGTCTAAGCTCTAAGCCAATGGCGCGGGCGGCATTCGCAAGACTGTCGCCCGATCCGAAAAGCGCCGCGGGGTTTTGCTTCCTCTTTTCTCCGAGGCTCTAGGGGGCGGCACTCGCAAGGTGCCGCCCTTTCTGTAGAGAGGGAGAGCAAACCATGATCACAGAATTGCAGAAGGTCGAGGCGGCCCGCGTCTTAGCGCAGCAGCTGATTGCCGAAGGGCACACCCGGCAATTCCCCATTGCCACGTCGCTCTTCGCTGTGAAGATCATGCTGGAGAAGCGCGGCATTCCGCTGCCCGATGATTACCTTGCATGGATTTCGGGCGGCGTCGTCAGCGACGCAATGATTGGGAATCCGCATTCAGTCGACGGCCGATAAGATGCTGATCTTTCACTACACAGACATTTTCAATGTCCCGTCGATCATGCGTGGCGGGCTGCTTCCGTCTTCACCCCGTAAATCCGCCGCTAGGCCGGAGGGGCTCGGCAGGCCATTAGTGTTTTTCGACCAGAATAATGAGATAAGCCATGTCGTTCCGATTCGATCCGAAATTATCGCTAGGTTCTCGGTAAGATTGGAGAATCTAACTGACTGGGAAGTTGACTCTTTGGGATCAATAGTCACGCCCAATCCTGTACCGCCTTCCGCGTTCCATGACGTCGAGCAGTACATGGGCGACGGTGTGGATCTGAAGCTGCACTATAATTATGAGGCTATTTTCGGCCGTGCGGCAGCTGATATCGGGGGGCTTTCTGCAAAGGAAAGATATGTGCTGGCCGAGTGGATATCAATCAAACATCGGTACCGCGCCGCAGTCTTTTGGGCGTCTCTTAGGCGTCGCTAATCGGGGCTGATCGTGCGCGCTAAATCATCTTACGGTTTAAAGTCACTAAGTAGTTGATTTATAAGTATATCTTGCGCTGCTGCGCCAAGGTGCTACATTCTGATTCGGCGGTAGCTGAGCCGCACGGGATGGAGTGCCGAAGATGTATATGCGACTCGTTGATCTTGATCTGCACGAATTCGAAGACGATATTGTCGTGTATCGCGGCGCCCACTACGGCGACCCGATGGCCGATTGCGCCGCGCGTGCGGCCGTTCTGTCCGCCGCAGAGGCATTCATTCCGGGCTATCTCACCGATACATGCTTCACGACGCGAATCGATCTGGCGACGCCGGATCGCGAGCAAGCTGCCGCCCGCGCGGAAGCCTTCGCGCTGGAAATGTGCGGCCCTGCCCCGATTGCTGGCTTCGTCTAAAAAAGAGGGGGCGGCATGAGCCCCGCCGCCCCAGTTATCCGCAAGTGCCGATCCGTTAGCGGGGTGCCAAACCTGCTAACGATCTTTCTAGTATCGAAAGTACTCCGCCACGTTCCCGACCGCCTCACAAAGCTCTTTCGCGTCACTATGACTCAACAGGACATGTTGTCCGCCAAGCGTAATGTACATTTGCGGTCCCTCCCCGCTCGCTCCTGAGGTTCCGACCTCCAAATGAGTTTCGCAGTCTTTTGCGTTGTTCATTACCGTTTTGTCAAAGTAAGCTGTCGTTCCCATTGCTTTCTCACTTTCTAAGTAGCCGCATTTGGCTGATAAGCTCAGCGGCAGAGCCAAGCGGATCTGATCACTGCCGGAGCCCTTTTTGGCGCGGCCGGAGTTGAAAGCTCTTGGTCGCGCTGTTCAGCACTCTGCCCGATAAGCTGGCGCGCCGCCCATGCATAAACTGTCGCATCCAGCGTCTCGGCCCGTTTCCCCTTCACTCGTTCAAATGCTGCCTGCGGCCGGCCACGCACATAGCGGACCATGCGCCGTTCGCTGGTCAGTTGCTCGAAGTAGATCGGCCCTAGATCATCAGAGAAGCGCACGCCCGAATTGCGCGCCAGGCGGGTGAACAGTTGCGATTTGACGGCATCTGAGCCCACAAGCCAAAGCAGTTGCCCTTTACCGCCAGACCTCTCCAGGAAGGCGCGGCTGAAGCCCGGCACGCCTTTGATCGACACGACGCGACGGCCGAAGCGCGAGCGGGTGAAGCCATGCACGATTTCCGTGTGCCCGCCGTCGCCCGAGTCGATGCACGCCGCGTCAATCTTCAGTACGCCGCCGTGAGGGTGCTGCCAGGTCTGCCGCAGCAGCCCGTCAAGCTCTTCCCATACCGCGTTGCCGTCGATCGGCCCCCAGAAAACGCGATGCGTCAAGACGTAGAGCGAGTCCCGCGAATGCCCCATGATGACGCATTCCAGCCGGTCGTCCTGACAGTCGACGCCCGCCGTCAGAAACAGGACGTCAGGCGGCAGGTTCGACAGGCTGAAGGCTTCGCGTCGCCCGAAGAGCTCGTGCTCGTCCAGGTCGTCGCCTTCGGTTTTCCAAGGTTCGCCCAGCACGGTATTCGTGAAAACCTGCAGCGTCGCCGGGTCGCGTTTTGCCTGCAGGAATTCAGCAACCAGCTTCGCCCAGCGGGCGTTGAAATGCGGCGAGATCAGGGAGTTGATTCGGAAGCCCGCGTGCCCGCGCACATCGGGCGCAGTGGCCCGCCAGCGGCCGGCGGCCACCATCGCCGCCTTGTGCCGTTCCTCGACAATGCAGCCGTTCGCAGGGCAAGCCCAATGCGCCGACTCCGGGTCGCCGTCAGTCCACCGAATGTCAGCCCAACGCACCTCTGAGAAGTCGCCGCAGGACGGGCAACAGACCTCGTAAATCCGCTGGTCCGACTTGTCGTAAAGCCGAGTCGCCGGGCCATAGTCGAACACGGGAGTCGAGCCCGCCAGGATCTTCCGGTCACGAAAGGTCAGGGTCCGCATTTCTGCGAGCGTGATCGGGTCGCCTTCCTGCGAAACCTCGAAGCCGTCAATCTCGTCCATTGCGAGGATCTTCGCAGTGTGCCGCCGCAGGTTCCGCGGGCTCTTCGCCGCCAGAAATTTCAGACTGCCGCCCGGAAAGCGCCGGTTCAACATGGTGCTGCGGCCGGTCTCGTCCGCCTCGTCGGACAGCAGCCCGCGCAAAGCCGGGCTGGCCTCGAATATCTGTTCCAGATCGACAGCCCAGTCGCGGGCGTCATCTTGAGTCGGTTGAAGCGCGAGAATGGGGCACGGGCTGTTCGCGACGTGGGCTGCAATGATGCCGTTCAACAGCGCCGTGTAGCCGACGCGCGCAGATTTCAGGACGGTTACCCGTTCAACCTCCGGATCGTCCAGGGCATCGCAGATTCCCCGCTGATAGGGCCAAAGCTGCATGCGGCCGGGCAACGCGGAAGCCGTCTGCGGCAGGTAGATATTCGCCTCGATCCAATCGGCCGTGGGCAGATCGGCGGGCGGCAGAAGGGCGCGCAGGGCATTCCTGCGGATCATCTCAATTCCCATTTCCCAGAGCCTCCAGGCCGCGCCGAATTTCCCTGTCGATAGTCGCCACGTCATACGCCGTCAGATGCGGCAGGGCGGCACCACAGCGGCTTGACGTGGCCAGCATGCCCGCTCGCACGTCGCGCAGCAGATCGGCCCACGCACGTTCCACAGCGGCAGCCTGCACCAGCTCGCCACGGGCGGCGGCGTTTGACAGTTCCAGCTTGTCGGCTTGCTGCCGGGCCAGGCGTAGCTTTTCAGCCTTGAGTTCGTCGCCTGTGCCGCCTTCGGGTGACTTTCCGACTCTGGATGCATGGTGGCGCAACCGTTCGATGTAGCCCTGCAGCGACGCCCGCACATCATACTTGCCACGGCCGGCCCTGATCAGGATTCCGTCGCGGGCTTTGGTTCGAACCTGAGACGGGACCAGGCCCAGAAGATCGGCCAGGGCGGCTTCGTCCATGATCGCAGGAATCGCGTCAGGAAGGCCCTCTGCCGCTGGGGGCGGCACGACTACGCGAAGAGGCTTTGCGGGCGTCAGCGGCCCAGCCGGTGAGCGGGACGGGGCAACCTGTTCCATGGGCAAGGGATCGTCGCCCAGCAGGTCAACCAGATCATCGCAGAAGTTCACTTTGGTTGACACTGGATCACCTCATTCGAAATATTTTGCACAGAGCTTTCTTTCGCGGTCAGCGCACCCCGCGGCCGGCACCCCCAGGGGAGGACCCATTGGAAATGCAACCAAATGCAAGATGCGATAGGTTGCATCGGCTTGATTGAACGAATGGTCATCATCTTTCCTCCCCTTGTCTCGGTGCTGGGGAGGGACGGGACACGGGACACCCCTTAAGGGGTGTGTCCCTGTCTGTCCCGCCTACCGCCCCCGTGGCACAACTGGACATGTCCCGCTTGTCCCGCCCATGTCCCGCTTGTCCCGCCCCCAGATCGTCAGCGCCTAAGCCGCTGAAAGGGTTGAGAAAGACCATGGACTCTGATGCTGTTGCCCCCTGAGACCGGGACAAAACGCCTTGTCCCGCCAGACGTTTGAAGGCGCGAGTGTATGCTTTCGCCCTGCTATGGTGAGTTTCGGCGTCAGACAGCACGCCGGGGACCGTGCAAGCCTCTCGCAACGCCATTTCAGGGACGCGGATGCAACCAGATGCAACTTCCCCCGCGCCATCAACTTGCATCTGGTTGCAAGCGGCTTGCGTCAGATCCGACAGCACACGCACAAGCGCCCGCTCGCTGCCCGATAGCGTGACGCAATCGAACGCATCCCCAGCCAACTCATCGCAGCGCGGTAGCTGGATTTCGTCGCCGTCTTCGTCGGTGCCGCCGTCTTCGGTCGCGATGCGGAACGCAATGTCACGCTCACAGGTGCCGTTTCTGTTCTTCGTCAACTTGCCGCGGATGATGCCGGACTCGTCCCGCTTCACATGCAGGGCCACGTCTAACGCCCCGTTCAGCAGGCTATGACCGCGGGGCGTCGCGCCTTCCGCCTTCGTGTCGTGGTGGATCAACACGACAGCAGCGCCCCACTTCGTCAAGCCACGGGCGACGGCCACGACGCGCCCCATAGCTTCGGCGCTGTTCTCTTCGAGACCGGGGAAGGCCATTGCCAGCGTATCAATGAAGATCAAGGCAGGCTTCCGCTCCTTCACCGCCTCGACCAGCGCCGCCAGATCAGGCGACTCCTGGGTCAGCAGGTCGTTGACGCCCTCGACCAGCCGGAAGGCCGCTGCGTCGCCGTGTGCAGTCTTCAGAGCTCGCACCCGCCCGCGCATCCCGTGGGGATCTTCCGCCGCGACATAGAAGACGCTGCCCGGCTTCGTCCGCATGCCGAAGGCTTCCGCGCCACGGGCCACGGCATAGCCCAGGAAGGGCGCCAGCAGGCTCTTCCCTGCGCCCGGTGCGCCGAAGATGCAGCCCACGTCGCCCGGTGCCACAAGCCCCTTGATGACGTAGCCGCGCGACGGGGCGGCCTCGCATTGCGTCGGTGTCAGGAAGGCGAGACGCGACGGCTTGGCGGGTGCAACGGGTTCCGCGGCCTCGGGGCCCCAGCCATACGCTTTCGCATGATGATAGAGCGTGCCGATTCCGATGCCTTCGCCGGTGCGCTTCCCGAAGCTGGCCCAAGTCCGGCGCTGGCTCTTTTCGTCATATTTCGTCGGGCAGCGTTTCGACCACTTGCACCAGATCGAAAAGCCCTCTTCGCTGCCGCGGCTTTCGTGGTGCAGGGCTTGTCCAATTTCCAGCCAAATTTGCCGGTCGGATGCATCGGTGATCAGCCGTAGCGCGCCACGGATCTTCGGCCAATCGGGTTCCGGCTGAAACCAAAGGTCGTCATAGTCTTCGGCAGGCGCAGGCAGCGGTTGCCCCAGCAGGTCCCCAAGGTCGGACATTTCGAGCTGTGCCGTGCCGCCTTTCCCGATGCGCGGCAGATCGGTCGCCGCGTCAATGGTGCGGCCCTCGATTGCGAACGTCTCAACCGGCAGCGCGTCGCGAGCCTGCCCGTAGAAGTAGCAGCGGGCTGGATCGAATGACTCGCCGCCCAGGACGCCACCCAGCGCCCCGTTGGCACGCTCCACCGCTGCCCGATGCTCTTCTGCGGTCATCGGTCGGGATGACGGCAGCAACAGGCGCCAACGGGGCGCGGCCGGTGTGTGGCGGGAAGAGGTGTAGACGACGCCGCCAAGCCCGGCGATGCGGAGCCGTTCCACAGCTTCCTGCGGCGTCATCTTGCCCGCGTCGTAATCGCCCATGACGCCCGCGAAGTGTTTGACATGCTCCGCTTTGCGGCCGCCCTCAAAGAGCCCAAGCTTTACCATGGGCAGTGCCGCCTTCGTGGGGGCGGTGGCGCGGCCCATGCGGTCGACAAGCTGGCGAAGGGTCAGCGGTTCCACTTTGGGGCGCGTATCGGTCACGCTGCCGAAGAGCGAAACGGTAAGAGGATTATCTAGCGCAGAATCACGCGGCCCTAGAATCGCATCAAGGTCCGTGCTATGCTGATCTTGGCGATTTTTCCATGCCGCCGCATTTTCAACGCCGTTCCGGGTTCCAGCCGGGGCGGCGTTTTGCATTTCCGGCCTTCGTGGCGGCCCCAGGATGTCGTCAAGATCGGTTGGGAATCCTGAGATAATCGTTTGATTTCCCACGGGTCGTTTTCCTCACGTTTGGGAAAAAGACGCTGTGAAAACAATGGTATCATCGGCCTCTTAATCAGCGTGTCGGCGGTTCGAACCCGCCACGGCTCACCACTTCCAGATTCCCACAGGATCATGACAGGATTGCCGGGCAGGCGATCTTATTCGCCCGGGATGCGCCTTTTCCGCTTGACCCTGCCCGCGACTTTTTCTAGCAAGCGGCATCGCGACCGTGCCTTCGCCTGAACCGGCGAATGAACAGGTGTCGGGTTCTCCGGAAAAGGGCGCTCGGCTCGGATCTGACGGAGACTCAGTTCGGAAGCGATGCTGGAAAGCGGTCGGTGACCGCAATTCGGGACGGTGAGGGCGGGTAGCTCAGTTGGTTAGAGCACGTGACTTTTAATCATGGGGTCGGGGGTTCGAACCCCCCCCCGCTCACCACTCCCTGAAGTCGGCAGCGGCGCACCAGCCGCGAAAGCCGCGTGAAATCAGCATATCACGGCAAAACGGGCGGCGACCCGGCGGTCGGCGGTCCGTGCAGCCCATTGACGCCTGCCCCCCGCCTGCTACCCCTGTGGCATGAGCCTGCCCCAGCTTTCCAACCCTGCCGCCCGCCGCCTGTTCCTTGACCGGCACGGGCTGGCCGAACGCCCCTCGGGCCCCGCCACCGGCGCGGCGCTGGCGGCGCTGATCGCGCGCATCGGCTTCGTGCAGGTCGACAGCATCACCACGGTGGAGCGGGCGCATCACATGATCCTTGCCGCGCGCCGGACTGGGTATCGCCCGGAAAACCTGAAGCCGCTGCTCGAACGCGACCGGGGGCTGTTCGAGCACTGGACGCATGACGCCTCCATCATCCCTGTGGGGCTTTACCCGCATTGGCAGCACCGCTTTGCCCGCGACGCCGACCGGCTGCACCAGAACTGGCGCAAATGGTTCCGCGAGGGATACGAGGCGAAGTTCGACGAGATCCTGACCCGGATCGCCGATCATGGCCCGGTAACTTCGTCCGATGTCGGCATGGGCGAATCGCGGGGCAAGGGTGGCTGGTGGGACTGGCATCCGTCGAAGACCGCACTGGAATGGCTGTGGCGCACCGGCGCGCTGGCGATCTGTCGGCGTGACGGTTTCCAGAAGGTCTATGACCTGACCGAACGGGTGATCCCGCAGGCGCATCGCGCAGCACAGCCGCACCCTGCCGAAACGGTCGGCTGGGCCTGCGCCTCGGCGCTGGATCACCTCGGCTTCGCCACGCCGGGCGAGATCGCCGCCTACTGGAACGCCGTGTCGCCCATCGAGGCGCGCGACTGGTGCCGCGCGGCGCTGGCCGCAGGCGAGGTGATCGAGATCGCGGTCGAGGGCGACGACGGCAGCCTGCGCCGCTGCCTGGCGCGGCCCGACGTGCTGGCGGCAGCGGAGGCTGCCCCCGAACCGCCCGGCCGCATCCGCATCCTGTCGCCCTTCGATCCGGCGCTGCGCGACCGGGACCGGGCGGAACGGCTGTTCGGCTTTCACTACCGCATCGAGGTTTTCGTGCCCCAAGGGCAGCGCCGTTTTGGTTACTACGTGTTTCCGGTGCTGGAAGGGGCCCGGATCGTGGCGCGGATCGACATGAAGGCGTTCCGCGATGCGGGCACCTTGCGGGTGCGGGCGCTGTGGCCGGAACCGGGGATGAAGTGGGGCGCGGCACGGCAGGGTCGGCTGGAGGCCGAGCTGGACCGCATGGCGCGCTTTGCCGGCTGCGACCGGTTGGCGTTCGAGGCGGACTGGCTGCGCGGGACGCTGCCACCCCCGCTGCCACCCCCGCTGCCGACGCCGCGCGCGTGACCGCGGGCGGACGGGGGTTTCACACCCCCGGCGCGACCCTGCGGGCCGCGCTCCCCCGTGGGATATTTGCGCAAAGGTGAAAGCGGGTCAGCAGGCGGTTTCCCAGCCGTCGATCTCGGCCATCGCCTCTTCGGCGGTTTCGACGAAGTGGAACAGGTCCAGATCGGACTCGGCAATGGTGCCCGCTTCGGCGAGGGCCCGCCAGTTGACGATCCTTTCCCAGTAGTCGCGCCCGAACAGCAGGAACGGCACCGGCTTCATCCGCCCGGACTGGATCAGGGTCAGGCTTTCGAACATCTCGTCCAGCGTGCCGAAGCCGCCGGGAAATATGCAGATCGCGCGGGCGCGCATCAGGAAGTGCATCTTGCGGATGGCGAAATAGTGGAAGTTGAAGGTCAGGTCGGGGGTCACGAAGGTGTTGGGCGCCTGTTCATGCGGCAGCACGATGTTCAGCCCGATCGACTGGCCGCCCGCCT